>NZ_JBUEFZ010000046.1:0-43660 GCF_054963715.1 Streptomyces sp. STAM6 | reverse complement strand
GCGGACCCTGCTGGGGCTCGCGAGCCCCGGCACGCGCGACCGCCGCGTTGTCGTCGGTCGCGCCCCTGTCTCCGCGGTCCCGCGGGCACGGGAGGTGCCCCCAAGAAGCGCCCTCGGGCGCGTTTCGAAAGTCCCGTCCGGCCGGAGCCCCGCCCTCCGGGCGATCGACGCTACCTCCGGAACACGCCCTAGCCCTGCAGCCCCTGCGCCGCCGCGATGCCCAGCAGCACGATCAGCGTCACCACGACGAAGACGAAGATCCGCTGGCGCAGCAGACGCGGGTTCGCCGGCCTGCGCCCGCCGCCCGACGTGCGGATGCCGGGCCGCGAGCCCGGACGGCCTCCGCCGGTGCGGGGCGACGAGCCGCGCGTGCCCCGTGGACGCCCCGCGGGCTTCGTCCCCGGCCTCGATCCCGCGGTGCCCGGCGCCGTCCGCTGCCCGGGCGCCGGCGTCCGCTGGGGACGTCCCTGTGCGGACCGGTCCCCGGCCCGCTCGGTCGTGCGCTCCGTGTAGCGCTCCGTCAGCCGCCCCGTGGTGCGGTCGTGCCCGCCGTGGTCGGGCCGCGGCACCGTGGGCCGGGTGTCCGGCAGGCCCTGGGCCTCCCGCGCGGCGATCTCCTTGAGCCGCATGGACAGCTGCAGCGTGCTGGGACGTTCCTCCGGCTCCTTGGCGAGACAGGCCCGGACGAGCGGGGCGAGCGCGTCCGGAACCCCGTGCAGCTGCGGCTCCTCGTGCACCACCCGGTACAGCATGACCTCGGAACTGCCGTGCCCGAAGGGTGAGTCGGCCATCGCCGCGTACGCCAGCGTGGCGCCCAGCGCGAAGACGTCCGTCGCGGGCGTGACCACCGCGCCCCGCACCTGCTCGGGCGCCAGGAAACCGGGGGAGCCCACGGCCGTGCCCACATGCGTGAGGGTGGACGCGCCGGTCGCCCAGGCGATGCCGAAGTCGATGATCCGCGGGCCCTTGGGGGAGAGCAGGATGTTCGACGGCTTCAGGTCCCGATGCACCACTCCGGCCTCGTGGACGGCCACCAGGCCCTCCGAGAGCGCCGCGCCGATCGCGGCCACATCGGCGGCCGGCAGGGGTCCCTCCTCGGCCACCTTGTCGTGCAGCGACGGCCCCGGCACGTACTGCGTGGCGAACCAGGGACGGTCCGCCTCCAGGTCGGCGGCCACCAGCCGGGCCGTGCACCCGCCGCGGATCCGCCGCGCGGCGGACACCTCGCGGGCGAACCGCGACCTGAACTCCTGGTCCTCGGCGAGATCCGGTCGGATCACCTTCAGGGCGACCCGCTGCCCGCGCCGGTCGGAACCGAGGTACACGACCCCCATGCCGCCCGCGCCCAGCCGCCGGTGCAGCCTGAACGAGCCGACGACACGCGGATCCTCGCGCCGGAGCCGCATCATCGCCATGTCCGTCCCCTACCTACGGTGGGGAGACCCCACCCCCGCAGCCGCGGTTATCCGTTTGACGTGGCACAGCTTACGTACCCGCGCCCCGGCACGCTCATAGGCCGCGCCCTCACGACCCGGTCGATTGTCAGTGCTGGGTGGGAAACTTGAGGAGTGGTCAGAGGGCGGCGGATCCACGCCTCCTGGCCCGTGCGATTTCCCAATGGTCCGTCGCAGAAGGGGGAGTTGGATCAATGAAGGGTGACCGCGTGGAGATAGTCGTGGACGCCGGTGACACGACTCGTACGTATGAAGTGGTGGCAAGCCGGGCGGGGCGCAGGGTCGAGACGGCGGTCCGCAGGGGGGTGGTGGAAGTGAGCGAAGTCACCCGGAACGGCTCGGTTGTACGGACCGCCCGATTCATGGCCAACCGCGTACTGGCCCTGGTCGAGCAGCCCGTACCCAGGGAGGACTCCTCGGAGCGTCCCCTCGGGGAAGTCCCCCAGTCCTAGGTCCGCGTCTCCACCCAGGGGAGTACGCCGCGGGGTGGTGGCTCATCCTCCGGGAGGCCCGCCAATCGGTACGCGGGCATGACGCCCGGAGGCCGCCGTTTCCCTAGTGTTGAGGTCAAGCGGCGGGTGCAGCACTCGTCCCCCGAGGCCGGACGCCCGCCGCTGCCAGACACGACAGGAGAGGAACCATGGCGGACACGGCATCGCGGACCATGATCCGCACGCAGGGACGGAAGGCTTCCGCCTCGTTCGGCGTCCGCCCGTCCGGCCGGCGCCACCCGCTGGTGGCCACGGCGATGGTTCTTCCCCTGGCCGCACTGCTGGTGGTCGTCTTCGGCGGCTGGGAGGCAGTGATGACACAGGCGTCGTCCGTGGGCGTGATGCTGGGGCGCTGAGCGGCGCCCCGGGCCCGGGAGAGCGGCCCGGGCCGGGGACATCCGGCCAACAACCCCGTGGGGACGGGGGTGCGGCGGACGGCAGCGGTGGCCGGTCGGCTGGGGAGCTGACCGGCCACCGCTTTGTCTTCTCCCGGGCGGCCGCCGGGAGCCTCCGTGCCCGACGGCGTGTCCCGGGCAGCGGCCCCTCCCCGGGGACCGCCCGTTTCCGGTCCCCGGCCGCGGGGCCCTGGTGAGGGGCCGTAGGGTCGGGGCGTGCAGCAGGAGACCGAGCCACTCGTCAGGGCGCTCGACGCCGTCGCCGGCCGGGCCGCGCACCTGCCCGGGCCACGCCGAGAGTGCTCCGCCTGTGGACGGACCGGGGGAGTGCTGGCCGACCGGGCCGACGGGACCGTCGTACGGCACGGGCGGGCCGTCGCCAAGGCGCACGCTCCCGGCACGGACCCCGCCGCCCACCGTGTCCGGCTCGCCGTCGCCGCGCACCCGCGGCTCGCCGGGATCCTGCTGCCACCCCTCCCGGTGGCCGCCGGCGACGTGCGGGGCCGTCCCGTGACCGCCTGGCCGTACGGGACGCCCGTCGACCCCGACGACCCTTCCGCCGCCCCCTGGGAGGAGACCGCGGCCCTGCTCGCCCGCCTCCACGCCGTACCGCCCGGGGCGCTTCCCGGGCCGTTGCCGGCCATGCGGGGGCCCGCGAAGGCGGCCGCGGCCGTGGCCCGGATGCGGGCGGCCGGTGACCGTCCCGCCACCGCTCCCGTGCTGGCCGCGTGGGCGGGGCTGCCCGCCTGGGCCCGCGACGAGGCGCCCTCGCCCGTGGCGGGCGCCCTCTGCCACGGCGACCTCCACCTCGGCCAGCTCGTCCGCCACCCCGCGGGCAGCGGCCCCTGGCTGCTGATAGACGTCGACGACCTGGGACTGGGCGACCCGGCCTGGGACCTCGCCCGCCCCGCCGCCTGGTACGCGTCCGGCCTGCTGCCCCCGGACGTCTGGGACCGTTTCCTCGGTGCCTACCGCGCGGCCGGCGGTCCGGCCGTGCCGCCCGCGGGAGACCCGTGGCCGCGTCTCGACGTGCCCGCCCGGGCCCTGACCGTCCAGACCGCGGCGCTCGCCGTCGCCAAGTCAACCGCGGAGGATCGGGAGCTGGACGAGGTCGAGCTGAGCGTCGTCGACGCTTGTGCCCGAATCGCCACACTCCCACCCGAGTTGAAGCAGACCCCCTCGTCGTAGGGTGATACCACCATCCGAACGGCGAGGAGTTGAGCCGACATGCAGTGTCCCAAGTGCCATGCGCCCATGCACACGTACAACCGCAATGGCGTCCAGATCGAGCAGTGCAGCGGCTGCCGGGGGATCTTCCTCGACTACGGGGAGCTCGAGGCGCTGACCCGCCTGGAGTCGCAGTGGGTGCAGCAGGCGCCGCCCGCGCCGCCGGCCCCGCAGGCCTACCCGGCCCAGCCCGCCCCCGCCTGGGGCGCCCCGCACCACGGCCACCACGGCCACGGCCACCACCGCAGCTTCGGCCGGATGCTCTTCTCGTCCTGAGAAGTCCGGGCAACGACGGAGCCCCCGGCCGCGAGCTGCGGCCGGGGGCTCCGGGCTGTGGACGATACTGGGATTGAACCAGTGACCTCTTCCGTGTCAGGGAAGCGCTCTCCCGCTGAGCTAATCGTCCTCGGGACCACGATCCGAAGATCGTGGGCACTGCGTGCGCGATACTGGGATTGAACCAGTGACCTCTTCCGTGTCAGGGAAGCGCTCTCCCGCTGAGCTAATCGCGCGTGGTCCTCGCGGACCCGATCCTTGCGGATCAGTGGACGATACTGGGATTGAACCAGTGACCTCTTCCGTGTCAGGGAAGCGCTCTCCCGCTGAGCTAATCGTCCTTGGAGGTGGAGACGGGATTTGAACCCGTGTAGACGGCTTTGCAGGCCGTTGCCTCGCCTCTCGGCCACTCCACCCGGAGTGCAGGGGTTCGGGAAGATCCCCCACTTCGAGCGGACGACGAGATTCGAACTCGCGACCCTCACCTTGGCAAGGTGATGCTCTACCAACTGAGCCACGTCCGCTTGTCGTTTCCGTTTCGCTTGCGCGTCCCGGCGACGTGTTGAACTCTAGCGGATTCCTGGGCCAGTACAAAAACGCGTTTGCCCAGCGTGCTGCGCTGACCCCAGCCCCAAGCGTCCCACCGGCCCTCCGCCCTAGACTCACATCCGTGCCACACCTCGCTCCCCTGGCCCGCTTCGGCGGCCTCGTCGCAACCGACCTGCGGGATGTCACCAGCGATCCCGAGGCCCTGGACTCGTCCGGCTTCTGGGCGGTCTGCGCCGACTTCGAAGGCCGTCTGACCTGCGCCCGCTTCGGTGGCGTCCGCCCGGCGCCGGTGCCGGAACCCGTCCCCGGCGCCTGGCGCGGCCCCGCGCCGGGCGACTGGACGTCCTCGCTCGACCGCGCCGCGTACACGGCGGGCGTGCGCAGGATCCGCGAGCACATCGCGGCCGGGGAGGTCTATCAGGCCAATCTCTGCCGGGTGCTCTCCGCGCCGCTCCCCGGCGGCGGCGCCGAGGCCGATGTCGAGGCCCTCACGGCGCTGCTGGCCCGGGGCAACCCCGCCCCCTATGCCGGAACGATTCGGCTGCCCGCGCACGGCGTGGAGATCGCCACGGCCTCGCCCGAGCTCTTCCTGCGGCGAGAGGGCCGCACCGTGGAGTCCGGCCCGATCAAGGGCACCGGCAGGACCGCCGAGGACCTCCTCGACAAGGACCGCGCCGAGAACGTGATGATCGTCGACCTCGTCCGCAACGACCTCGGACGGGTCTGCGCCACCGGTTCCGTCACCGTCCCCGAGCTGTGCGTGATCGAGCCGCACCCCGGCCTGGTCCACCTGGTCTCCACCGTGCGCGGCGAGCTCGCCGCCGGGGCCGGCTGGAAGGAGCTCCTCGACGCCGCCTTCCCGCCGGGCTCGGTGACCGGCGCGCCCAAGTCCAGCGCCCTGAAGATCATCGACGCGCTGGAGACCGCCCCCCGCGGGCCGTACTGCGGCGGCATCGGCTGGGTCGACGCCGACCGCCGCACCGCCGAGCTGGCCGTCGGCATACGCACCTTCTGGATCGACCGGGCGGAGGGCGTCCTGCGCTTCGGCACCGGAGCAGGGATCACCTGGGGATCCGACCCCGAGCGGGAGTGGGCGGAGACGGAACTGAAGGCCTCCCGGCTGCTCGCGGTAGCGTCGGGAACGTACGAGGCGAGCGGAAGGACCATCGGGAAATGAAGCTGTGGGTCAACGGCGGACTGCACGACGCGGACGCCGCCAGGGTGTCGGTACTGGACCACGGGCTGACCGTCGGCGACGGCATCTTCGAGACGCTCAAGGCCGTCCACGGCCGGCCCTTCGCGCTCGACCTCCATCTGGACCGGCTCACCCGCTCCGCGCGCGGCCTCGGCCTGCCCGACCCGGACCTCGACGAGATCCGCCGGGCCTGCGCCGCCGTCCTGGAGGCCAACCCCATGGAGCTGGGCCGGCTGCGCATCACCTACACCGGCGGGCTCTCCCCGCTCGGCTCCGACCGGGGGGACTCCGGCCCCACCGTCGTCGTCGCCCTCGGCGAGACCAAGCCCCGCCCCGACACCACCGCCGTCATCACCGTCCCGTGGACCCGCAACGAGCGCAGCGCGCTCGCCGGGCTCAAGACCACCTCGTACGCGGAGAACGTCGTCGCCCTCGCGAAGGCCCACGAGCGGGGGGCCTCGGAGGCACTCTTCGCGAACACCGTCGGCCGGCTCTGCGAAGGCACCGGGTCCAACGTCTTCGTCGTCCTGGACGGCCAGCTGCACACCCCACCCCTCGCCTCCGGCTGCCTCGCCGGCATCACCCGCGCCCTGACCGTCGAATGGACCGGCGCCCAGGAGACCGACCTGCCCATGGACGCCCTCGAGCGTGCCGAGGAGATCTTCCTGACCTCCACCCTCCGCGACGTCCAGGCGGTCCACCGGATCGACGGCCGCGACCTGCCGGGCGCCCCCGGCCCCGTGACCGCCAAGGCCATGCGGGTCTTCGCCGAGCGCTCCGCACAGATATAGCCGCCTCCGCGCCCAACCGGATGATGTGCGGGCCCCGGGCGGGTAGAACACCGGTGATGACCACCACCCTGCGGCCGTCCGGGCCGCTCCAGAAGGCCGCCGACGGCGCCAAGTTCCGTACTTACGACGTCTGCGTGAACAGCCGGCCCGTGGGCGCGGTCGAGCTCGGTACATCGGCCGCGTTCGGACCGGGGGCGGGGGAGATCCGGTCCCTGCGCATCCACGAGGCCGACCGGGGGCGCGGCCGTGGCACGGTCGCCGCCCTCGCCGCCGAGGAGGTCCTGCGGGGCTGGGGCTGCGACCAGATCCTGATCTCCGTCCCGGCGGACGCGGCGGTCGCCCTGCGCCTGGCCGCCGCCCTCGGCTACACCGAGCGCAGCCGGAACATGGCCAAGCGGCTCGGACAGGCCCCCGAGCTGCCCCCGGGCCTCCGGATCCGGCCCATGACGGAGGCGGAGTTCCGGCCCTGGCGGGCCGCGTCGATGGAGGGCTACGTCCGCAGCTGGACCGAACGCGGCGTCCCGCCGGAGCAGGCCAGGGCGAAGGCCGAGGCCGGCCACCGGGAGTACCTGCCCGACGGGCTCGCCACCGAGGGCGCCGCGCTCCGGGTGGCGGTGGCGGACGGCGCCGTCGTCGGGCACCTGTGGACCGGGCGGCACGTCCTGGCCTCCGGCGACCCGGTCGCCTACGTCTACGACGTGGAGGTCGCGGCCGGACAGCGCGGCAAGGGTTACGGCCGGGCACTGATGCACCTCGCCGAACGGCTCGCCCTGGACTCCGGCGAGACGCTGCTGGCGCTGCATGTCTTCACCGGCAACACCCCCGCGCTGCGCCTCTACGAGTCGCTCGGCTACCGGACCACCCACATCAACAGCTTCAAGCCGCTCCTCTAGGGCGTGTTTCGAAAGTAGCGTCGTCCGCGCGGAGGCCGGACGGGACCTTCGAAACACGCCCTGGGCCGACGCCGCGGGCTCGGGGCGGGGGCCGACGGCCGGGGAAGGGCCGGGGCGCAGGGCGGGAGCAGGCGCAGGGCCGGAGAAGCGACCGCGACTACGCCCGGGCCTCGGCCAGCAGCCGGTCGGCGATCTCCTCGACGCGCTCGCGCAGCCCCTCCTGGATCTTGCCGCCGTCCAGCCGCTGTCCGCCGATGATGTACGTCGGGGTGCCGGTCACACCGATCGCCTTGCCCTCGGCCTGGTCGGCGTCGACGATCAGCAGATGCCGTCCGTCGATGAGGGCGGTGTCGAACTCCTCGGCGTCCAGGCCCAGTTCCCGCGCCACGTCCAGCAGCAGCGGCTCACCGCGGGAGGCCAGCTCCTCGTGCCTGGCGAGCACCGCTTCCGCGTACGGCCAGCCCTTGCCCTGCGCCACGGCCTCCTCGGCCGCCTGCGCGGCGGCGTAGGCGTGCTTGTGCTTCTCCAGCGGGAAGTGGCGCAGCCGCACCTCCAGCGCGTCCCCGTAGCGCTCGCGCAGGGCGCGCAGGTCGTCCAGGGCGGTGTGGCAGTCGGGGCACTGGAGCTCGCACCAGACGTCCAGGACGACGGGGGAGGGGGCGGGCTCGGAGGCGCGGTCGGTGGTGGAGTCGCTCATGGGAGCAGTCTTTCAGGAGGGCCGCCGCCGCCCCAACCGGACCGGGGTCGCGGAGGGAAACGGAACCCGACCTGGGGAGGAGACCGCCCCGGAGATCTCCCTGAGGTCGCCCCCGACCGTGGCCGCCGCACCGCGGTCCGGTGCAGGATGGAAGGGACGTATCGCCCCACGCCTGGAGGACGGGATGCTTGCCGAGACCATTTGCTCCGCCGTCTCCGTGGCCGGGCTCGGGATCGCCGCCGTGACGGCGTACCGCAAGCGCTTCCTGGCCGCCGCCCGGATCGCGGCCTACTCGCTCGTGCCGCTCGGGCTGGTGATGACCGGTGCCGTCGAGTGGCTGGCCCGTACGGCGTTCAGCCCGACGGCATGGGCGGGATTCGGTGTGCTGGGAGTGGCGTGGCTGCTCCTCATGACCACACGCGCCGTCGAACGGCGCAGGGGCGGCGCCCGCAAGGAGCGCGGGGCCGCCGGGGCCGGGCGACCGGGGGCGGTCGCCCCCGGCGCTTCGGCGCCCTCGCTCGGGTCCGGTGCCGGGTCGTCCGCCGGCCGGCCGGCCACCGGGCCGCGGGCCGCCGCGCCCGCCGACGACCTTAGCGACATCGAGGCCATCCTCAAGAAGCACGGCATCTGAGCGGAAGCGCGGAGTCCGGGCCACCCGCGGTACGGCTTTCGGGTCCGCGGGCGTCTCGCATCCTGGGACGAGTGGCGCCCGGGGGCACGGGATGGGGTGAACTGCGGCTGAAGAAAGGCCTATTGGGTGATCGGCGGGGTGCGCGCTGCGTCATCATCACCCCGAGATGCTCGACACCACGCGGGACAGTGCGCCCGCCCCCACCGATCCTTCCGGAGAGCCGCGCGGCTGCTTGTTCGCGCTGTCCCAGCCACCGCTGATGATCTTTCTCTCCGTCGTCGGCCTGTTGCTCCTGATGGCCGCCGTGCACGATCTCTTCGTCCTGTGACGCCGGCGCGGCGGCCGCCCGGTCAGCCGGTGGCCGCCTCCTTGCGGCGCGCCCGGTACGCGGCCACGTGCAGGCGGTTACCGCAGGTACGGCTGTCGCAGTAGCGACGGGAGCGATTGCGTGACAGGTCGACGAAGGCGCGGCCGCAGTCCGGGGCCTCGCAGCGGCGCAGCCGCTCCTGCTCGCCGGCCACGACGATGAACGCCAGCGCCATGCCGCAGTCGGCGGCGAGGTGGTCGGCGACCGACGCGCCCGGCGCGAAGTAGTGCACGTGCCAGTCGTAGCCGTCGTGGTCGGTCAGCTGGGGCGTGGTGCCCGCGGCGGCGACCAGCTGGTTGATCAGCTCGGCGGCGGACCGGGCGTCGGGCGCCGCGAACACCTCGGCGAACCGTTTCCGTACGTCCTGGACGGCTTCGAGATCGCGGATGCCGAGGTCGCCGACGTCGCTGACGTTGTGGCTCCGTACGAACGTGTACAGCGACGCGACGTCCCCGAGTTCGTCGTCCCGGCCGCTCTCGGCCGCGGTGTTCATCAGATCGACGACGGTGTCGAGGGCGATCCTTGTGTCGTGTGGGATCAGCACGCTTCGCTCCCTGGCCTGCTGCGGGCCGGTGCCCGCAGAATTGCGCTGACTCTAGCGGCTCTCCCGTGCAGGGCTCCGGCGGCTCCGGGGCAGGGCCGGAACACGGCGGTGCCGTCACCGCGATGGATTCGCGGTGACGGCACCGGATGTCCGCCGGTCGGCGGCCGTATGAGGTTGTCCGCGCGGCGCCGTCGCCCCGAGTCGGACGGCGCCGTGCGGCTCTCGGCCTGGCTCAGCTTTCGGCCAGGATGTGCGAGAGCTCTGTGTCGAGATCGAAGTGACGGTGCTCGGTGCCGGGTGGCACCGCGGCGTCGGTCCTCTTCAGGAACGACTCCAGGGCCCGCGCGGGGGCTTCGAGCAGGGCTTCGCCTTCCGGCGAGCTCAGTGCGATGCAGACGACGCCCTGACCGTGGCTGCGGGACGGCCAGACTCGGACGTCGCCGGTGCCGGTGGGCCGGTGGAGCCCTTCGGCGAGGAGGTCGCGGGCGAATACCCACTCGACCGTCTCTTCGGCTCCGGTGTGGAAGGTGGCGTGCACGGCATAGGGATCGGCCGTGTCATACCGCAGGCCCGCCGGTACAGGCAGTGAGGACTCGCTCGATACAACGAGGCGCAGGTGCAGCTCGCAGCTGACCGTGGTGTTCATAAGCGCCAGGGCCTTTCGCTCAGTGTGCGCTCGGGGATTCGCACGTCGGCGAAATCGACATGCCACCTACGGTGCCGTTGTAAACCCCTCTGTCTGTTTTGTGATTGTTGAGGTACCTCGTATGGCGGTGTGTAACTGGTGGTTATACGCCCATTCCGGTGACGTCGCCGAGTCGGGTAGGTTGGGCCCTATGAATGCGGAGAGTGACGAGCGGGGGAAGGTCGTCCAATCGGCGGCCCCGGCCCCCGCGACGGGGGACGTGACGGACGGCGCGGTGGTGGAACCGGCGGTGGATCCGCCGCTCGGCTCCCGGGCGCCCGAATTCATCAAGGCGCGGCGCTCGCTGCACCTGAGCTGGCAGGTCGGTGTCTTCATCGTCGGCCTCGCCGTGGTCGGGGCAGGCGTCAGCATGCTCGTGCTGCCCGGGCCGGGCTGGGTGGTGATCTTCGCCGGTATGGCGATCTGGGCCACCGAGTTCGTCTGGGCCCAGCTGGTCCTGCGCCGCACCAAGAAGTGGGTCGCCGACGCGGCGCAGCGCGCGCTCGACCCCAAGGTCCGCAAGCGCAACATCATCCTGACCACCGTCGGACTGGTGATCACGTGCGCACTGCTCGGGATCTATCTGTGGAAGTACGGCCTCGCGATGCCGTGGGACGTCTGGGGCTGACCGGGGATGGTCAGGGGCCCCGCTGACATGGGGTAATGTTTGCGGTGCGCCCGGGCGATTAGCTCAGTGGGAGAGCGCTTCGTTCACACCGAAGAGGTCACTGGTTCGAACCCAGTATCGCCCACCACCCGGACCGGAGGCCCCGGAGACCGCGACAGTCTCCGGGGCCTCCGGCATGTCCGGGCCGGGGGCTCAGCGCATCCTGCCCAGAGCGTCCCGTAGGCGCCGTGCCTCCCGCAGCCGCTGCTCGTACGTCGCGCCCACCGCCAGCAGCAGCATCCCCGCCAGCGCCGGCGGCAGCCAGCGCGGCAGCGCACCGGCCAGCTGGACGACGTACGGCGCGAGCTCGTGCAGCCCCACCAGCGCCAGCACCGCACCGCCCAGCACCAGCGGTGTCCGCAGCCGGAAGCGGGCACCGGCCAGGGTGACCACCAGCGCGGCGACGCCCAGCAGCAGCGGCCGCGGCCAGTCCGGGTCCAGCCAGGCAGCCACCAGACTCGGCACGAGCGTCGCCGCCAGCCCGGGACCGTACGCCGTCCAGGACGACGCCCCCGCGTCGCGGCGCCTGCGCAGCGCACCCACCACGAGCGCCGGCACGGTCGCCGGCAGCGTGTACGCCTCCGGCGCCGTCACGTCCCACACCGCCAGCCGCACCCACGTCGCCGCCACGAACAGCACGGCAGCGGTCCACCCCGCCGCGCGCCCCCGCTCCGGACGCATGGCCGTCGCGGCCGCCACGACGCCGCCGAGCGCCAGCACCAGCGCCAGGACGGCCGGCCGGGAGGCCGCCAGGGCGACCGCGGGGATCGCGGCGCCCGCGCCCGTCAGCTCCACCGGCAGCGCCACCGCATGACGCCCCAGCCGGGTGCCGAGCACGGCGGTCCCCGCCGGCACCATCAGCAGGACCAGGGCGGCCCGGTGTGCCGGAAGCCCCGCGGACGCGGCCGCCGCACCGATGAACCCGGCCGCCGCGACCACCGCCGCACAGGCGAGCACCGCCCGCGGCGCCCGCCCGGCCGAGGGCCCGGCCCCCACCGCCGCACCGGCGAGGAGCACGGTGAGCAGCCCCGTCGCCGTGAGCGTGGCCGCCTCGGTGGCCAGGGACAGCGCCACGGCACTCAGCGCCGAGGCCAGCGCGCAGCCGAGAGCGACGCCCCCGAGGGGCGCGCCCGCCGCCGACGGGTCCGGCAGCCGGGTCGTCAGGACCGAGGGGCGCACCGCCAGGGCCGCGAGGGCCGCGGCGATCACCAGCTGCGCGGCGAGCGCCGGCGCGTACGGCAGGTGCAGCGCCGCCGGCACGACCGCCGTCGCCGCCCACACCAGCGCCAGCGCCCCGCACCGGGCGTCCGCCCGGGGAAGGAGCGCCAGGACCGCGGCCACCGTCAGCAGAACCGCCGGAGTCGTCCAGGGAGCCCCGGGCGCACTGGACGGGACGTCCGGCCAGACGGCCGTCAGGGCCGTCGCGGGCTCCGTCAGCGCCGTCACGGCCGGCGCCGCCGCCCACAGCACCACCACCGACTGCACGACCGCGGACGCGCTCCACAGGCCGAGCCGCACCCCGCGCGGCGTCCCGGCCCGGACCGCCGCCACCAGAGCCACCGCGCACCACAGGTAACCCGGCACCGCCCACGTGCCCGGCAGCACCTCCCGCAGCAGCCCGCCCGCACCGGCCACGGCCGCCAGACCCGCCCCGGACGCGCACGCCACCGCCCCCACCGCGGCCGGCGCACGCCACGCCGCGAACAGCCCGAGCCCCGCCACGGCCAGCAGCAGCGCCGCCGGCGCAGCGCCGCCCCCGGCCACCGACAGCCACCCGCCCGTCAGTGCCGCCCAGCTCCCCGCCACGCACGCCGAGACCGTCGCGACCACCCGTACCGCCACCGGCCGCGCCCACAGCGCGACCGCCACGTCCAGGCCCGCCGTCGCCCACGCCGCCCACCCGAGCGCCGTCGCCCCCGCGTCCGAGGCCAGCGCCGCGAGCGGCAACGGCAGTTGCGCGGCCACCACCGCGACCGGCACGGGAGTCCGCAAGCCCTTCACACCCGTCCCGTACGCCGCCCACAGCACCGCCAGGACACCCGACGCGACCGCCGCGTACCCCAGCCCGTCCGCGCCCGGCAGCGCCACCCGGTGCAGCGCGTACGCGTCCAGCACCGTCAGCACCAGTGCCAGCGCCGCCACGGACTCCGCCGTCGACGCCAGCGTGCGGCGCAGCAGCGCGACCGGCGCCGCGAGCGCCGCGGCTGTCACCACGGCCAGCACCGCGGCCCGGCCGCCAATACCCATCCGGCCCCAGCTGACCAGCGTGAAGGCGACCGCCGCGACCGTCAGCAGGACCCCGCCCAGCGTGAGCAGCACATTCTGGGCACTGCGCGGAGTCGTTTCCGGGGTCCGTGGCGGGAGCGGCCCGCCCGCTCCCGCGGCCGCCGGCCCGGCGGCCGCGTGCAGCACACCCAGCAGCCACGCCCGGCGCGCCAGCAACTGCGAACGTCGTGCGTCGAGCTGGGCGAGCTCCCGGTCGATCAGCACCAGCTCATGGGCGGGCTGCGGCGGCGACGGCTGCGGTGGTGGCACATTCTTCATGGGGGGAGTGTGGAGCCCGGTCACACCGCCCGGCCATGGGCGCGGATACTCAGATACGGCGTGAGTACGGCCCCCGCGGACACACTGGCCGCATGGACTGGAGCCACTACCGATTCCGGAGCGTCTGGTGTCTGCCCGCCCCGCCGGACGCCGTGTACGCGGTGCTGGAGCGCCCCGACGACTACCCCCGCTGGTGGCCCCAGGTGCGCGAGGCGGCCCGGCGCGACGACCGCACCGGAACCGCTCGCATCCGGTCCTTCCTCCCCTTCGACCTCGTCCTTACCGTCACCGAGCGGCGCCGCGACCCCGCCGCGCGCGTCCTGGAGTCGGCGCTCTCGGGTGACGTCGAGGGCTGGGCGCGCTGGACCGTCAGCGCGCACGGTGCCGGTGGCAGCCGGGCGCTCTACGAACAGGAGGTCGACGTCCAACGGCCCCTCCTGCGGTACCTCGCCGTCCCCTGCAGGCCCCTGTTCGCCGCCAACCACAGGCTGATGATGCGGTCCGGGCGCCGCGGCCTCGCGGCCCTGCTCCGCGCGGTTTGAAGGAAGCCCCGGGGGACCTGTATGGTTCAGTGCGTTCCCGGGCGATTAGCTCAGTGGGAGAGCGCTTCGTTCACACCGAAGAGGTCACTGGTTCGAACCCAGTATCGCCCACCGGGAAAGGCCGGTCCGTGCGTCCACGGACCGGCCTTCTTGCGTCGGTCACGCGGCGGCGGCCGGCAGCTCCGGCCGCAGCGGCCACGCCGGATCGACCTCTTCCTCCGAACCGTTGCGCGCGAACCACGCCTGCAGCCCACGCGCCTGCGCCGCGTGCCACACCGCCTGCAGCGTGTGCAGCTCCGCCGGGGACAGCTGCTGCATCCGGGCCGCGAACCGCCGCCCCACCGCACGCACGACCTCCATCGCCGCCGTGGCGTCGGCCGCCGCGTCGTGCGCGCCGTCCAGCACCACGCCGTACTGCGCGCACAGATCGGTCAGCGTCCGCCGCCCCTTGCGGTACCGGTCCAGATGCTTGTCCAGCACCCTCGGATCCAGCACGCACAGAGACGCGTTCTGCAGATAGCGGGAGAGCGACGAGGCGCGGTGACGGCGCAGCTCACGGTCGAGCAGCGTCAGATCGAACGGCGCGTTCATCACCACCAGCGGACGGCCCGCCGCGCACTGTTCGGCCAGCGCCCGCCCTATCTCCTCCATCACCGGCGAGGGCCAGCGCCCGTTGCGCCGGAGGTGATCGTCCGTCAGACCGTGCACCTCGGTGGCGGCCGGAGGTACCGGTATGCCCGGATTCACCAGCCAGCGAGTGACACGGGCACGGCCGCCCGCGGCGTCCTGGACGACGACGGCGGCCGAGACGATCCGGTCCTCCTCGACGTCAACTCCGGTGGTTTCCGTGTCGAATGCGGCCAGGGGCCCTTCGTACCAGAGCGTCATTGCCCGAACTCCTCGCGCCGGTCGGGCAGATGGCGTCATCCCCTGCCCGAATCGGTGATACCCGGGCTGTTTGCACCGTACGCAACCCGGTGACAACACAGATGACGGACACAGAAGATGACGCTCCGTCGCGGGGAAACCGATCGCACCTCCCTCCCGGAAGGCACCAAGAGCCATGGCGCTCGCGCAGCCCGAACCTGGGAGCACCCCCCGCGCCGACGGCCGCGGAGGAGGGGTGCTGCCCCAGCGGGTCGCACCGCAGCGCGGCGCACTCGCCACCACCGCCTGCATGGAGACCCTCCAGGTGGGCTACCTCCACGCCGTCGCGGCCGCCGCGGGCTGCTCGCTCTCCCAGCCGTTCCCGGACAACGGCATCGACTGGCACGTCAGCCACAGCGCCCCAGGACACACCGTCGACGACGAAGTCACCATCAAGGTGCAGCTCAAGTGCACGTACCAGATCCCGCCGCACCCGCCGGGGCCCGCGTTCTCCTTCACCCTCGACAACGACCACCTGGTGAAGCTGGCCCGCACCCCGGTGTCCGTGCACAAGATCCTGGTCGTGATGCTCGTGCCCAGATCCCAGGACGACTGGCTGCGCGCCGGCCACGACCGCCTCGATCTGCGGCACTGCTGCTACTGGACCAACCTCGCGGGCCACCCGGTCACCGGCCGGCGCCGCACCACCGTGCGCATACCGACCACACGGATCTTCGACGACCGGGCACTCTGCGAGATCATGACCCGGGTCGGGGTGGGAGGGAGACCCTGATGCACCGCCCCTTCGACGAGCCCGTCCGGCCCCACCCGCCGGTCGGCGCCCCGCCCTTCGGAGCCACGGCCGCCGTCCCCGACCCCGCCCACGTCGACCCCGTCGTGCTGGGCGCGCTCCTCGGCCGGCACGGCTGGCGCCGCCGCGGCGGCGCCGCCGGACGGTACAGCCGCTGGACACCCCCCGGCCCCGGCACGCCCGCCATCAGCCTCCTCGTTCCCGAGAGCCGCGCCTTCCCCGACTGCGAGGACCTGCTCGGGGAGGCGCTCACGGCCCTCGCCCGCTGCCCGGCGCCCTCCGCACGCGAGGTCCTCGTCGGCCTCACCGTCCCCAGCGACGAGATCCGCTGGTGGCGCGACGTGCCCCCCGGACCCTCGGGCAACGTCCCCTGGACCGTCCAGGACCAGCTGCGCTCCGCCGCCCGGCAGATCCTCCTCGCCGGGGCGCTCGCCGCCCGGGCCCGCGCCGGCTACCACGGCGCCCGCCACCGCCGGCAGGCCCAGGCCTCCCTCGAAGGCGTCCTCGTAGGCACCCACGCCGGTGAACGCGGACTCACGGCCTTCGTCCCCGTCGAGCCCGGCCGGGCCGTCACCGTCCGGCTCTACCACGCGTTGTACGCCGCCCGGGAGGCCGTCGACTACGCCCGCGCCACCGGCCGCACCGAGGCCTTCGACGCGGCCGTCGCCGCCGGCGTCAGCCGGGAGCTGACCGAGGCGCTCGTCGCCCTGGTCCGCGGCGCGGAAGGAGCCAGGATCGCCCTCGAATGGTCCCCCGCCGCCGGTGTCCCCGAAGGCTGCGCCGCCCGCCCCGAACCCGTCGAGTTCTCCCCGGGCGACCTGCCCGCCCTGCGCGAGGCGGGCGCCCGCTACCTCAGGGACGAGCCGTCCGTACCCGTCCGCATCACCGGCGCCGTCGTACGGATGCGCAGGTCCGGCACGGGCGGCGAGGGGACCGTACGGCTGCGCGTCCTGGCCGGGGCCGAGGTGCCGCACGTCCGGGTGACGCTCGGCGAGGACGACTACCGCACGGCGGGCCACGCCCATCTGCTCGGCCTGCCGGTCCGGGTCGTGGGCCGGCTGGAGAGCCGGGGCGGCTTCCGGCGGCTGACCGACGCCTCCGGCCTGACACCCGTCCTGGTCGACGAGGCCGAGCGGGACCGGCTGATGAAGTCCCTCCACGAGAACCTGGGCTTCTTCGGGGAGACCGGCGGCCTCGGCGACTGAGCGGCGGGCGGGGAAACCGTTTCGCGACCGGGGGCGGCCGGTCGGTACCATTCGGTACTGCGCGCGTACCGAACGCGGCGCATCCCCTTCAGGCAGGAGAGACCGGTGTCAGACGTCCGTGTGATCATCCAACGCGATTCCGAGCGGGAAGAGCGCGTGGTGACGACGGGCACTACGGCCGCCGACCTCTTCCACGGCGAGCGCACCGTCGTGGCCGCCCGGGTCGCGGGCGAGCTCAAGGACCTCGCGTACGAGATCAAGGACGGCGAGACCGTCGAGCCCGTCGAGATCTCCTCCGAGGACGGCCTGAACATCCTGCGCCACTCCACCGCGCACGTCATGGCCCAGGCCGTGCAGGAGCTGTTCCCCGAGGCCAAGCTGGGCATCGGCCCGCCGGTCAGGGACGGCTTCTACTACGACTTCGACGTCGAGCGCCCCTTCACCCCCGATGACCTCAAGGCCATCGAGAAGAAGATGCAGGAGATCCAGAAGCGCGGCCAGCGCTTCTCGCGCCGCGTCGTCACCGACGAGGCCGCCCGGGAGGAGCTGGCCGGCGAGCCGTACAAGCTGGAGCTCATCGGCATCAAGGGCTCGGCCTCCAGCGACGACGGCGCGGACGTCGAGGTCGGCGGCGGCGAGCTGACCATCTACGACAACCTCGACGCCAAGACCGGCGAGCTGTGCTGGAAGGACCTCTGCCGCGGTCCGCACCTGCCCACCACCCGGAACATCCCGGCGTTCAAGCTGATGCGCAACGCCGCGGCGTACTGGCGCGGCAGCGAGAAGAACCCGATGCTCCAGCGCATCTACGGCACCGCGTGGCCGTCCAAGGACGAGCTCAAGGCGCACCTGGACTTCCTCGCCGAGGCCGAGAAGCGCGACCACCGCAAGCTCGGCGCCGAGCTCGACCTCTTCTCCGTCCCGGACGAGATCGGTTCCGGCCTCGCCGTCTTCCACCCCAAGGGCGGCATCATCCGCCGGGTCATGGAGGACTACTCGCGCCGGCGGCACGAGGAGGAGGGCTACGAGTTCGTCTACTCGCCGCACGCCACCAAGGGCAAGCTCTTCGAGAAGTCCGGCCACCTGGACTGGTACGCCGAGGGCATGTACCCGCCCATGCAGCTCGACGAGGGCGTGGACTACTACCTCAAGCCCATGAACTGCCCGATGCACAACCTGATCTTCGACGCGCGCGGCCGGTCCTACCGCGAGCTGCCGCTGCGCCTGTTCGAGTTCGGAACGGTGTACCGGTACGAGAAGTCCGGCGTCGTGCACGGCCTGACCCGCGCCCGCGGCTTCACCCAGGACGACGCGCACATCTACTGCACCAAGGAGCAGATGGCGGAGGAGCTCGACAAGACGCTCACCTTCGTCCTGAACCTGCTGCGCGACTACGGTCTGACCGACTTCTACCTGGAGCTGTCCACCAAGGACCCGGAGAAGTTCGTCGGCTCCGACGAGATCTGGGAGGAGGCCACCGAGACCCTGCGGCAGGTGGCCGAGAAGCAGGGCCTGCCCCTGACTCCCGACCCCGGTGGTGCCGCCTTCTACGGCCCGAAGATCTCCGTCCAGGCGAAGGACGCCATCGGCCGCACCTGGCAGATGTCGACCGTCCAGCTCGACTTCAACCTGCCGGAGCGGTTCAACCTCGAGTACACCGCGCCCGACGGCTCGCGCCGGCGCCCGGTCATGATCCACCGTGCGCTGTTCGGCTCCATCGAGCGGTTCTTCGCGGTGCTGCTGGAGCACTACGCGGGCGCCATGCCGCCGTGGCTGGCCCCCGTGCAGGCGGTCGGCATCCCCATCGGCGACGCCCACGTGCCGTACCTGCAGGAGTTCGCCGCCGAGGCGAAGAAGAAGGGCCTGCGGGTCGAGGTGGACGCCTCCTCGGACCGGATGCAGAAGAAGATCCGCAACCAGCAGAAGCTCAAGGTGCCGTTCATGATCATCGTCGGTGACGACGACATGAACGCCGGCACGGTGTCCTTCCGCTACCGCGACGGCTCGCAGGAGAACGGCATCCCGCGCGACGAGGCGCTGGCGAAGCTGGCGGACGTCGTCGAGCGGCGCGTGCAGGTCTGATCCGGCCACGGTGCGAGGGGCGGTCCCGCAAGGGTCCGCCCCTCGCCGCATCTCCCGTCACCATCAGCGAATATGCTGGCCCGCATGACGACTGAGCCGGAACAGCAGATCGGAGTCGGGACGCCTGACGCGTTCCAGCGCCTGTGGACGCCCCACCGGATGGCCTACATCCAGGGGGAGAACAAGCCCACCGGCCCGGGGGCCGAGGACGGCTGTCCGTTCTGCACGATCCCGTCGAAGTCCGACGAGGACGGCCTGGTCGTCGCCCGGGGCACGAAGGTGTACGCCGTGCTCAACCTCTACCCGTACAACGGCGGGCATCTGATGATCGTCCCGTTCCGGCACGTCGCCGACTACACGGAGCTCGACGACGCCGAGACCGCCGAGCTCGCGCTGCTCACCAAGCAGGCCATGACCGCGCTGCGGGCGGCCTCCGGCGCGCACGGCTTCAACATCGGACTGAACCAGGGCTCGGCGGCGGGCGCCGGCATCGCCGCCCACCTGCACCAGCACATCGTGCCCCGCTGGGGCGGCGACACCAACTTCATGCCCGTCATCGGCAACACCAAAGTGCTGCCGCAACTTCTCGGCGACACCCGGGCGATGCTCGCCGACGCGTGGCCGACGGCCTGAGCTCGCCGGTCATGCGTCGTGAACAACGGCCCGATGGCCTGACGGCAGCCGGTCACGCGTCGTAGACGTCGGCCTTCTTGGGCATCGGGTCCTGCACCAGACCGCTCAGCACCATCGAGCGGTTGGTGAAGCGCTCGGTGTCCACGCCGTGCTCGTCGAGCATCTTGATCGTCGCGGCGTGCACCGCCCGCAGCACGGGCGTCGCCGCGCGGATCGCGTCGTCGGCCATGAAACGGTGCGCCCAGGGCTTTCCGGCCCAGGCGTGTCGCAGACCGAACGGCTCGGGCAGCACCAGCTTGCCACCGAGGAAGTCGAGGACCGGCGGGAACCAGGTCAGCGGCGCGCGGACGGCCAGCCGCACCACCTCGTCGTTCTCGACCAGCGGCTGCGGGATCTCCTTGGTCTCCCAGAACCGGATGGACTTCGACACCACCTTCACCTTGGGCTCCGACTTGGTGGTGAACAGACCGTGGACCGGCCCGAGCGCATGCCCGGTCACCTCGATACGGAGGGTGTGCAGCAGTGCCGTGACGGTGACCATCATGGTGAGCACCAGCTGGCCGTCCCACAGGACGAACTGCACGCCCAGATAGTGGCGGTTGCCCTTGTCGAACTGGTTCTCGTTGCAGACGCGCTGTATCTCGTGCGGCTTCACCTGGAACGCCACGACGTCCTCGCCCTCCGGGCGGGCCACTTCCTTGGCGCCCTCGCCGATCGGGGCCACGATCCAGTGGTTCACCGACGGCGTCGGGAAGCCGGTCTTCAGCGAGCCGCGCTCCAGCAGCTTCAGCTGGTCGTGGATCGGCCGGATGACGTCCCACGTCCGGAAGGTGTGGATCTCCTTGCCGGCCTGCGGAACGAGTTCCTCGGCGAGGTGCCAGCTGCCCCAGCGGGTGCCCATGCCGAGTATCCCCTTGGGACCGGCGTAGAAGACGAGGTTGGAACGCTGCTCGGCCGTGAGCTTCTCCAGCGACTGGCGCAGCTCCTCCGCCGCCGTCTCGTTGGGGTCGTGCGGAACCGCCTCCGGCACCTTGGGGCCGACACCGCCGCCGCTGAGCAGCCCGTCCCAGCGAGCCCGCAGATCCTTGGCGGTCCGCTCGCAGATCCGCTTGGCCAGGAACCAGCCCACCACCGGAGCGATGATCATGCCCCTGAGATAGAGCGCCAGCAGGCCCGTGAACGGCAACCGGAGCAGGAACAGCGCGGCCAGGATGCCGACCCCGATGAGCAGCCCGGTGCCCATCGCCCCGGCCTTCCTGTCGGCGGCACCGGCCGCGAGGGTGCGGCGCAGCTGGAACACCGCGAGCCAGAGCAGCAGCCCCGGCAGGAACACCACGCCGAAGAACACCGTGATCAGGGTGAGCAGCTTGTCGCGCTCCTTGCGGATGCGGCTGGCGGCCAGGCAGTGCTCGACCACCGGCTGCGGCTCGGTGCCGAACGACTGGATGAGCGGCTTGCGGGCCCCGCCGAGCATCCGCACCTGGACGGCGCGCGAGAAGGCCTCACCCAGGTTCGGCTGGAAGAGCTTGTGCAGCTTGCCCTTGGTGACGGTCGACTCGTGCCACTCGTTGTTGGCCTTGAGGATGTCCTCGACCGGGCTGTCGCGGTACGCCGCGGACGCCAGCGCGTGCGTCGCCACCGTCTGCCCCGCCGAGCCCTGGAGCGGAACCTGAGCCCCGGGACCGAAACTGTCCATTGCCACTGCCGCCCCCATCGCCGCGTGTAACGCCACCGCATCGCCCCGCACTGCGGCTGTTCCCAACCACCGAGCTCCGCACACCTGCTGAGCTGGGCACTACAGCGTATCGGGGGACCCCGGCGCTCGTCAGGAGACGGCTGAATGCCGCCCGTCCGGGGCCAGTTGGACGGGCGGCGGGGTCAAACCGGTTCAGCTCGCCGTTCGTTCGCGGACCTTCTCCGCGACCTGCGGCGGCATCGCCTCGTGGCGTGCGTAGGAGCGGTCGAACCGACCGGTGCCGTGGGAGATGGACCGCAGGTCGACGGCGTACCGGCCGATCTCGATCTCCGGGACGTCGGCCCGAACGAGGGTCCGTCCCGGGCCCGCCTGTTCGGTGCCGACGACGCGGCCGCGCCGTCCGGACAGATCGCTCATCACCGGACCGACGTACTCGTCCGGGACGAGGACCTGCACCTCGGCGACCGGTTCCAGGAGGTTGATGCGGGAGTCCGCGGCGGCCTCGCGCAGCGCGAGCGCGCCCGCGGTCTGGAAGGCGGCGTCCGAGGAGTCCACCGAGTGCGCCTTGCCGTCGAGGAGGGTGACCCGGACGTCGACGAGGGGGTAGCCGGCCGCGACACCCCGGGCGGCCTGCGCCCGTACGCCCTTCTCCACGGAAGGGATGAACTGGCGCGGCACGGCGCCGCCGACCACCTTGTCGACGAACTCGATGCCGGAGCCGGGCGGCAGCGGTTCCACCTCGATCTCGCAGATGGCGTACTGGCCGTGCCCGCCGGACTGCTTCACATGGCGTCCTCGCCCGGCCGACTTGTCGGCGAAGGTCTCCCGCAGGGACACCTTGTGCGGGACGACGTCGACCTGGACGCCGTAGCGGTTGCGGAGCCGCTCCAGCGCCACGTCCTTGTGCGCCTCGCCGAGGCACCACAGGACGACCTGGTGGGTGTCCTGGTTCTGTTCCAGGCGCATGGTGGGGTCCTCGGCGACCAGCCGGGCCAGCCCCTGCGACAGCTTGTCCTCGTCCGCCTTGCTGTGCGCCTCGATGGCGAGCGGCAGCAGCGGGTCGGGCATGGTCCACGGCTCCATGAGCAGCGGATCGTCCTTGCGGGACAGGGTGTCGCCGGTCTCCGCGCGGGCCAGTTTGGCGACGCAGGCGATGTCGCCGGCGATGCAGTGGTTCAGCTGCCGCTGCTGTTTGCCGAACGGCGCGGACAGCGCGCCGATCCGCTCGTCCACGTCGTGGTCCTCATGGCCCCGGTCGGCGAGCCCGTGACCGGAGACGTGGACCGTCTCGTCGGGCCGCAGGGTGCCGGAGAAGACCCGTACGAGCGAGATCCGGCCCACATAGGGGTCGGAGGCCGTCTTGACGACCTCGGCGACCAGCGGACCGTCCGGGTCGCAACCGATCTGCGGGCGCGGCCGCCCGTCCGGGGTGGTGACCGCCGGTGCCTCGCGCTCCAGCGGGGTGGGGAAGCCGCGGGTGATGAGCTCCAGCAGTTCGACCGTGCCGAGCCCCTGTTTGCCGCCGTGGGCCGCGGGCGCCGCCGCCAGGACGGGGTGGAAGGTACCCCGGGCGACGGCCTTCTCCAAGTCGTCGATCAGCGTCTTCAGATCGATGTCCTCGCCACCGAGATAGCGGTCCATGAGGGACTCGTCCTCGCTCTCGGCGATGATTCCCTCGATGAGCCGGCCGCGGGCCTCCTCGATGAGCGGCACCTGGGCCTCGTCCGGCGGGTTCTCCTTCCGCTCGCCGGAGGCGTAGTCGAAGATCTTCTGGGTGAGCAGCCCGACCAGTCCGGTGGCCGGGGCGTGCCCGTCCGGTGTCTGGGCGCCCAGCACCGGCACATAGAGCGGCAGCACGGCGTCCGGGTCGTCACCGCCGAAGATCCGGGACAGCACCCGGGTGAGCTCGTCGAAGTCGACACGGGCCGTGTCCAGGTGCGTGACGACGATCGCGCGGGGCATGCCGACCGCCGCGCACTCCTCCCAGACCGCGCGGCAGGAGCCCGCGATGGCGTCGGCCTCCTGCGCGGCCGACACGACGAAGAGTGCCGCGTCCGCGGCGCGCAGGCCCGCCCGGAGCTCGCCGACGAAGTCGGCGTACCCGGGGGTGTCCAGCAGGTTGATCTTGCAGCCGCCCCATTCGAGGGGGACCAGGGAGAGCTGTACGGAGCGTTGCTGACGGTGTTCGATCTCGTCGTAGTCGGAGATCGTCCCGCCGTCCTCGACCCGGCCCGCCCGGTTGACCGCTCCGGCGGTCAGCGCGAGTGCCTCGACCAGGGTCGTCTTGCCGGATCCGCTGTGGCCGACCAGCACCACATTCCGTACCGATGAGGGCTGGTCGGCCGTAAGAGCCCTGCCGGCGGCTCCGGGGTGTGTGTTCGCCTTGTCGCCCATGATTCTTCCTCCTGATCGCCGGTGCACGGGGTGCACGGTGGAGGTGGGGGGCGCGGGCGCGGGGAGCGGCCCTTCCTGGGCAGCTCCTGGGGTGCCCGCGGTCGTCTTTCGAGCTTTCCACTCCCTTCAGGTTGCGTCCATACGTCGGACAGCGCCGGACGCCACGGCGGGTGCCCGGGTAGCCCGGCACGGGCGGTCGGGCCGCGCTGGCTACGATGGGCCAGCCGGTGGCCGTAGGGGCCGCGCGGCCCACCGACCCCTCGGGAAGGCCATGCTGAACAAGTACGCGCGTGCGTTCTTCACGCGTGTTCTCACGCCGTTCGCCGCGTTTCTGCTACGGCGGGGGGTGAGCCCCGACGCCGTCACCCTGATCGGAACGGCCGGCGTCGTCGCGGGCGCGCTGGTCTTCTTCCCGCGTGGGGAGTTCTTCTGGGGCACGATCGTCATCACGCTGTTCGTGTTCTCCGACCTCGTCGACGGCAACATGGCCCGGCAGGCCGGGATCTCCAGCCGCTGGGGAGCATTCCTGGACTCAACCCTCGACCGGGTCGCGGACGGTGCGATCTTCGGCGGATTCGCCCTGTGGTACGCGGGCAAGGGCGACGACAATGTGTTGTGTGCCGTGGCCATCTTCTGTCTCGCCAGCGGTCAGGTCGTGTCGTACACCAAGGCGCGCGGCGAATCGATCGGGCTGCCGGTGGCCGTGAACGGGCTGGTCGAGCGCGCCGAGCGGCTGGTGGTCTCACTGGTCGCGGCGGGCCTCGCGGGTCTGCACGGGTTCGGTGTACCCGGCATCCAGATCCTGCTGCCGATCGCGCTGTGGATCGTCGCGATCGGAAGCGCGGTCACGCTGGGACAGCGCGTGGTGACGGTGCGGCGGGAGTCCGCCGAGGCCGACGCGGCCTCGGCCAGGGGGAGTGAGGCGACGTCATGAGCGGGGTCAAGGACCGGTTGACCGACGGGTTGTACGGGCTGGGCTGGAGCGCCGTCAAAAAGCTGCCCGAGCCCGTCGCGGTCGCCCTCGGCCGCCGGATCGCGGACACGGCCTGGAAGCGGCGCGGAAAGGGCGTGCTGCGCCTGGAGGCGAACCTCGCGCGCGTGGTGCCCGACGCGTCGCCGGCCCGGCTGGCCGAGCTGTCGAAGGCCGGCATGCGCTCGTACATGCGGTACTGGATGGAGTCGTTCCGGTTGCCCACGTGGAGCGCGGAGCGGGCGAGGAACGGTTTCGCCGTCAAAGACGTGCACCACCTGACGGACGGGCTCGCGGCAGGAAAGGGCGTGATTCTCGCGCTGCCCCACCTGGCCAACTGGGACCTCGCCGGCGTCTGGGTCACCCGGGCGCTCGGCGTGCCTTTCACCACCGTCGCCGAGCGGCTCAAGCCGGAGACGCTGTACGACCGGTTCGTCGCCTACCGCGAGTCCCTCGGCATGGAGGTCCTCCCGCACACCGGGGGCGCCGCCTTCGGCACCCTGGCGCGCCGGCTGCGCAACGGCGGGCTGGTCTGCCTGGTCTCCGACCGCGACCTGTCCGCATCGGGAGTCGAGGTGAAGTTCTTCGGCGAGACCGCCCGGATGCCGGCCGGTCCGGCGCTGCTCGCCCAGCAGACGGGCGCCCTGCTGCTGCCCGTCACGCTCTGGTACGACGACTCGCCCGTCATGCAGGGACGGGTCCATCCGCCCATCGAGGTACCCGAGACAGGTACCCGCACCGAAAAGACGTCCTCCATGACACAGGCGCTGGCCGACGCCTTCGCCACCGGTATCGCCGACCACCCGGAGGACTGGCACATGCTGCAGCGGCTGTGGCTCACCGATCTCGACCCCGCGAAGGGGCCGTCGGCGTGAGGATCGGCATCGTCTGCCCGTACTCCTGGGACGTGCCGGGCGGCGTCCAGTTCCACATCCGGGACCTCGCGGAGCACCTCATCCGCCTCGGTCACGAGGTGTCTGTCCTCGCCCCCGCCGACGACGAGACCCCGCTCCCGCCGTACGTGGTGTCCGCGGGACGCGCCGTGCCCGTGCCCTACAACGGCTCGGTGGCCCGGCTGAACTTCGGCTTCCTGTCCGCCGCACGAGTACGGCGCTGGCTGCACGACGGGGTCTTCGACGTCATCCACATCCACGAGCCCGCCTCCCCCTCACTGGGACTGTTGTCCTGCTGGGCGGCCCAGGGGCCCATCGTGGCGACGTTCCACACCTCCAACCCGCGGTCCCGCGCGATGATCGCCGCGTACCCGATCCTCCAGCCCGCGCTGGAGAAGATCAGCGCGCGCATCGCGGTCAGCGAATACGCCCGGCGCACCCTGGTCGAGCACCTCGGCGGCGACGCCGTGGTCATCCCCAACGGAGTCGACGTCGAATTCTTCGCCCGCGCCGAGCCAAAGGCCGAATGGCAGGGCGAGACGATGGGGTTCATCGGGCGCATCGACGAGCCCCGCAAGGGCCTGCCGGTGCTGATGAAGGCCCTGCCGAAGATCCTCGCCGAACGGCCCCGGACCCGGCTCCTCGTCGCCGGCCGCGGCGACGAGGAAGAGGCCGTCGCCTCCCTGCCGGCCCGGATGCGGTCACACGTCGAGTTCCTCGGCATGGTCAGCGACGAGGACAAGGCGCGGCTGCTGCGCAGCGTGGACGTGTACGTCGCCCCCAACACCGGCGGCGAGAGCTTCGGCATCATCCTCGTCGAGGCGATGTCGGCGGGCGCGCCCGTACTCGCCAGCGACCTGGACGCGTTCGCGCAGGTACTGGACAAGGGGGCGGCGGGGGAGATGTTCGCCAACGAGGACGCGGACGCCCTCGCGAAGGCGGCGGTGCGCCTGCTCGGCGACCCCGAACGCCGCCAGGAACTCCACGAGCGCGGCAGCGCGCATGTGCGGAGGTTCGACTGGTCGACCGTCGGCGCGGACATCCTCGCGGTGTACGAGACGGTGACGGCGGGCGCGGCGGCGGTGGCGGCGGACGAGCGCGTCGGCGGCCTTCGGGCCAGGTGGGGCCTGGCCCGCGACTAGGGCGTGTTACCGGGGCCCGTCGCTCGGGTTGTCGGCCGGGTGCACCCGCGGATGTGGGCATGCGTTCCGCCTGCGGCGATGGGGGTCCCCCTGCTCGAGCGGAGCCGGAAGCCTGGGGGAGGGTGGGTACAGCGGCACCACGGTCCGCGGACAGAAGGGGGTCCGGGGCGGAGCCCCGGGACGGGGTGCGGGGCGGGCCCCGCACACAGATAGCCTGCCGGGGTGATCGAAACCATCGTCTGGATCGCCGTCGCCCTCCTGGCCGTCGGCCTCTACCTGAGCTGGACCGCCGGCCGCCTCGACCGTCTGCACGCACGGATCGACGCCGCCCGTGCCGCGCTCGACGCCCAGCTGGTGCGGCGGGCCTCGGTCGCCCAGGAGCTGGCCACCTCCGGTGTTCTCGACCCCGCCGCGTCGATCGTGCTGTACCAGGCCGCGCACGCCGCCCGGCAGGCCGAGGAGGAGCAGCGGGAGGTCGCCGAGAGTGAGCTGAGCCAGGCGCTGCGGGCCGTCTTCGCCGAGCGGGAGCAGGTCGACGTGGTCCGGGAGGCGCCGGGGGGCGAGGAGGCGGCCGGGGAGCTCACGGCGGCGGTGCGGCGGGTGCCGATGGCCCGGCGGTTCCACAACGACTCGGTACGCGCGGCACGTGCGCTGCGCAGGCACCGTACGGTGCGCTGGTTCCGGCTGGCCGGTCACGCCCCCTTCCCGATGGCCTTCGAGATGGACGACGAACCGCCCGCCGGCCTCGCAAAATGAGCCACCGTCTCCACATTGGCCCTTGATGTGGACCGGTCCGGCCGGGTTTCCTCGCTGTAGTTGAAAACGCCCCCGTTCTCACGAGTGAGGTCATCCGTGTCCAGCACCACCACCCCGCAGTCCCCCGAGACCGGCACCGCCCGCGTCAAGCGCGGCATGGCCGAGCAGCTCAAGGGCGGCGTGATCATGGACGTCGTCACCCCCGAGCAGGCCAAGATCGCCGAGGACGCCGGCGCCGTCGCGGTGATGGCCCTGGAGCGGGTGCCCGCCGACATCCGCAAGGACGGCGGCGTGGCCCGTATGTCCGACCCGGACATGATCGAGGGCATCATCGACGCCGTCTCCATCCCGGTCATGGCGAAGTCCCGCATCGGCCACTTCGTCGAGGCCCAGGTCCTGCAGTCCCTCGGCGTGGACTACATCGACGAGTCCGAGGTCCTCACCCCGGCCGACGAGGTCAACCACTCCGACAAGTGGGCCTTCACCACGCCGTTCGTGTGCGGCGCCACCAACCTGGGCGAGGCCCTGCGCCGTATCGCCGAGGGCGCGGCCATGATCCGCTCGAAGGGCGAGGCCGGCACGGGCAACGTGGTCGAGGCCGTCCGCCACCTGCGCCAGATCAAGAACGAGATCGCCAAGCTGCGCGGCTTCGACAACAACGAGCTGTACGCCGCCGCCAAGGAGCTGCGCGCCCCGTACGAGCTCGTCAAGGAGGTCGCCGAGCTCGGCAAGCTGCCCGTGGTGCTCTTCTCCGCCGGTGGTGTCGCCACCCCCGCCGACGCCGCGCTCATGCGCCAGCTCGGCGCCGAGGGCGTCTTCGTCGGCTCCGGCATCTTCAAGTCGGGCGACCCGGCCAAGCGCGCCGCCGCCATCGTGAAGGCCACCACCTTCTACGACGACCCGAAGATCATCGCGGACGCTTCCCGCAACCTGGGCGAGGCCATGGTCGGCATCAACTGCGACACCCTCCCCGAGGCCGAGCGTTACGCGAACCGGGGCTGGTAATGACCACTCCTGTCATCGGCGTCCTGGCACTGCAGGGCGACGTAAGGGAGCACCTGATCGCCCTGGCCGCGGCCGACGCCGTGGCCAGGCCGGTCCGGCGCCCCGAAGAGCTCGCCGAGGTCGACGGCCTGGTCATCCCCGGCGGTGAGTCCACCACCATCTCGAAGCTGGCCCACCTCTTCGGGATGATGGAGCCGCTGCGCGAGCGGGTGCGGGCCGGGATGCCCGTGTACGGCACCTGCGCGGGCCTGATCATGCTGGCCGAGAAGATCCTGGATCCGCGTTCCGGACAGGAGACCGTGGGCGGGATCGACATGATCGTCCGCCGCAACGCCTTCGGCCGGCAGAACGAGTCGTTCGAGGCAGCCGTCGACGTCAAGGGCGTGGACACCCCCGTCGAGGGCGTCTTCATCCGGGCACCGTGGGTGGAGTCGGTCGGCGCGGAGGCCGAGGTGCTCGCCGAGCACGACGGTCACATCGTCGCCGTGCGGCAGGGCCACGCGCTCGCGACCTCGTTCCACCCCGAACTGACGGGCGACCACCGGGTGCACGCCCTGTTCGTGGACATGGTGCGCGCAGCGGGCTGACCCGATCCCGGTAGGATCTCTGGGGTTCGTTCGGAAATTGGTTACGCGAAGGAGACAGGCAGATGTCCGGCCACTCTAAATGGGCTACGACGAAGCACAAGAAGGCCGTGATCGACGCCAAGCGCGGCAAGCTCTTCGCGAAGCTGATCAAGAACATCGAGGTCGCGGCCCGCACGGGCGGCGCCGACCTGGACGGCAACCCGACGCTGTTCGACGCCGTGCAGAAGGCCAAGAAGCAGTCGGTCCCGAACAAGAACATCGACTCGGCGATCAAGCGCGGCGGCGGCCTCGAGGCCGGCGGTGTCGACTACGAGACGATCATGTACGAGGGTTACGGCCCCAACGGTGTCGCGGTGCTCATCGAGTGCCTCACCGACAACCGCAACCGCGCCGCCTCGGACGTCCGGGTCGCGATGACCCGCAACGGCGGCTCGATGGCCGACCCGGGCTCCGTCTCGTACCTCTTCAACCGCAAGGGCGTCGTGATCGTCCCCAAGGGCGAGCTGTCCGAGGACGACGTGCTCGACGCGGTCCTGGAGGCGGGCGCCGAGGAGGTCAACGACCTCGGCGAGACCTTCGAGGTCCTCAGCGAGGCCACCGACCTGGTCGCGGTCCGCACCGCGCTCCAGGAGGCCGGCATCGACTACGACTCCGCGGAGTCCAGCTTCGTACCGACCATGCAGGTCGAGCTGGACGAGGAGGGCGCTCGCAAGATCTTCAAGCTGATCGACGCCCTGGAGGACAGCGACGACGTGCAGAACGTCTTCGCCAACTTCGACGTCTCGGACGACGTCATGGAGAAGGTCGACGCCTGACCCACGCATCGCGACGGGCCGACGGGAACACACCCCCGTCGGCCCGTCGCGTTGTCAGTGGCACCGGCTAGCCTGCACCAGCAGTGGCTGAACAGCTGAACGAAGGAGGGGTGGCGTGCGCGTACTGGGGGTGGACCCGGGGCTGACGCGGTGCGGCGTCGGCGTCGTCGAGGGCGTCGCAGGCCGTCCCCTGACGATGCTCGGAGTCGGCGTGGTCCGCACGCCGGCCGACGCGCAGACCGCCGAGCGCCTCGTCCTCGTCGAGCGCGGAATAGAGGAGTGGCTCGACGAGTTCCGGCCGGAATCCGTCGCCGTCGAGCGGGTGTTCAGCCAGCACAACGTCCGCACGGTCATGGGCACCGCCCAGGCCAGCGCCGTGGCCATGCTCTGCGCCGCCCGGCGCGGGCTGCCCGTCGCGCTGCACACCCCCAGTGAGGTCAAGGCCGCCGTCACCGGCAGCGGCCGGGCCGACAAGGCCCAGGTGGGCGCCATGGTCACCCGCCTCCTGCGGCTGGACGCCCCGCCGAAACCGGCCGACGCCGCCGACGCGCTGGCCCTCGCCATCTGCCACATCTGGCGCGCCCCCGCGCAGAACCGGCTCCAGCAGGCCGTCGCCCTGCACGCATCGAAAGGCCGTACGTCATGATCGCCTTTGTGAGCGGCCCGGTCGCCGCGCTCGCCCCCACCACGGCCGTCATCGAGGTCGGCGGCGTCGGCATGGCCGTCCACTGCACACCCCACACCCTCTCCGCGCTGAGGGTCGGTCAGGAGGCCAGGCTCGCCACCTCGTTGGTGGTGAGGGAGGACTCGCTGACGCTGTACGGCTTCGCCGACGACGACGAACGGCAGGTCTTCGAACTGCTCCAGACCGCGAGCGGCGTCGGACCGCGCCTCGCCCAGGCCATGCTCGCCGTGCACACCCCCGACGCCCTGCGCCTCGCGGTCGCCTCCGGCGACGAGAAGGCGCTGACCGCGGTCCCCGGCATCGGCAAGAAGGGCGCCCAGAAGCTGCTGCTGGAACTGAAGGACCGGCTCGGCGAACCGGTCGGCGCCCACATCGGCAGGCAGGGCGCCGCCGCGGCGTCCGCCGCCTCCTGGCGCGACCAGCTGCACGCCGCGCTCATCGGCCTCGGGTACGCCACGCGTGAGGCGGACGAGGCCGTCACCGCCGTCACCCCGCAGGCCGAGGCCGCGGACGGCGAGCCGCCGATCGGCGGGCTCCTCAAGGCAGCCCTCCAGACCCTGAACCGCACCCGCTGAGACCGCGAGGCACTTCCACCGTGAACTGGGACGACACCGCACACCCGAGCGACGACACCGCCGCCGACCGGCTCGTCGGCGCGTCCGCCGACGGCGAGGACCAGGCCGTCGAAGCGGCCCTGCGCCCCAAGTCGCTGGACGAATTCGTCGGCCAGGAGCGGGTGCGCGAACAGCTCGACCTGGTCCTCAAGGCCGCCCGGGCCCGCGGCGCCACCGCCGACCACGTCCTGCTGTCCGGCGCCCCCGGTCTGGGCAAGACCACCCTCTCCATGATCATCGCGGCCGAGATGGGCGCCCCCATCCGCATCACCTCCGGCCCCGCCATCCAGCACGCCGGCGACCTCGCCGCGATCCTCTCCTCCCTCCAGGAGGGAGAGGTCCTCTTCCTCGACGAGATCCACCGGATGTCCCGGCCCGCCGAGGAAATGCTCTACATGGCGATGGAGGACTTCCGCGTCGACGTCATCGTGGGCAAGGGCCCGGGCGCGACCGCCATCCCGCTGGAACTGCCGCCCTTCACCCTGGTCGGCGCCACCACCCGGGCCGGGCTGCTGCCGCCCCCGCTGCGCGACCGCTTCGGCTTCACCGCCCACATGGAGTTCTACGCCCCGGCCGAGCTGGAGCGGGTCATCCACCGCTCGGCCCAGCTCCTCGACGTCGGTATCGAGGCCGACGGCGCCGCCGAGATCGCCGGCCGCTCCCGCGGCACGCCTCGTATCGCCAACCGTCTGCTGCGCCGGGTCCGCGACTACGCCCAGGTCAGGGCCGACGGGCTGATCACCCGCGAGATCGCCGCGACCGCCCTCGGGGTGTACGAGGTGGACGGCCGCGGTCTCGACCGGCTGGACCGGGCCGTGCTGGAGGCCCTGCTCAAACTGTTCGGCGGTGGACCGGTCGGTCTGTCGACCCTGGCGGTCGCCGTGGGCGAGGAGCGGGAGACGGTCGAGGAGGTCGCCGAGCCGTTCCTCGTCCGGGAGGGACTGCTCGCCCGCACGCCCCGTGGCCGGGTCGCCACGCCCGCGGCATGGGCGCACCTGGGACTCGTACCGCCGCAGGCAGCGGCCCCGGGAAGCGGACAACAGGGGTTGTTCGGGGCGTGACGGCGACGTCAGTCGCCGGGGCAGGAACCACGGTGCCATGCTGGGCGTTGTTCCATCGATGCGGACTCGCCTAGACTCCGCCGATGCCGACCCTTCGGTCGGCGTACCCACCCCCGAAGATCAGGCCGCGGCTCCCCGCGACCGTGCGAAGGATTTCCGTCCCGTGAGTATCGTGACCCTCCTCCCGTTCATCGTCCTCATCGGGGCCATGTTCCTGATGACCCGCTCTGCCAAGAAGAAGCAGCAGCAGGCGATGGAAATGCGGAACCAGATGCAGCCCGGCACCGGCGTACGCACGATCGGGGGGATGTACGCCACCGTCAAGGAGGTCGGCGACGACACGGTCCTCCTCGAGGTTGCCCCGGGCGTCCACGCCGTCTACGCCAAGAACGCGGTCGGCGCCGTCCTCGAGGACGCGGAGTACAACCGCATCGTCCACGGCGACGGCGACCTCAAGTCCGACACTCCCGTCGTGCCGGACGACGCGTCGTCGCTGACCGAGCCGGCCGGTGACGCCGACGTCGAGGACGCCGCCGCCGACTCCAAGCCGAACCTCTCCAAGAAGGCCGAGGCCGGCGAGGCCGAGACCAAGGACGCCGAGCCGAAGGACGGCAAGGCCGACGGCGAGGCCGACGCGAAGTAGTCACGCACGGGGATCGCGGGAGCCCACCGGCGCCCCCGCGGTCCCCGGATCGTGTCCACATCTGCGGGGGAAGGTCCCCACACCACTTCGTGGCCGCCCCGCGCACACCCGGCGCGGGGCGGTTGGACAGGGAGAATCGACAAGGTGGCAGCACCGAAGAAGGGCAGAGGGCCGTCGGGGGGCCAGGGCAAGCCGGGGCGTGTCCTCGCGTTGTTCCTGATCGCCATGGTCGCGCTCACCGCCGGGATGTTCGCGTCCAAGCAGGTCACCCCTCGCCTGGGCATCGACCTCGCCGGCGGTACGACGATCACGTTGAAGGCGAAGGCCGAGGCCGGCCAGGAGGACGCCGTCAACGAGACCAACATGAACACCGCGGTCGGCATCATCGAGCGCCGTGTCAATGGTCTGGGTGTCTCCGAGTCCGAGGTTCAGACCCAGGGCCGCGAGAACATCATCGTCAACATCCCCAAGGGGACGAACTCGGAACAGGCCCGGCAGCAGGTCGGCACGACCGCTCAGCTGTACTTCCGCCCGGTTCTGACGGTCGCCGGCAGCGAGCCGGTGCCCACGCCCTCCGGCAGCCCGTCGCCGTCCGGCAGCCCGTCCCCGAAGGCGTCCGCGTCCGGCGCGGGCGGGGACAAGGCCGAGGACGACAAGGAGAAGGCCGGCTCGCCGTCGCCGAGCGCCACCACCCAGGGCCGCGCCGTCACCGACGGCCTGAAGAAGGCCCCGACGCCGAGCGGCTCCGCCTCGCCGAAGGCCTCCGAGACGCCCAAGGCTCCGGTGCCGCCCGCCCCCGACGCCGCCACGGCCGAGCTGCAGAAGCAGTTCGCCGCCCTGAACTGCGCCGACCCCAAGCAGCGGGCCAACGCCGGCAACGGCGTCAAGCCGTCCGAGCCCACCGTCGCCTGCGGCGAGAGCGCCCCCAAGATCTGGGAGAAGTACATCCTCGGCCCGGCCGAGGTCGACGGCAGGGACGTCGACGACGCCAAGGGCGTGCTGGACCAGCAGCGCGGCCGGTGGATCGTCACGATGGACTTCACCGAGGCCGGCACCAAGAAGTTCCAGAAGATCACCAGCAAGCTGTCGCAGCAGGCGCCGCCGCAGAACCAGTTCGCCATCGTCCTGGACGGCGAGGTCGTCTCGGCCCCGCAGGTGAACCAGACGCTCGGCGCCAGCGCCGAGATCTCCGGCAACTTCGACCAGCAGTCCGCCCAGGACCTCGGCAACATCCTGTCCTACGGTGCGCTGCCGCTCACCTTCGAGGAGCAGAGCGTCACGACCGTCACCGCCGCGCTCGGCGGTGAGCAGCTGAAGGCCGGTCTGATCGCGGGTGCGATCGGTCTCGCCCTGGTCGTCGTCTACCTGGTCGTGTACTACCGCGGCCTGGCCCTGATCGCGCTGCTCAGCCTCCTCGCCTCGGCGATCATGACGTACACGATCATGGCGCTGCTCGGCCCGGCCATCGGCTTCGCGCTGAACCTGCCGGCCGTCTGCGGTGCGATCGTGGCCATCGGTATCACCGCGGACTCGTTCATCGTGTACTTCGAGCGCATCCGCGACGAGATCCGCGAGGGCCGCACGCTGCGCCCGGCCGTCGAGCGCGCCTGGCCCCGTGCCCGCCGCACCATCCTGGTCTCCGACTTCGTGTCGTTCCTCGCCGCCGCGGTGCTGTTCATCGTGACCGTCGGCAAGGTCCAGGGCTTCGCGTTCACGCTCGGCCTGACCACCCTGCTCGACGTGGTCGTGGTGTTCCTCTTCACCAAGCCGCTGATGACGCTCTTCGCCCGCACCACGTTCTTCGCGAGCGGACACCCCTGGTCCGGCCTGGACCCGAAGCGACTCGGCGCCAAGCCGCCGCTGCGCCGCTCCCGCCGCGTCTCCGCCCCCATCGACCCGAAGGAGGCGTGAGATGTCCAAGCTCGGCAATCTCGGCGCCCGGCTGTACCGCGGCGAGGTCGGCTACGACTTCGTCGGAAAGCGGAAGATCTGGTACGGCATCTCCATCCTGATCACCATCACAGCCATCGTGGGCCTGGCGGTGCGCGGCCTCAACATGGGCATCGAGTTCAAGGGCGGCGCCGTCTTCACCACGCCCAAGACCTCGGTCTCGGCCTCCCAGGCCGAGCGGATCGCCGAGGACGCGGCCGGCCATGACGCGATCGTCCAGGAGCTCGGCACCGGCGGTATGCGTATCCAGGTCAGCAGCCTGGACACCAAGCAGGCCGCCGAGGTCCAGAGCAAGATCGCCCAGGAACTGAACATCCCGGCGAACAGCATCCCCGCCGAGCTGGTCGGACCCAGCTGGGGCGAGCAGATCGCCAACAAGGCCTGGACCGGCCTCGGGGTCTTCATGATCCTGGTGGTGATCTACCTCGCGATCGCCTTCGAATGGCGCATGGCGCTCGCCGCCCTCATCGCGCTGATCCACGACATCACCATCACGGTCGGTATCTACGCGCTGGTCGGCTTCGAGGTCACCCCGGGCACCGTGATCGGTCTGCTGACCATCCTCGGTTACTCGCTGTACGACACGGTGGTCGTCTTCGACTCCCTCAAGGAGGGCACGAAGGACATCACCAAACAGACGCGCTGGACGTACAGCGAGATCGCCAACCGCTCCATCAACGGCACGCTGGTCCGGTCGATCAACACCACCGTGGTGGCGCTGCTCCCGGTCGCCGGCCTGCTGTTCATCGGTGGCGGCTTCCTCGGCGCCGGCATGCTGAACGACATCTCGCTGTCGCTCTTCGTCGGTCTCGCCGCCGGTGCGTACTCGTCGATCTTCATCGCCACGCCGCTCGTCGCCGACCTCAAGGAGCGCGAGCCGCAGATGAAGGCGCTGCGCAAGCGCGTCCTGGCCAAGCGCGCCCAGGCCGCCGCCAAGGGCGAGCCGGCGGAGTTCGGCGACGGCACCGACGAGCCGCAGGACGCCGTGGCGGACGACACCGCCACTGCCGGTGCGGTCGTCGGCCAGCGCCGCCCGTCCACCCGCGGCCGGGGGAAGCGGCGATGACGGTCAGTACGCAGGAGCTCCTGCTCAGCCGTATCCGGGACGTCGCCGACTATCCGAAGCCGGGAGTGATGTTCAAGGACATCACCCCGCTGCTCGCCGACCCGGCCGCCTTCGGCGCGCTCACCGGCGCGCTGGCCGAGGCGTGCGTACGGCACGGCGCGACGAAGATCGTCGGTCTGGAGGCGCGCGGCTTCATCCTGGCCGCACCGGTGGCCGTCACGGCGCAACTGGGCTTCGTGCCCGTGCGCAAGGCGGGCAAGCTGCCCGGCGCGACCCTGAGCCAGGCGTACGAGCTGGAGTACGGCACGGCCGAGATCGAGGTGCACGCCGAGGACCTGCTGCCCGGTGACCGCGTCATGGTCATCGACGACGTCCTCGCCACCGGTGGCACCGCCGAGGCCTCGCTGGAGCTGATCCGGCGGGCCGGCGCCGAGGTCGCGGGAGTCGCCGTGCTCATGGAGCTCGGCTTCCTCGGCGGACGGGCCCGGCTGGAGCCCGCCCTGCGGGGTGCTCCGCTGGAGGCGCTGATCACCGTCTGACCGGGGCGGATCCGGCCGATCCGCCGGGCGGAACAGCCATGGGACGGGCATCCGGGAACACCGGATGCCCGTCCCGCGTTGTTGCGTGTCCCAGTCCCGGGGCGAGCGGGGCGCCCGGGGTCAGTACCATGGGATTCCGGGCCTGACCGGGGGACCCGGACCCGCACGAGGAGCGCTCTTGCCAGACGAGGCCCAGCCACTCTCCGCCGCGAAGCCCGACAAGAAGGCCGAAAAGGCCGCGGCGCCCCCAGCCACGCCCCCCGAGAAGGCCGAGCCCAAGCCCGCGGCCCCGCAGCGTGCGGCCGGCCCGGCCCCCGTCTCGGCACCCAAGCCCACGCCGCCGTCCGCCACCCGCTCCGGTGGCTCCTCCAACCGCGTGCGCGCCCGTCTCGCCCGGCTCGGAGTGCAGCGCTCGTCGCCGTACAACCCGGTGCTGGAACCGCTGCTGCGCATAGTCCGGAGCAACGATCCGAAGATCGAGACGGCGACGCTGCGCCAGATCGAGCGCGCCTACCAGGTCGCCGAGCGCTGGCACCGCGGCCAGAAGCGCAAGAGCGGCGACCCGTACATCACGCATCCGCTCGCCGTCACCACCATCCTCGCCGAGCTGGGCATGGATCCGGCGACCCTGATGGCCGGCCTGCTGCACGACACGGTCGAGGACACCGAGTACGGCCTGGACACCCTCCGCAAGGACTTCGGAGACCAGGTCGCCCTCCTCGTGGACGGCGTCACCAAGCTCGACAAGGTCAAGTTCGGCGAGGCCGCGCAGGCCGAGACCGTCCGCAAGATGGTCGTCGCCATGGCGAAGGACCCGCGCGTCCTGGTCATCAAGCTCGCCGACCGCCTGCACAACATGCGCACCATGCGCTACCTCAAGCGGGAGAAGCAGGAGAAGAAGGCCCGCGAGACCCTCGAGATCTACGCCCCGCTGGCGCACCGGCTGGGCATGAACACCATCAAGTGGGAGCTGGAGGACCTCGCCTTCGCCATCCTGTACCCCAAGATGTACGACGAGATCGTCCGCCTCGTCGCCGAGCGCGCCCCCAAGCGGGACGAGTACCTCGCCATAGTGACCGACGAGGTCCAGGCCGATCTGCGGGCCGCCCGTATCAAGGCCACGGTCACCGGCCGGCCGAAGCACTACTACAGCGTTTACCAGAAGATGATCGTCCGCGGCCGTGACTTCGCGGAGATCTACGACCTGGTGGGCATCCGCGTCCTCGTCGACACGGTCCGCGACTGCTACGCCGCCCTCGGCACCGTCCACGCGCGATGGAACCCGGTCCCCGGCCGGTTCAAGGACTACATCGCGATGCCGAAGTTCAACATGTACCAGTCGCTGCACACGACGGTCATCGGACCCAACGGCAAGCCGGTCGAACTGCAGATCCGCACCTTCGACATGCACCGCCGCGCCGAGTACGGCATCGCCGCGCACTGGAAGTACAAGCAGGAGGCCGTCGCCGGCGCCTCCAAGGTGCGCACCGACGTGCCGAAGAAGGCCGGCAAGGACGACCACATCAACGACATGGCGTGGCTGCGCCAGTTGCTGGACTGGCAGAAGGAGACCGAGGACCCCAGCGAGTTCCTGGAGTCCCTGCGCTTCGACCTCTCCCGCAACGAGGTCTTCGTCTTCACCCCCAAGGGCGACGTCATAGCGCTGCCCGCGGGCGCCACCCCCGTCGACTTCGCCTACGCCGTCCACACCGAGGTCGGCCACCGCACCATAGGGGCGCGGGTCAACGGACGGCTCGTTCCGCTCGAATCCACCCTCGACAACGGCGACCTGGTGGAGGTCTTCACCTCCAAGGCCGCCGGCGCCGGCCCGTCTCGCGACTGGCTCGGCTTCGTCAAGTCGCCCCGCGCCCGCAACAAGATCCGCGCCTGGTTCTCCAAGGAGCGCCGCGACGAGGCGATCGAGCAGGGCAAGGACGCCATCGCGCGCGCGATGCGCAAGCAGAATCTGCCCATCCAGCGGATCCTGACGGGCGACTCGCTCGTCACCCTGGCGCACGAGATGCGCTACCCGGACATCTCGTCGCTGTACGCCGCGATCGGCGAGGGCCATGTCGCCGCCCAGGGTGTGGTGCAGAAGCTGGTGCAGGCCCTCGGCGGCGAGGAGGCGGCCAGCGAGGACATCGCCGAGTCCGCCCCGCCCTCCCGGGGCCGCGGCAAGCGCCGCGCCAAGGCCGACCCGGGTGTGGTGGTCAAGGGCGTCGAGGACGTGTGGGTCAAGCTCGCCCGTTGCTGTACGCCCGTGCCCGGCGACCCGATCATCGGCTTCGTCACCCGCGGCAGTGGCGTATCGGTTCACCGCGCCGACTGCGTCAACGTCGACTCGCTCTCCCAGCAGCCCGAGCGGATCCTCGACGTCGAATGGGCGCCCACCCAGTCCTCGGTCTTCCTGGTCGCCATCCAGGTCGAGGCCCTCGACCGCTCACGGCTCCTCTCGGACGTCACCCGCGTCCTGTCCGACCAGCACGTCAACATCCTCTCCGCGGCCGTCCAGACCTCCCGCGACCGGGTGGCCACCTCACGGTTCACCTTCGAGATGGGCGACCCCAAGCACCTGGGCCACGTCCTGAAGGCCGTCCGGGGCGTGGAGGGCGTGTACGACGTCTACCGGGTCACCTCGGCGCGCAGGCCGTAGCGGCCCCGAAGCCGGAAAAGCCCGGGGGCCCCGGTGCGCGGATTCCGCGCACCGGGGCCCCCGGGCGTTCGCCACAAAGGAGCGCCGGCGTCAGCCGCCGAACTCCTGCAGGCCCTTCAGCGCCTGGTCCAGCAGCGCCTGGCGGCCCTCCAGCTCGCGGGCGAGCTTGTCGGCCTTGGCGTCGTTGCCCGCCGCCCGGGCCGCGTCGATCTGCTTCTGCAGCTTGTCGACCGCGTCCTGCAGCTGGCCCGTGAGACCCGCCGCACGCGCGCGTGCCTCCGGGTTCGTACGGCGCCACTCGGCCTCCTCGGCCTCCTGGATCGCCCGCTCCACGGCGTGCATACGGCCCTCGACCTTCGAGCGGGCGTCACGCGGCACGTGCCCGATGCCCTCCCAGCGCTCGTTGATCGCGCGGAAGGCGGACCGGGCGGCCTTCAGGTCCGTCACCGGCACCAGCTTCTCGGCCTCGACCGCGAGCTCCTCCTTCAGCTTGAGGTTCTCGGCCTGCTCCGCGTCACGCTCCGCGAAGACCTCGCCGCGTGCCGCGAAGAAGATGTCCTGCGCACCCCGGAAGCGGTTCCACAGGTCGTCCTCGTGCTCGCGCTGAGCACGGCCCGCTGCCTTCCACTCCGCCATCAGCTCGCGGTACCGGGCGGCCGTCACACCCCAGTCGGTCGAACCGGAGAGCGCCTCGGCCTCGGCGACCAGCCTCTCCTTGATCTTGCGGGCCTCCTCGCGCTGCGCGTCCAGCGACGCGAAGTGCGCCTTGCGCCGCTTGGAGAAGGCCGACCGGGCGTGCGAGAAGCGGTGCCACAGCTCGTCGTCGGACTTCCGGTCGAGCCGGGGCAGGCCCTTCCAGGTGTCCACCAGCGCCCGCAGCCGCTCGCCCGCGGCGCGCCACTGCTCACTCTGTGCCAGCTCCTCGGCCTCGGCGACCAGCGCCTCCTTGGCGTGCCGCGCCTCGTCCGTCTGCTTGGCCTTCTGGGCCTTGCGCTCCTCGCGCCGGGCCTCGACGGTCGCCACGAGCGCGTCGAGCCGCTTGCGGAGCGCGTCGAGGTCGCCGACGGCGTGGTGCTCGTCGACCTGGTGGCGGATGTGATCGACCGCGGCCATCGCGTCCTTGGCCGACAGGTCGGTGGTCTTCACCCGCTTCTCGAGGAGGCCGATTTCGACGACCAAGCCCTCGTACTTGCGCTCGAAGTAGGCCAGGGCCTCCTCGGGAGTGCCGGCCTGCCACGATCCGACGACCTTCTCGCCGTCGGCTGTACGCACGTACACGGTGCCCGTCTCGTCGACGCGGCCCCACGGGTCGCTGCTCACAGCGCCTCCTCCACATGATGCCGGCGAGGGGGTTGGCCCCCCGGGCATCGTCCACAGTTTTCCGACGGGCCTCGCCCGCCCTCCACAACGCGAATCCAGCCCGCGCTGCACAACGCCAATCTAGGCGACCGGCCGCCCGGCTGTCCGCACCGAAGCCGACCGAAATTCAGTGGTTCACACCTTGCTGACGGTGGCCTTCTCGACGGTGACGGGCTTCTTGGGCGCGCCGTCCTTGGCGCCGCCCGCGACGCCGCCCTTGGCCACGTCCTGGACGACCTTGAGACCGGCCGCGTCCATCGTGCCGAAGGGGGTGAACTGCGGCGGCAGCTTCGTGTCCTTGTACACCAGGAAGAACTGGCTGCCGCCGGTGTTCGGCTGCATGGTGTTGGCCATGGCCACGGTCCCGGCCGGGAACGTCACCGAGCCGTCCGCACCCGGCTTGCCCAGCGCGGTCAGGTTCTCGTCCGGGATGTTGTAGCCGGGGCCGCCGGTGCCGTCACCCTTCGGGTCACCGCACTGGAGGACGAAGATTCCCTCGGTGGTGAGCCGATGGCACTTGGTGCCGTCGAAGTACTTCTTGTCCGCGAGGTGCTTGAACGAGTTCACCGTGTGCGGTGTCTTCGCCGCGTCCATGGCGATCGTGACATCACCGTGGTTCGTCTTCAGGGCCATCGTGTACTTGGCCTTCTTGTCGACGGCCATCGCCGGCTCGGGCGACGAGCTCTCGCTCTCCGAGGGCTCCGGAGAGCCGTCCGGGGCCGTGGCGGCGGAGTCGCTCTTGTCGTCCCCGTCGGAAAGACCCACGGACGCGTACGCCGCGGCGCCGGCGGCCAGCACCACGGCGAGAGCGGCGGCGATGATGGAATTGCGCCGCTTGGCCTTCTGGCGGGCCTCCTCACGGCGCCTCTGCTGCCGCTCGAACTTCTCCCTGGCGAGCTGCCGCCGTCGCTGATCGCTGCTGACCACCGCGTTCTCTCCCTGTCGGTCGTCTGTTCCTGTCCTGGCCGAGTGTGCCCGTACCGTATACGGGTTGGCTGTGGAATGAGCAGCGCCGGTAGGCTCTGATCTGCTGCATTCTTCCGCCGGACGACTTCTTAAGGACGATCGTGCTCATTGCCGGGTTCCCCGCCGGGGCCTGGGGGACCAATTGCTATCTGGTCGCCCCCGCCGCGGGCGAGGAGTGCGTCATCATCGACCCGGGCCACCAGGCCGCCCAGGGAGTCGAGGAGACGCTCAAGAAGCATCGGCTCAAGCCCGTGGCGGTCGTGCTCACCCATGGCCACATCGACCACGTCGCCTCCGTCGTCCCGGTCTGCGGCGCCCATGACGTACCCGCGTGGATCCACCCCTCCGACCGGTACATGATGAGCGACCCGGAGAAGGCCCTCGGCCGCTCCATCGGGATGCCGCTCATGGGCGAGCTGACCGTCGGGGAGCCGGACGACGTGCACGAGCTCACCGACGGAGCCGCGCTGAAGCTGGCGGGCCTGGAGCTGACCGTGTCGCACGCGCCCGGCCATACCAAGGGGTCGGTGACCTTCAGCCTGCCCGAGGCCGCGGACATCCCGCCGGTCTTCTTCTCGGGCGACCTGCTGTTCGCCGGCTCCGTCGGACGCACCGACCTGCCAGGCGGTGACATGGCCGAGATGCTCGACTCGCTGGCCCGCGTGTGCCTGCCGCTCGACGACTCGACCGTGGTGCTGTCCGGCCACGGCCCCCAGACGACCATCGGCCGTGAGCGCGTCACCAACCCCTATCTGCGGGACGTGGCCGCCGGCCTCGGGAGCGCGAACGCTCCCCGACGAGGAATGTGACGAGAGACTCCCGTGAGTACCTTCCAGGCCCCCAAGGGCACGTACGACCTGCTGCCGCCGGAGAGCGCCAAGTTCCTGGCCGTCCGTGAGGCCATCGCCGCGCCCCTGCGCAACTCCGGCTACGGCTACATCGAAACCCCCGGCTTCGAGAACGTGGAGCTGTTCGCGCGCGGTGTCGGTGAGTCCACCGACATCGTGACGAAGGAGATGTACGTCTTCGAGACCAAGGGCGGCGACAAGCTGGCCCTGCGTCCGGAGACCACGGCTCCCGTACTGCGAGCCGTCCTGGAGGCGAACCTGCACAAGACCGGCAACCTGCCGGTCAAGGTCTGGTACTCGGGCTCGCAGTACCGCTACGAGCGCCCCCAGAAGGGCCGCTACAGGCACTTCTCCCAGGTCGGCGCGGAGGCGATCGGCGCGGAGGACCCGGCGCTGGACGCCGAGCTGATCATCCTCGCCGACCAGTCGTACCGCTCCCTGGGCCTGAGTAACTTCCGCATCCTGCTGAACAGCCTGGGCGACAAGGAGTGCCGCCCGGTCTACCGGGGCGTGCTGCAGGACTTCCTGCGCGGCCTGGACATCGACGAGGACACGCGCCGCCGCGCCGAGATCAACCCGCTCCGTGTCCTCGACGACAAGCGCGAGTCGGTCCAGAAGCAGCTCGGGGACGCCCCGCTGCTGCGGGACTACCTCTGCGACGCCTGCAAGACGTACCACGAGGAGGTCCGCGAGCTGATCACGGCGGCCGGCGTGGTCTTCGAGGACGACCCGAAACTGGTGCGCGGCCTGGACTACTACACGCGTACGACCTTCGAGTTCGTCCACGACGGCCTCGGCTCGCAGTCCGCGGTGGGTGGCGGCGGGCGCTACGACGGCCTGTCCGAGATGATCGGCGGCCCCGCGCTGCCGTCCGTCGGCTGGGCGCTCGGCGTGGACCGCACGGTGCTGGCGCTGGAGGCCGAGGGCATCACCCTCGACATCCCGGCGGCCACCAGCGTGTACGCGGTGCCGCTCGGCGAGGAGGCCCGACGGGTCCTGTTCGGCGTCGTCACCGAGCTGCGCAAGGCCGGTGTGGCGACGGACTTCGCGTACGGCGGGAAGGGGCTGAAGGGCGCCATGAAGAACGCCAACCGGTCCGGTGCGCGGTACGCGATCATCGCCGGCGAGCGCGACCTCGCCGAGGGCCGGGTCCAGCTCAAGGACATGGAGTCCGGTGAGCAGGAGCCGGTCGCGCTGGAGGGGCTCGTGGCGACCCTGCGCGACAGGCAGGCCTGACCGCCGGCGCGCAGACGCGAGGCCCCCAGGGGCGTGAAGACGAGCGGGAGGCGGGGCCGGGACCACCCGGCCCCGCCTCCCGCTCGTCCCGTTTCCTTATATCCATCGAACGGCGGACACGGCCCGGCGTGCGGCAGAATGATCCCTGCCCAGCTCCCGATCGACGGAACGGCGATATGACGACGACAGCAGCGGTGGACGACACGTCAACGGAACGCGGCACGACGGGCGCGAGC
>NZ_JBUEFZ010000045.1:0-44016 GCF_054963715.1 Streptomyces sp. STAM6 | reverse complement strand
GGAGGGCGCCGCCCGGGCGGGAGGTGGAGGGCGTCTGGTTCATGTGAGGACCCAATCGGTGCGCAGGACAGGCTCGTCCCGCAGGTCGTCGGCGGACGGTGCGGAGCCCCCGGAGGGCGGGCCGCCGGCAGGCGGACCTGCGGAGCCGCCGGCCCCCAGGGCCCCGAGGAACGAGCGGGCCCAGTGGCCGACGTCATGGGTGAGGACCTGCTCGCGCAGGGCGGCCATCCGCTTCGCGCCCTCCTCGGCGGGTACGTGCAGTGCGTCGTGGAGCGTTGTCTTCACCTGGTCGATGTGGTGCGGATTGACCAGGAAGGCGCTGGTCAGTTCAGCGGCCGCGCCGGCGAACTCGCTCAGCACCAGGGCGCCGCCGAGGTCGTGCCGGCACGCGACGTACTCCTTGCAGACGAGGTTCATGCCGTCCCGCAGCGGGGTGACGAGCATGACGTCCGCCGCGGAATAGAAGGCGGCGAGTTCCTCGCGGCCGACCGAGGTGTGCAGATAGTGCACGGCCGGGGAACCGACGCGGCCGAACTCGCCGTTGATGCGGCCGACGGTGCGCTCGACGTCCTCGCGCATGCGGACGTAGTGCTCGACCCGCTCCCGGCTCGGGGTGGCGATCTGCACCATCGTCACGTCCTCGGGCGCGAGCCGCCCCTCGGCGAACATCTCGTGCAGCGCCCGCAGCCGGATGTCGATGCCCTTGGTGTAGTCGAGCCGGTCCACGCCCAGGATGATCTTCTTCGGATTGCCCAGCTCGGCGCGTATCTCCCGTGCCCGGCGCCGCACGCCGGGACGGCGCGCGAGCCGGTCGAGCTCACCGGCGTCGATGGAGATGGGGAACGCGCCCACCTTGACGGTCCGGTCCCCGGCGCGCACTTCGCCGGGGGCGTCCCCCGGTTCCGCGACGGGGCGGGCCGGCTCCAGTCCGGCGAGCCGGCGCGCCAGCCACTGGAAGTTGCGGGCGCCGCCGGGCCGGTGGAATCCGATGAGGTCGGCGCCCAGCAGCCCTTCGACGATCTCGGCCCGCCAGGGCAGCTGCATGAAGAGTTCCACGGGCGGAAAGGGGATGTGGAGGAAGAACCCGATGCGCAGATCGGGCCGCAGCTCGCGGAGCATCGCCGGGACGAGCTGCAGCTGGTAGTCCTGGACCCAGACGGTGGCCCCGGGCGAGCTGACCTCGGCGGCCGCCCGGGCGAACTTCCTGTTGACCCGTACGTACGCCTCCCACCAGCCCCGGTGGTACTCGGGCGGCATGACCACGTCGTGGTAGAGCGGCCACAGGGTGGTGTTGGAGAAACCCTCGTAGAAGCCGCTGACCTCCTCGTCCGACAGGGCGACCGGGTGCAGCCGCAGTTCGCCGTCGGCCGGCGGGGGCAGGTCGTCGCCGGCGGTCCCGGGCCAGCCGACCCAGGCTCCCCGGTGGGCGCGCAGGAACGGCTCCAGCGCGTTGACCAGTCCGCCGGGGCTGTGCCGCCAGCGGCGTGTTCCGTCGGGGTCGCTCTCCAGGCTCACGGGCAGCCTGTTGGCCACCACGACGAGCCCTGCCCCGCTCGTCGTCTCGGTGTGCTCGTCCTTCTCTTCCATCCGTAGGCCTCTTTCGGGGAGAGGTCGCCGCCCGCCCGCCGGATGGGGGTCGGCGGGCGGACGGCCGGTCGGGGTGCGCCGGGCGGTGCCGGGCGGTTACGACCGGAAGTCGACGATCGTCTTGAGGTCGGTCGTGAAGCGGTACTTCTCGAAGATGTCGACCAGCCCGTCGTAGTCGCTGAACTTGTGGACCGTGGACAGCAGGGCCTTGCCGTCGACGATGCCCGTCAGCAGCATCTGCATGGCCGACGCGATGACGTTGGCGCTCTTGTGCATGGGGAAGTGCGTGACGTCGAAGGGGGCGGAGATGATGTTGATGCCCTTGGCGAGCATCAGCCAGGTGTCGAACTTCTGCATCTCCTGGGAGGCGCCGTAGAGGATGTAACGGCCGCCTGCCTTCATCTTGCGCATCGCCACCCGGCGCGGGTCCTTGTTCTCGTCGGCGACCTGGACGGTGGGGAGCGCGTCGAAGACGTAGTCGAAGGTGCCTTCGTCCACGGTCTCGATGAGCTCGTCCGGCAGGTAGGCCTTGTCCGAGAACTGCTGCTCCGCGAAGGCGTTGCGGGCCGGGTTGGCGTCGACCGACACCACGGTGTTCGCGGCGAGCAGGCGCTTGATGATGCTGCCCGCGATGACTCCGATCGGGCCGGTGCCCATGACGAGCACCTTGTCGCCGACCTTCGGCGGGTTGGACAGCACGGAGCGCAGGGCCCCGGTGACCGGTTCGATGAAGGACGCCTCGAGGTCGCTCAGCTCGTCGGGTATCTTCACCGCGGCCGCGCGGCGGTCGTCGTAGAAGTTCCGGTCTGCCTCGAAGACGTCCTCCTTGATCTGGCCGGAGAAGATGGGGCGGACGGTGCGGTACTCGGCGAAGCCACCGAAGTCGGTCTGGCCCCAGTACACGACCCGGTCGCCGATCTTGAGGTCGACGCCCGACGCGTCGAACTCGGGGCCGATGTCCACGACCTCACCCAGGTATTCGTGCCCCAGCACGACCGGGTATTCGGAAGGGAAGAGATGACCTTCGTAGAAGGAGATGTCGGTGGAGCAGATGGAAACGCACCGGGTCTTCATGAGCAGCCCGTCGAGCGGTGTCTCCGGAATGGGCAGATCCGCGAGCTCGGTCTTGCGCGGAGCCAGCAGCTGAACGGCCTTCATCGTTGCCATGTTCTCGTTCTCCCGTTGTTTTGTTCGATGACGAATGCCTGAGGTCTTTGCCGGGTTCACCGGCGCGTCTGCAGCGGGCCGCCGAGGAGGTACTGGCCCACCATTTCGAAGTGGGTCGGCGACAGCGTGATGTGCTTGACCGCGGAATGGATGTCGCGGAAGCAGCGTTCGAGCCGGCTGGTGGCGTAGACCGAGCTCGCTCCGGCGAGTTTGTACGCGGCGTCCACAGCGGCGACGGTCTTCTCCGCGACCGTGGCGGCGGTGAGCCGAACCAGCGACGTAAGGGAATCTCCGCCCGTTTCCCCGAACGCGGTGACCTGGCGGGCCGTGTCGACGAGAAGCAGTCGAGCGGTGTACAGCTCCATTTCGGCACGGGCCAGTTTCTCCTGCACCACATGGCTCTTGGCGAGCGTGCTCGTGGCACCGGTGGGCGTCTTCTTGGCCGCCAGGGCCTTGAAGGAGTCGATGGCGTCCTGGGCGACGCCCAGTGCGGTCGACGCGGAAGTGAAGGGGCCGAAATCGTAATAGCCGATCGGATAGGCCCGGGACGGTCGTGCGGCGGGCGGACGCAGCATGTCCGAGCCCTTGACGGTGTATTCCTCGGGGACGTGGACGCCGGACACCGTGAAATGGTTGCTGCCGGTGCCGCGCAGTCCGACCGTGTACCAGGTGTCACGGATCTCGACGTCCGAGCGCCGCACGAAAAGCATGCGGGTCTCGGGGCCCTCGGGGGTCCTGCGCACCTCGCCGTCCTTCGTCACGAAGGCGGCGGCCACCAGCCAGTCCGCGTGGGCCGAGCCGCTGGCGAAGGCCCACTCGCCGGTGAGGCGGTAGCCGCCCGGAACCTCCTCGGCGTGACCGGAGGGGTTCACTCCGCCGACGACGAGTCCGTCGTGGTCACGGAAGAGCTCGGTCGAGGTGCTCTCGGGCAGGTAGTCCGACAGCCGGCCGATGGCTCCCTGGACGCCCATCTGCCAGGCCACGGAGGCGTCCAGGGCGGCCAGGGCGCGGATGACGGCGGAGCCGGTCTCGATGCTCGCCTGCTCGCCGCCGAACTCCCTGGACACCCACATGCGGGGGATGCCGGCGTCCCGGAGCGCCTCGAAGACGGGGCGGGAGGTGACACGGTCGTGGTCGGCCCGCTCCCTGGCCTCCTCGATGACCGGCGCGATCTTCTCGACCCGGGCCAGCCACTCCTCGGTCTCCGCGGTCGGGGCCGGGACCGGCAGCCCACCCTGGGCGTCGCTCCATGAAAACACGTCACTCACTCCACAATCACAGATCGTTCGGCGGACAATTGGCGGGTACGGAAAGGCACGCACCGTGGGGCGGGGCCGGCACAGCGGCCGTCGTCGCGGGTATGCGCATCGGCGTTGACGCGCGAAATGGGGTCCGGATGCCGGCGCATACCGCGCCCGTCGGGACTTCCGCAGGAATTGAACGCGTCCGTGCGGCAGGTCCGGTGACTGAAGCCGGGCCGGGCGACGAAGGCTTCCGCGAGGGGCGGAGCCGGAATCACGAGCCGCCGTCGACTTCCCTCTTATCTTCGGTGAGAACCTCGGGGTGCGGCAAGCGTGACCTGGCCAAGTAGGCCGGGCTTTGCACATCGTGTTGTGCGGTGCCCGGCAGGGCATCGTCACACATGAAAAGAGCCCGGGGCCCATACAGGGCTCCCGGGCTCTTTCTCGGTTCGCTCCGGTTTCCTTCGGCGCGTCAGTGCGTCATCGCGCCGCAGGGGTTCGGTGCCTCAGTTGTTGTGCGTAAGGGTGAAGGTCGGGGTGATCGACCAGCCCGGGGTCTTCGCGGACGCGGAGGCCTCGAGGGCCGACGCGAGCTCCTGCACGTCCGTGTAGGCGTCGAAACCGGAAACCAGCTCGTTGAGCTCCTTCTCCATGGTTCTTCCTTTCGCATCGGGATATTGACGGAACATCGGCCCCGTCGGGCCGTGAACTTTTATAACAAGGGTTTGAGGTGTGCGGCCAGGGCCGGGTTTCCGGAGTTGCACACGGACACCGCCGGACGGGAATTCATTCGAGATTTTCCGCCGGTTCCAGGGGATTGACGCGTGCCTCCGCGAACCGCGCGGCCAGCAGTTCGTGCGCGGTACCGGACTCCGGCGCCAGGGCGTGGTCGACGAGCGCGCCGGCGAGTACGTGCGCCCGGTGTTCGCCGAAGCTCATGCCTCTCATGCCGGGCCGGGGGTCGTCGGGTTCGCAGGCCGTGGCGAGTCCGGGCGCATGCCGTCTGGCGAAGACCGATGTGCCCCCGTCGATCGCCGGATGGCCGTCCACGGCCCGCGCCAGCAGGCCTACGGCCGCGGCGGCGTCCTCCCGGTCCAGATAGACCACCAGGGCGTCCCTGCGGGGGTAGTGCAGGGGCACGGAGCCGGCTTTGGCGCGGTAGCCGACGGCCGTGGACTCCAGGCAGGTGAGCACGTCGCCCAGCAGTCCCGGTGCGCGCACGGGGTCCCGGACATGGAGGTAGACGCGCAGGAGGTGGCGCCCGGTCGGCGCTCCGCGCGACCCGGTGACGAAGAAGTAACCGGGCGAGACCGCCGGGTTGACCGCGGGCCAGGTCAGTGGCACGGGCCGGCCCGCCTCCACGCTGCCGGCGGAGGGGACGATCATCGTCCTGGGCACCCGCACCCGTACGCCACTGACCTCGGCCACGATCTCGGCCGAGTCGCCGGCTTCGACGACGAGGGCGGTCAGCGGGGTGTGCCGGTGCGGCACCATGCGCGCGAACTCGGCCTCCAGTGCGGCGTCCCGGAGCGTGCGCGGGATCTTGACCGGCTGTGGGAGGCCCGCGTGGAGGGTCTCGTAGACCGCCCCGGCCAGCAGGCCCTTCAGCTCGCGCGGGGTGTCCGCGGAGAGGTCGCGCCCGGGCAGCCGCGCGGTGCGGCCGTCCGCCGCGACGTGCATGGTGTCGACGGCTGTCCGGAGCCGTTCGGCGAGCGGTCCCGGCGCGGTGCGGTACGCCTTCGTGGTCATCGGGGCTCTCCTCGTCCGCCGGGTCCCAGGTCTCCCAGCCCGATCGCGGCGCCGAACCGCTCGGGGTGCAGCAGGATCCGCCGGCCGATGCCGGCGGCGGCGCGGCTGAAGGCGCCGAGGCGCGGCGCCTGCGACGCTCCGGCCAGCAGCCGGTCGTAGAGGTGCCAGCCGGCGAAGGCGGTGGCCCGCGCCGTGAAGCCGGGTCCGGGGTCCGGTCGTGTCTCGCCGTAGGCCTGCCGGAAGGCGCGGATGCGCGGACGGATCCGCTCGATCTCCGCGGTGATCAGGGCGACGGTGTCCTCGGTGCCCGGTGCCGACCCGCCGGTGGCGGGGGCGGCGGCCAGCACGGCGCGGTGCAGCCACTCTCCGGTGAAACTGCCGATGTCCCGGGCCGGGTCGGCCAGGCGGAACTCCTCCCAGTCGGACAGGTACAGCTCCCCTCGGGCGAGCAGGAACTGGTCCAGGCGCAGATCGGCGTGCACGGGCCGGCGGGGCGCCCGTGCCGAGTCGTCGCGCAGCCGTCGCAGCGCGTCGGCCACCTCGTGGTCCCGCTGCAGCAGGGCCCAGGCTTCGAGTTCGGCCCTGCTGGAGCCGGCGAAGGTGTCGAACGGCAGTGCCCGCAGATGGTCCAGGGGGAAGAAGGCGGGGGGCGGGCCGGACGGGGCGCTGTCGGGGGGCAGCCGGTGCACGGCGGCGACGGTCCGGCCGGCGCGCCGGCACCAGTCGGGGCCGAACCCGTCGTCGCGCTCGGCGTGGTCGCTGCCGGCCTCGGCGTCGGTGAGGAGTTCGAAGACCATGAGGCGGGCCGGTTCGTCCCAGCCGAGGCAGCGGGGGCTCAGAAGGGGCTCGGTCGGGTGGGTCGTACGGGCGCGCTCGAAGGCGACGGCCCGGTCCAGCCGCTCCGCGGCGGTGCGGCCGCCGCCGAGTTGTTTGACGAAGACGCGGTGCCCGCCCGTAGTGGTACCGGCCCAGTTCTGGTTGCGTCCGGGGTACGCGACGACGTCGCCCGGGTCGAGACCGCCGAGCCCCAGACGGGTGAGCAAGGTGTTGACCTGCGGTGTCTGCGAGAGGTCGGCGGCCAGGAGCTCTTTGCGCGCCGGTGGGTCCGTGACGTGGGTGGATGGCATCAGGTGGTGTGTTCCTTCATGTCCGGCGGTCGAGCCGCTCGCTGAACTCGACCCAGAGCCGGGCGCATTCACGAGCAGCCGCTGAAACGTTTTCGTAGCTGTGTGGCGGCAGTCCGGCGATCAGTTCGTCCCCGGACGCCTCGAACAGGAGGCGGTTGTCGAGCAGACGGATCAGCATCCGTCCGGCCTCGCTGTGCCTCAGCGAGGGGTCCCTGCGCAGCAGGGACAGGGGTGCGACCGCGGGCCGGGCCGGCGGGGCGGCGGTGACGCCGGTGACAGGGGCCGGGCGCTCCTCCGGCACCCGCGTCTCCCGTACGGCGCCGGGTGCGGCGTCGTGCGCCGGGGTGGCGGTGGCGCCGCGCGCCCCCGCCGGCACGGGGTCCTCACCCAGGCGCAGCCGTCTGCGGACGTCGCGCACCGTCCCCGGCGAGAGCCCGGAGGCCGCGGCCACTTCCCTCAGGGACGCCTCCGGGTGGGCCGTGATGTACTCGGCGGCGCGCATCCGCCCGTCGGCGGTGCTCAGAGGACGTACCCTGCCGTCCCGGCCGGTCCGTGTGTGCAACTGTCGTGTTCCGGCAGTTGCACGCCTGCGGATCCGGCCGACCGTGTCGACGGACAGGCCGGTGACGGACGCGACGGCGCGGTCGGACCAGTGCGGGTGGGAGGCGACGACCCGCTCGGCCGCTGCGGCCCGCTCCGTGCGGGAAAGCGGCAGGCCGTGCTGGACGTTGGCGGCGACCGCCAGCGCGTACGCGTCGCGGTCGGAGCCGTCGAAGAACCGGACGGCGATCTCGCTCTCGCCCCTGAGCAGGGCGGCCCGTACCCGGTGTGCGCCGTCGATGACGCGCATCGTCGACGCGTGCACGATCACGGGCGGAAGTCTTGCGCCCGACTCGGCGAGTGTACGGGCGTGTTCGGCGCTCTCGCTCTCGCTGCGCGGGGAGTCGGCCGGTGCCAGCTCGCTGATCCGCACCATCGTGACGGCCGTGGACGGCACCGGCAGTGCCTGCGTCTCCCGGCCGGGTGCGGCCTGCGCGGTCCGGCCCGCCGGGTTCCGTTCGGCCGGGGCCTGCACGGCCCGTGCCTCCTGGCGCGGCACGGCCGGTACGTTCCGGCGCGGTAAGGACCGTGCCTCCCCCACCGCCGGCCCGGCGCCGGCGCTCGCTTCCCGTTGGGCGTGCGTGTCCGCCACGTGTCATCCCTCCCCCGTTGACCTCCCCCGACGGACCGCGGCTCAGGAGATCATCCTCATGTGCCGGACCTGCTGTTGCGGCACACGGACGACTTCGCCGTGCACGCCCTCCCCGCTGCTCCGCAGCCGGCTGTAGGCGTAGGCGGCCGACGCCATGGTCATGTGGTGGTGCCAGCCCGGATAGGAACGCCCCTCGAAGTCGAGGATCCCGAAGTCCTCGGCCAGTTCGGCCACGGCCGCCTCGGTACTCCTCGCGCTCCGGGCGAGTGCCTGGATCTCGTCGGGGTGGCGGTCCATCAGGTTGGTGATCCAGTACCGGGCCCGCCGGTTCTCCTGCGTCGACGGCCGTACCACCAGCCGGTAGGTGTACGGGGCCGGCCCGTCCGCACCGGCCGCGCCGGGCAGCCGCACCGACTCGGTGTGGAACAGGAGTTGTTCCCGGTGCCCGGTCGGCCGGCGCGCCGCCACCACGTGAGCCTGCCTCGTCCGGCCCCGGGTCATGAGGTCCGCGGCGGCGACCGGACGCAGTCCGGCCCGGGCCGGCAGTACGGGCTGCGCGGGGTTCACCTCGCACACGAAGTCCTGGTGGCGGCGGACCAGTCCGCCGGCGACGAGAGCTGCGTCCGGGCTCCGGCGCAGGTCCATCACCCAGGGAATGCGGCGCAGTGCCGGATGGGCGGCGACCTCGCTCGCGAAGCTCATCGCGTGGGCCCACGCCGGAGCGGCGGTGGCCGAGTCGGGGATGCGCGCCCGGCGCCTGCGGACCTCGTCGTTGCACCAGGTGTCGTCGAGCACGATGCGCCAGTCCACCGGGGCGCTGTAGCCGCTCGTCGTCAGGAACAGCCCCACCGCCTGCTGGCCGTTGACGATCCGGCCGGCGGCGTGGTCGAAGCGCCGGTGGACGCCCACCGAGTGCTCGCCGCGCTTGGGGATGGTGACCTCGGTGACGTTCCAGGCCAGTGGACGCCGGTGGGCCACCAGGGTGCGGACCAGCGCCTGGCGCACGACGGACCAGTCCCAGGGGCTGGCGTTGATGAACTGCTGCAGTCCGTGGGTGGAGGCGGCGCTGGGTGCCCCGGCCCTGGCGAGACTCTGCAGGGTCTTCCTGCCGGGCACGTTCAGCAGCCCGTTGAGGTAGGCCCGTGCCCAGCGGCGCTGGTCGACGCGCTGAAGAGAGGCGAAGACGTCGTCCACGAAGGCCGTCAGGCCGTTCGGGACCGTGGTTGTGGTGCGGTCGATGTGGTCCGTCAGCATGCGGGTCACTCCCCCTTGTGCCGCCCGCACCCGGCTGGTGCGGTCCTGCGCGATCAACCCACTCGATAAAATACCTTCTCGTAGGTCAGTTTTCTGGGCGTGGCGATCTACTTTCCCAATTCGCCCACTGAGCAGGGGGTTTGACTCGCTCCGAACGAACGCCCGACCGTGCGCGTGGCCGGAGGATCAGCTTCCGTACGCCTTCGCGATGGCATGCAGGTCACTCAGCGCCGCCCGGGCGCCCTCGGTCAGGAAGACCCCCGACACATTGACGACGACCTCGTCCACGCCGTGGTCGCTGTACTGCCGCAACCCGGCGGCGATGTCGTCCGGGGTACCGGTGAGATAGACCCCGCTGTCGACGAGGGCGGCGGCGCCCCGTCCCGCGTCGGAGGGATCGGCGTCCACGCCGGCCTTCCGCAGCATGTCCGCGTAGTGCGCCGAGCGAAGGTGCGCCCCTACGGCGGCCTTCGCGGCTCCCGGGAGGTCACGGCCCGGCCGCCGTACGGCGGTGTGCACGACACTCACGACGCGGGGCACCGGCCGGCCGTGCTCGCGCGCCCCCCGCTCCAGGGCCGGCACGAGCTCCTCCGAGAGGTACCAGTGCGGGGCGAGCCAGGTGATGGCCGCGTCGGCCACCCGCCCCGCCGTCCGGGCCATGCCGGGCCGCAGCACCCCGAGGCCCACCTCCACCGGAGGCGCGTCCAGTGGCGGCAGCGCGTACCTGGTGGTGTGGTACGCCCCCCGGTGTTCGACCGTTTCGCCGTCCAGAAGCCTCCGCATCAGCACGGCGTACTCCGCCATGGCACCCAGGGGCCGTTCATAGGGGGCGCCCAGCAGCCGCTCCTGGAACTCCACCGCCCCGGGGCCGTACCCCGCCACGTACGGCAGGCCGGACAGCGCGGCGAGGCTGCGGGCCTCGACCGCGGCCTGGTAGGGGTGCCGCAGCGGGGCGAGGGAGACCGCCGTTCCCAGGGCGAGCCCGGGCAGCCGGGCGGCGAGCCCGGCCAGGGCCAGCTGGGACTCGATCTGCAGGGACTGGCCGAGCCACAGCCGCCGCGCACCCAGCCGCTGGGCGAACGTGCCGAACGCGGTCATCGCGTCGAGGGACTGGGGAGGCGCGGGCTGGAAGAACGAGAGCGCTCGCCGGCTCGACGACATGGTTTTCCTCCTTGGCGTGGCTCACCGGGCGCCGGGCCCGCGGGGCCTGTGGGTGTGGGGTGTGTACGCGGACGGGGCGGCGGGCGCGGCCGGCGGGTCGCCGCACCGGCGGGCGCCGCCACGGGCGGATCACGTCGCGACCCGTCGGACCCGCGGGGATCACGTCGTCGCGACCCTCCGGATTCACGGATCACTTCGCGACCCGCGGGCTCACGGGATCAGTTCGCGATCCGCCGGGCTCACGGGACCGGTTCGGTGATCCCGCTCAGCGGGTCGACCGTAACGGCACCTCGTGGGCCGGAGCGGTGACGGGCGACTTCGCCGCGCGACTTTGACAGTTCGGTGCCGGGCCGGGTGCCGCGCGTTCCCGCGCGAGGTGCGTAAATCGGCCAGTCCTGCGTCGAGCGGGTTGAGACGCGGCCACTCACAGGAAAAGATTCCTCACAGAAGGTTATCGAAGGGTCGAGGACCTCGAGGGGACATCGTGGTCATGCAAGACAGAGCGCGCCGAACACACGAGTCGCTGCTGGACGCGGCGGCGGAGGAGTTCGTACGGCACGGGTACACCGGAGCCAATCTGCAGCGGGTGGCGGAACAGGCACAGATGACCAAGGGAGCGCTGTACGCGCATTTCCCCTCGAAGCACGTGCTGGCCATGGCCCTCATCACCCCCTTCGAACGGGACTGGCGCGAACTGCTCCTCCGCGCGACGGGATCGGGGCGTCCCGCGTCCGGGCAGGCCCTGCTCGACCTGGTCATCGGCCTGGTGAGCCGGCTGCAGACGGATCTGCGCTTCCGGGCGGGCTTCCACCTCGCCGCGGAGGACGCCCGGGCCCGGCGCCGGCTGCCGGGCGTGATCGAGGACTTGACCGGCATCCTCCCGGCGCTGGTCCGCGACGCCCAGGGAGACGGGGAGACGAGCCGCTCCCCCGAGCCCGAGGCGGTCAGCCGGCTCCTGGTCACCTTGATCTTCGGGGTCTATTACACCACCGCCACCTGCCAGTTGGACGCCCTCTCCGACCAGGTCTCCGGGATCCTCGAATGGGTCGCCGGCCCCGCACCCGACACGGGCGCCGCGGGCTGCGAACTCGCCCTCGCCGACACGGCGGACTGCCCGCGACGCCCCACCGCACGGTGCGAGAGCGAAGTCGCTCACTGAGCGGGAAGCCTGCGCGCCCCGGGCAGGGCCGCCCGCAGTCGCGGGTCGTCCCCGACCACGGTGGGGTGCCCGACCTCCGACAGCATCGGCAGGTCCGAGATGTGATCGCCGTAGGCGTGGCAGTCGGCGGGGTCGATGTGCGGATAGCGGCGCAGCAGCCGGCGCACGGCTTGCCGTTTGCCCTCGTCGATGACCGGATCCCCGACGATTCCCCCCGTGAGGACGCCGTCGCTCACCTCCGGGCGCGTGCACAGGACGTGCCGGGCTCCGATGTCGGCGGCGAGGGGTTCCAGCACGGCCGGAAAGGACCCCGAGACGAACACGACGACGGCGTTGCCGGCGCGATGGCGCAGGAGTTCCTCCCGGGTGTCGCGGACGTAGAAGCCTTCCTCGGTCCGTTTCTCGGCCATCCAGCGGCCGCCCCATTCCTTCACCTCGGCGGCGCTCTGTCCCTGCCACGCCTCGTAGAAGGCACGGTTGGCGTCCGTGCGGGACGCGCCGGACGCCAGCAGACCGGCCAGCCGCAGGCGGGTGCGCTCGGCGTGCCGGGCACCGGCGGGCCCGTGCCGCCGCGAGAAGTAGAAGTCCAGGAAGTCGAGCAGAGTCTTGCCCGAGGTCAGCGTCTCGTCGACGTCGCTGAACACGAGCCTGCTCACTCGGTCCGCGGGCTCGGTCGCCCTGTCACCGCCGCGGCGGCCGGGAGGCCTGGCGGCGCCGCCGGATCCTGGTCCGGGGCCGCCGCCGGATCCGGGGCGGTATCCGGATCCGGTTCCGGGGCCGGATCCGGTTCCGGGGCCGGATCCGGTTCCCGAGCCGCCGCCGACCCCCTGCGGGATTGTTCCGCGCATGGCTTCGTCCCTCCTACGACGCGACGACCGCATCCGTCCGGGTCAAGTGCCGGGCGTAGGCCGCGGCCGCCGGCTCCAGGCGCAGCGCCCCGTGGGAGGCGACGGTGAGGACATCGCGCCAGCGGCGCTGCACCTCCCCCCCGGCGTCACGGAGGTGGGAACCACCGGTGCGGAAGAGCAGGTCGACCGCGTCCACGAGCCGTTCCGCGCCCAGGGCGGCGTCCCGCTGGTTGCGTGCCACCGCCGCATCGGTGACAGCGGCGGTGTCGGCTCGTTCCGCGGCTCTGGTCAGCAGCAGTTCTACGGAATCGATGTCCGCGGACGCCCGGGCCAGACGCTCCTGGGCGGCGGCGCTGTCCAGCGGCCTGGGGCGGCCGCCGCCGGTGCCGCCACCAGGGGTGCCGGCCGGGTCCGCGACGGCCCAGCGGGTCCAGGCGTCGAGCGCCGCCCGTGCGGCGCCGAGCGCCGGGGCCACGAACATGAGGCCGCCCGCAAGATGGGCGGGGGCCGCGTGGCACCGGGCGCGCCCCGGTGCGGCGTCCCCCCGCAGCAGCGTGTCGAAGGGGACGGCGCGGTGGACGGGCACGAACGTCTCGCGGAGGACCACGGTGTTGCTGCCGGTGCCCCGCAGCCCCGTGCTGTCCCAGGTGTCCCGGACCGTCACGGCCTCGCGCGGCACCGCGAAGACGTGCACGCGCGGGTCGGATGCGTCGTCCCTGGAGGCGGCCAGCAGCACCCACTGCGCGTGGTCCACCCCGCTGACGAGCGGCCACTCTCCCGTGAGCAGCGCTCCGCCCGGTGCGGGGCGGGCGAGGCCGGCCGCGGGCGCGATACCGGCGGCGATGCGTACGGCGGGAGAGGCGCCCCAGATCTCGTGCTGCGCCTCGTCGGGGAGGTGTGCGGCGAACCGGCCGTGTGCCGCCCACAGCACCGCGCACCACGCCGCCGAGGTGCACCCCTCGGCGACGGTGGCCGCCGCCGTGAACACGTCGCCGAAGGATCCTTCCCCGCCTCCCCACCGGCGGGGCGCGAAGTGCCGTGAGAATCCGGCGGCGTCCAGCGCCGCGACCGTCGGTGCGGACAGCTCGCCTCTCGAGTCCGCGTCGTGCGCGGACCGGGCGGCGACCGATGCGGCGGCGCGGACGTCCTCGTCCCTGAAGCCGGTTCCGGGCGTCCGCGACGTAGCACCGGTCCGCGAGTCGCCGGACGTGAGGGGTGACATAAAGGTCTCCTTGGGAAGCGGAAAGGGGCGGCAGCGGACGGAACTTGGCGGTGAGCATGCCGATACGACCGCTGGTGCGTTGCGGTTGCACGGCCGGATATGTCACGAGCTCGCCATTGCGGCGAAACCTCGTGGTCAAATACCTTCCCCCAGGTATGTATGTGGTTCACACTGTCAACACTTCAATGACCTTTGCGATCAAGGGGGACGCGTGCCGCCCAGTCACGGCCATGGCCACGGCCGCCCCGGGCCCGGGCCGACGGCCGGGCCGAGCCCGGTGGCGGGGCGGGTGTCCGCGCCGGGCAGCACTCCGGCCGGGGCACGTCCAGGGCGTGTTGCGGAAGTGGCGTCGTCCGCCCGAAGGGTGGGGGCGTCTGGTGCGTGCGATCGCGAGGCGGAGGGTGGGGGAACCTCCCGCGCCGCCAGGCGCAGGGAGAGAGAGCGCAGCGGGCTGCGCCGACCACCGACAACGCCACGACCGTGCGTGCCGGACGCCCCCGGCCGGACGGGACTTCCGCAACACGCCCTAGAGCGCGGGCGGTCCCGCGGGGCCGGAGGCCGGCCCGCGGCCCCGGGTGACCCACTCCCCCTCCGACACTGCGACCGCCTTGCCGGCCTGAACGATGTCGACGACGAGGTGGCGCACGCACGACGCCCCGGCGGCGTCCGGCCGTTCGGCCTCGGAACGGACCACCAGGTGCAGGGGCGTGTCCAGCTCCGCGAACGCCAGGCACTGCGTGGCGAGGGAGACGAGCACCGGCGCGGCGTTGCGGTCGCGGCCCGGCGGATGCCGGTCGCCGGCCAGGAGATGGCCCAGTTGCCGCACGCCCTCGAGGAGGACCATCAGCGGCACGTGGTCCGTGGGGTGGTCGAAGAGGATCGCGTGGTCGACGTCGATCCGCAGCCGCCACTCGTCCGGCGCGTCTCCGCGGACGAGCACGACGTCCTTGGACCGCAGCCGTCCCACCATGGACGGCTCCAGCCCCGCGGTCCGCTGCCGCGGCACGACGGCCGCACCGTGCCCCACGGCCGCCGATGCCCCGGCGCCCGCGGAGGGTTCGGCGACCTTCCCCGTGACCCGGCCGCGGCGGCGCAGCAGGGCGTACCTCCGGTCGTCCACGGCGATCACCGTGAGGCTGCCGCGGCCGCACTCCCTGCCGCCGACCGAGAGGCCGACGTCCAGCCGCATGCCGAACCGCTGCGGCGGCTTGTTGTCCACCCAAGTCCACCGGGCGTCCAGGACGACCGGCAAGGGTCGGGGTCCGACGAGCAGCGCGTCGGGGTCCGTGATCTCGAAGTCCATGTGCCGGCCCACGAACCGGTGGCCCGGCGGCACCCCGTAGTGCCAGTGTCCGAGGTAGACGAGGGCCTGCCGGATGGTTTCCGCCACCAGCAGTGGATCGCTGCGGCCCTCGGTGTCGGGGTGGTAGAGAGCGTGGTCACGCGGCCACTGCGCGCCTATCAGGAAGCGGTCGTCCCCCAGCGAGACGGCATCGGTCACGAAGACCTCGGCCACCGCGGCGCGGTGCACCATGTGGCGCGGGATGGTCTGTTGGAACGTGAGGCCGTGTTCCGGCGGCGCGGTGGCGCCCCGGTCGGTCGGCCCGGCTGTCGTACGGCACTGCTGCATGGCTGGTCCCCCCTGCACGCGTCTGCGGCAACTTCCCCCGTCGTCCGCCAACTTCATGAATGTACCTTCACGAAGGTTTATTCCACGGACAACTGCTTTTGTATGCGGTGTAGATCACGAGTCAGTTTGGAGAACCACCCATGAACGGCGCCGTCAGCGGCTCGAGCGGCCGGGCGGCCGACGCCCCCGGCAGGGAACTCAAGCAGGAACGCGCCATCCGGACGCGCGACGCCATCCTCAACGCCGCGGCCCAGGCCTTCGCCGGCAAGGGCTATCCGGCGGTCACCATCCTCGACGTCGCGCAGCTGTGCGGCATGACCAAGGGTGCGGTGTACTTCCACTACGCCAACAAGGAGGCCCTCGCGCTCGCCGTGACGTCGGAGTTCTACCGGCGGCTGCCGGCCATCGCGCAGAGCGTGGAGGAACTGGGACTGTCCCCGCTGTCCTGTGTGGCGGAGCTGCTGTCACGCACCGCCGCCGCGCTGCGCGACGAGACCCTGATGCAGGCGGGCGCGCGCCTGCAGATCGAGCGTGCGCTGATCGGCGTCGATCTGCCGGTGCCGTTCCAGGACTACACCACGTTGATGGCCGACTGGCTGGAGAAGGCCTCGGAAGAGGGTGAACTGCGGGAGTGCGCCTCGCCGCAGGCCCTGGCCCGGGTCATCGTCTCGGCCTTCTTCGGCGCGCAGCACATCTCGTGGATCCTCAACGACCGCGAGGACATCGCGGAAAGGACGCTGGAGGTGGTGAACGCACTGATCCCGGGCAGCGGCGCCGGCGGCGGGAGCCGTCGCCCCGCCACCGCGGCCCGGGCGGAGGACTAGCCTCTCGGAAGGGCCGGTTCCGGCCCCCTTCTGGTGCGCGCGCCGCCGCGCGCCGCCCGAAAACGCCTTCCCGCCTGATGCGGCGCGGTCCATGGCCGCTTTCGATCCGAGCGAACGAGAGGCCGCGCCGGACCTCTCCGACGCGGCCTCCGAGCGGTCCCGTTGGCTCCTGGGGCGCTTCTTTTGGGTCGGGCCGGGCCGGTGAGCGGGCTCTGGTGCGTGCGATCGCAAGGCGAAGGGTGAGGGTACCTCCCGCGCCGCCCGGCGCAGGGGGAGAGAGCGCGGCGGGCCGCGCCGACGACCCACAACACCGCGAGCGAGCGTGCCGGACGCCCCCGGCCGGACGGGACGTCCAAAACACGCCCTAGCGGCGCCCGCGGGCCAGTAGGTAGAGGAAGTACGGCGTTCCGATCACGGCGGTCATCAGGCCCGCGCCGAGCTGGGCCGGGGCGATCACGGTCCGGCCCACCAGGTCCGCGGTGCAGACGAGTGTCGCGCCGAGGAGCACCGCCACGGGGACCACGCGGGCGTGCTGACGGCCCACCAGAGCGCGGGCCGCGTGCGGGGCGACGAGGCCGACGAAGCCGATGGTGCCGGCGGCGGCCACGGCGGTGGCGCTGAGCAGGACGCTCAGGACCAGGAAGCCGAGACGGCCGCGGCCCAGGTCGAGACCGAGGAGCCTCGGGGTGTCCTCGTCGAGCGACACGAGGTCGAGCTCGGTGCGGCGGGCGACCGCGACGACCAGGCTCACGGCGAGGACGACCGCGAGGGGCACGACGTCGGGCAGCGTCCGGCCGTAGGTGGAGCCCGAGAGCCAGGTGAGCGCCTTCGTCGCGTTGAACGGGTCGGTGAGGATGATGAGCAGACTGATCAGGGCGGCCGACCCGGTGGCCACGCCGAACCCGACGAGGACCAGCCGGTTCTGCTGGAACCCGCCTTTGGCCGCGAGCCCGAAGACGACGACCCCGCTGATCGCGGCCCCGGCGAACGCGGCGCCCACCATGCTCCACGAGTCGGCCATGGGCACCGAGGTCACCAGCAGTACGGCGCCCAGGGCGGCGCCGTGGGAGACGCCCAGGATGCCGGGTTCCGCGAGGGGGTTACGGGTGACGGCCTGGACGAGAGTGCCGGACAGGGCGAGCGCGGCGCCGGCGAGGAGGGCGGCGAGAACGCGGGGCACCCGGGTGTCGAGGACGAAGGTGACGGTCTGCCCGGCCCGGCCCAGTGCCCAGTTGGACACGTCGCCCAGGAGCAGTTTGGCGTCTCCCAGCAGGACGCCGGCGATGACCACGCCGACGAAGGTGGCGACCAGGACGGCGGTGCTGGTGAGGAAGGCGGCCCGGCTCCTGATGCGCAGCCGGTCGTCCGGGGCGGCGCCCGCGGTGTCCCGGACGCGCGTGGCCATGACGATCACGAAGAGGGCGCCGACGAGGCTGGTGACGACACCGGTCGGCACGGCGACGGCGGCGTCCGCCGCGACGAGGGCCCGCAGCAGCACGTCCGAGCCCAGCACCACCGCGGCGCCGACGAGGCCCGCGAGGGGGATGCCGGCCCGGGTCCGGGCGAAGGGACGGAATCCGCGGGCGAGGGGGCGGACGAGCGCGGGGGCGCACAGGCCGACGAAGCCGACCGGGCCGGCCAGGGTCACGGCGGCCGTGGAGAGCAGTGCCGCCATCACGACCGCGAGGACGCGGGTGGACCTGACGGGGACGCCGAGCCCCCGGGCGGCGTCGTCGCCGAGCGCCAGGGTGTCGACCCGGCGGGCGAGAAGCAGCAGTCCGGCGAGGCAGACGAGCCCGAGGGGAGCCATCTGCAGCACGCCGTCGAACCCGCTCTGCGAGATGCTGCCCTGGTTCCACTGGTAGATGCCCTCGGTCTGCCGGGGGAACAGCAGGAGCAGCGCCTCGGTGATGGCGGTGAGGCCGAGGGTGAGGGCGCTGCCGGCGAGGACGAGCCGGACGGTGCCGGCGCCGAGGCCGGACAGCCCGAGCACCACGGCGGCGGCCGCGAGGCCGCCGACGAAGGCGACGCCGGAGGAGGCGAGCAGCGGAAGGGAGACGCCCGTGGCCGCCGCCAGGCCGAGGGACAGGTAGGAACCGGCGTTGACGGCCAGGGTGTCGGGCGAGGCCAGGACGTTGCGGGTGACCGCCTGCAGGGCGGCGCCGGCCATGCCGAGCACGATGCCGACGAGCAGGCCCGCGGCCATCCTCGGCAGGCGCGAGGCGATGACCACGGAGGCGTCGGCGGGGTCGGCCCGGCCGGTGAGCGCCTTCCAGACCTCGGGCGCGCCGACGGAGGCCGTGCCCTGGGTGATGTCGACGAGGGCGAGGCCCACGACGAGGAGGAGCAGTGCGGCCGTCACCGCGGCCGCGCCCGTCCGGGACGTGACCGTTGACGGACGGGAGGCGGGAGTTGTCGCGGTGACGGCCATGGTGTTACTTCGTCAGCGCGGCGACGGTGGAGTCGATGTACTGGTTCATCGACTCGGGACCGCCGAACATCCAGATGCCGTCGGGAAGGCGGTGGACGTTGCCCTTCTTCACGAACGGCAGCGAGGTCCACACCTTGTCCTTGGCGAGGACGCCGGTGAAGGGGGTGCTGCTCTTGTCGCCGTCGTTGCCGATGTAGGCGAACTGCACGTCACCGAGCTTGGTCAGGCCCTCGACGTCGGTGCTGCCGAGGCCGTACGCCGGGTCGCCCTTGACGGTCCAGGCGTTCTTCAGGCCGAGCTTCTCGTTGACGCCGCCGATGAGCGAACCGCTGGTGAAGGGCCGGATCGAGACCTGGTTGGAGACGACGTAGCCGTCGGCGAAGGCGTACTTCGCGCCGGCGAGGCCGGCGTCGGCGAGGGCCTTCTTACCTTCGGCGATCTTCGCCTCGAACTGCTTCTTGAGCTTGTCCGCCTGCTCGGTGGTGCCGGTGGCCCGGGCGATGAGGTCGAGGTTCTTCGTCATCCGGCCGATCGGGTCGGCGGCGTCGGCCGACTTCACCTCCAGCACCGGGGCGACCTTGCGGAGCTGCTTGACGGCGGCCGGCGGCAGGTCGGTGGTGGCGACGATGAGGTCCGGCTTCAGGGCGGCGATGGTGTCCATGCTGGGCTCACCGCGGGTGCCGATGTCCTTCGGCTCGTTCTTCAGCGGGACCGCGGTGTTCCAGGTCTTGTAGCCCTTGACGTCGGCGACGCCGGTCGGGTCGACGCCCAGCGAGATCAGGCTCTCGACGACGTTCCACTCGGTTCCGACGACCTTCTTGGCGGGCCCGTCGAGTTCGACCTTCGCGCCGGACGCGTCGGTGAGGGTGATGCGCTCGGCGGGCTTCTTGGCGGCGTCGTCCTTGGCCGGCTCGGTGGTTCCGCAGGCGGTCAGGGTGAGGGCCGCGGCGGTGGCGGTGGCCGCGGTGAGGAGGAGGCGTCTCATGAGGAGGTGCTGAGCCTTTCGCTTCGCGTGTGGTGCCGGCCGATGGCGCGGGTGCGCAGTCTGCCGGTCAGGGGGTCGGTGTCGACGTCGATGCGGATGCCGTACGTCTCGGTGAGACGCTCCGCCGTCAGGACGTCTTCGGGGAGGCCGTCGGCGACGATCCGTCCCGCGTGGAGCAGGACGATCCGGTCGGCGACGGCGGCGGCCTGGTCGAGGTCGTGGAGGACCGCGCCGACGGCGATGCCGTGGTCGTCGGCCAGGTCCCGCATGAGGTCGAGCAGTTCGACCTGGTAGCGCAGGTCGAGGTAGGTCGTCGGTTCGTCGAGGAGCAGGACGCCGGTCTCCTGCGCGAGGCAGCCGGCGAGCCAGACCCGCTGGAGCTGACCTCCGGAGAGGTGCTCGGCACCCCGGTCGGCGAGTTCCGCGACACCCGTCAGGGCGAGCGCATGGTCCACGGCGGCACGGCCGCCCGGGTCGGCCCTGCCCCAGCGCCCGCGGTACGGGTAGCGCCCGAACTCGACGACGTCCCGCACGGTCAGCCCGCTCGGGGTGGGGCGACCCTGCGTCAGCAGGGCCACCCGGCGTGAGAACTCACGGGGGGTCAGCGCGAGGCCGTCGGTGTCGCCGTCGATGACGAGTTCCGCGGTCCGGGGCCGCTGCAGCCGGGCGAGCGTCCGCAGGAGTGTCGACTTCCCGCTGCCGTTCGGCCCCACGAGGACGGTCACCTCGCCGGGCCGCAGCGTCAACGACGCGTCGTGGACGACGTCGACGCCGTCGTAGGCCACGGTGACACCCGTGGCCGACAGTTCATGGCCGCGGGGACGTCGGTCCGCGGTTGTCTCTTCACCAGCTCGCACGCCCCGCAGGTTAGCCTAACCTTACTGTTTCAGAAAGCGGGGGGTCAGGCATTCGCAAGGCGAAAATAAGCCAACCTCGCATTCCGGATTTACCGCTCGCCCCGGCTGTCGAGCACCGCGGGCGTGGGTCCGTCGGGGCGGACGGTGATGCTGTAGGCGGCGCCCTCCGGGACGGAGCGGAAGCGCGGGACATGGGCGGGCAGCAGGTGTTCGAGGAGGACGGTCGACTCCCTGAGGGCGAACTGCAGGCCCAGGCAGGCCCGGGGGCCGATGCCGAACGGGAGGTAGCTGCCCGGATGGGTGGGGCGCCGCCCCGGGGTGGTGAAGCGCTCCGGGTCGAACCGGCCGGGGTCCTCCCAGAGCCCCGGGTCCCGGTGCGTGAGGTACGGGCAGACCAGCACGTCGGTGCCAGCCTCGATCTCGAACCCGGCGAGGACGTCGTCCTGGGCCGCGCAGCGCGGCAGTATCCACGCGGACGGGTAGAAGCGCAGTGTCTCGTGGACCAGGGCCTGCAGGGCCTGCCGACGCCCGGAGGAACCCTCGGCACCCGCGGCGAGGGCCTGTTCGCGCACCCCGGGGTTCCGGTCCAGCAGCAGGTGGAGCCAGGTCAGGGTGGTGGCCGTGGTCTCGTGACCGGCGACCAGCAGGGTGACCAGCTCGTCGCGGATCAGCCGGTCGGTGTACTCGGGGCGGGTTCCCGCCGCGTCGAGCAGGACGTGCAGCAGGCCCGGGCCGTCGGGTCCGGCCCCGCCCTCGCGGGCGGCGGCGATGGCCCGGCTCGCCACGGCGTCGATCATGGCCAGTTCGGCGGCGACGGCCTCGTCGGCGGCGGCACCGTCGGCGGGGAGGCGGGGCAGCGCGGCCACCACGGCGGGCACGGCCCTCAGTTCGCGCTCGGTGCCGGGGTCCAGCGGAGAGCCGGTCAGGGAGCGCCAGATGGTGTCCAGGGCGAAACGGCGCATCTCGTCGCCGACGTCGAAGACCTCTCCGGTGCGGGCGTATCCGGCCCAGCGTGCCGCGGCCGTACGGGCGGCCTCCTCGATCCGCCGCTCGTAGCGGCGCATCCCGCGGCCGGTGAACTGGGATTGGAGCAGCTTGCGTTGCCGCTGCCACGCCTCGCCCGTGGCGGCCAGGACACCGTCCCCGATCAGCAGCCGCGCGCGGTGCGAGCGCTTCACGTACCGATCGGCGTGGAGCGCGAGCACATGCTGTACCGCTCGCTCCCCCGTGACCAGGACCGTCGGGCGCGGACCGAGCCGGAACGCGGCGACGCCGCCGAGCCGTTCACGCGCCTCGGTGAAGAGGTCGACGAGTTCCCCTCCTCCGGCCTGCCATCGCGCGACGACGGAGGCGTCCAGTTCGGGAACCCGGCGACCTGCCGGGGACGGGCCCCGGAGGGAGTCCGGGCGGGCGTGGGTGGCCACGGTCTGCTCCTGTACGTCGGCGAACGCCGGGTGCGGCATCACGCACTGTAGGGGAGCGGGAGCGGTGGGCGACAGCCCGCCTCGCACAGGTCCGCCCGACGGGCACTCGGCTCCCGCCGTGGAGCCGGGGCCGGTCCGTGCGGACTCGCGCACCTCGCACCGTCCGAAGGGCGACGGCGTTCACACCGCGATGCCTCGTCGCCCGCCTGCGCCATCCGCTCCGGGCGGCGTTCGGCCGGAACGCCGCGGGGCGCGCCTCCGCTGCCCGGTGCGTCCCGGAGAAGCCGGGACACTGCTCCCCGTCTCTCCGCCCCGGAGGACGCTCAGTCGAGGCAGAACTCGTTGCCCTCGATGTCCTGCATCAGGATGCACGACTCGTTGTCGTCATCGGCAGGCAGGAGGCGCACACGTACGGCGCCGAGCGCGACCAGGCGCGCGCATTCGGCCTCGAGCGCGGTCAGGCGTTCTTCCCCCACAAGCCCGGTGCCTACCCGCACGTCGAGATGCAGCCGATTCTTGACGACCTTGCCTTCGGGAACGCGCTGGAAAAACAGGCGTGGGCCCACGCCTGAGGGGTCGTTGCATGCGAACCACGAATCCCGGTCCTCGGGCGGCAGCGAGCGATCGACATCGTCCCATGTGGCAAACCCCTCCGGGGGCGGAGGTGCGACGTACCCCAGCACCTCGCACCAGAAACGAGCGACGCGCTCGGGTTCCGCGCAGTCGAAGGTGACTTGGAACTGTCTGACCGATGCCATCGGGTCACCGTAGCAGGGGACTTGGCTGCTCAGCGCCCGGTGGGGAACAGCCCCGCGGACATGGGGTCCGCGGGGCTGGAGCGGCGCGGAAGAGGGCCGGGCCGGGCGCCGCCGCCGGCGACCGCAACACCACCTTGTCGATCACCCCCGACGGCATGCCGGACAAGGACGGAAACGAGAGAATGCACCGGCCTGCCCATCGCCCGTGCCGGTAAGCGGCCCGCGCCATGGCCGGGTCGAGCCCGGGAACGGCCAAGGACCTCTGACGAGTGACGCTGGGCGAACGGGGACCTGCGCCGGGCGGCGGAGGCCCCCTTCCCCCTCCCGGCGGGTTCCGGGGGCGACCTGTGACGGCCACCGCACCCAAGGTGTGACCGAGAGGTCGGCCGGCGGCGGACAGAGGGGGCACGGAGCCGGCGGAACACCCACTGTCACCGGTTCGGTGCTCGCTGTCCGCGCCTGACCAGGGCCGGTACGACTGCGACCACCACGCCCCCGGACGTACGAAAGGCCGCCCTCTCATGGATGAGAGAACGGCCTCCGACCTGCGTTTCCGCACAGTCGGGACGACAGGATTTGAACCTGCGACCCCTTGACCCCCAGTCAAGTGCGCTACCAAGCTGCGCCACGTCCCGATGCCCGTCTGACCTGGGGTTTCCCCCGGCCCGGCGTGCATGAGAACAATACCGCACTCCGGCCGTTGATCACGAACCGCTTTCACGCTTGACCTCAAGTGCGCTTGACGTCGCACCGTGGGTGCCATGACGAACACAGCCGAGATCGCCGTACGCGACGACCGTGCCCTCCGCGAGCCGCGGAGACTCATGGCCCTGATGACCGGCGACGAGAAGCACGGACCCGCCGCCACCTCCACGCTCGACGCGCTCTGGGTGCTCTACGACCGGGTACTGCGCGTGTCGCCCGGGACGGCCGCGGCGCCGGAACGGGACCGGTTCCTGCTGTCGAAGGGGCACGGGCCCATGGCGTACTACGCGGTCCTCGCCGCCAAGGGCTTCTTCTCCGAGGACCTGCTGCCGGGCTTCGGGTCGTACGACTCGCCGCTGGGCCACCACCCGGACCGGCTGCTGGTGCCGGGGGCCGAGATCGGCAGCGGGTCGCTGGGGCACGGACTCCCGCTGGGAGTGGGGAGTGTGCTGGGGCTGCGGGCGCAGGGGCTCACGAAGCCGCACGTCTGGGTGCTGATCGGGGACGCCGAGCTGGACGAGGGCAGCAACCACGAGGCGATCGCCTACGCGGGCCCGGCCGGCCTGGACCAGCTGCACACACTGGTGATCGACAACTCGTCGGCGACCCACGGCTGGCCCGGCGGGATCGCGTCCCGGTTCGAGGCGGCCGGCTGGTCCGCCGAGACCGTGGACGGGCGCGATCACGACGCGCTGTACGCGGCGTTCACCGCGCCGCACCCGGGGAGGCCGCGGGCCGTCGTGGCCCGGGTCGAGCCCAAGAACGCCTGATCGACGAGGACCGCCCCGCCGGGACGCACTCCGGGCGGGACACCAGGGGAGGATTTCCGATGGACACGATGCGTGACCGCTTCATCGCGACCACCAGCCGGCTGCTGCACGAGGACCCGCGCCTGGCGCTGGTGCTCGCGGAGATCAGCCGTGACGGCTTCCGGCAGGCGGAGCTGGACCACCCGGACCGGGTGATCAATGTCGGCATCAGGGAGCAGCTGCTGATCGGAGTGGGGGGCGGCCTCGCTCTCACGGGGCTGCGGCCGGTGATGCACACGTTCGCCAGTTTCCTGGTGGAGCGGCCTTTCGAGCAGGTCAAGCTGGACTTCCAGCACCAGGGCGTGGGCGGGGTGCTGGTGAGCGCCGGAGGCTCCTACGACTGGCCGGCCGGCGGATTCACCCATATGTCGCCGGGTGATGTGGCGCTGATGGACACGCTCGACGACTGGACGGTCCACGTCCCCGGGCACCCGGACGAGGCGGAGGCACTGCTGCGGCACGCCTACGCCGCGGACGGCCGGGTGTACGTACGGCTGTCGCTGCAGTCCAACCGGGAGGCGCTGCCGGTCACGGGCACGGACTTCCTCACCCTGCGCGAGGGCCGGGGTGGTGTGGTGATCGCGGTGGGACCGATGCTCGATCAGGTGCTGGCGGCGACGGAGGGTCTCGATGTGACGGTTCTGTACGCCACGACGGTGCGGCCCTTCGACAGCGGTGCGGTGCGCCGCGCGGCGGGCGCCGGCCGGGCGGATGTGGTGATCGTCGAGCCGTACCTCGCCGGGACCTCGACGGCGGCGGCCAATGACGCCCTGGCGGACGTGCCGCACCGCGTGCGCGGTCTGGGCGTGCCGAAGCGCGAGCTGCGCAAGTACGGACGGATCGACGAGCACCTGAAGGCGCACGGCCTGGACACCGCCTCCCTGCGCGAGCGGATCAGCGCCTTCCTGGACCGGTGAGCCGGTGCGGCGCCGGGGTTCCCCGCGGCTCAGACGGACGGATCCGCGCCCAGTTCCGGATGCGCCTCCAGGAGCTTGCGGGGCGCCGCCTGGCGCCAGGAGTCGGCGAGGATCGCGTACAGCTCGTCCTCGTCGTCCAGTGCCGCCAGCCGGACGCGCAGCCAGGGGTAGTTGTCGTCGTGCCCCTGGCGGATGAAGAACTTCCCGGGCTCGGCCGCGATGAGCTCGTCCCGGTCTTCCTTCGGGCACTTGACCCCGATCACCCGGTCGTCGTCGTCCAGCGAGGCGAAGATCTTCCCCCCGGGGCCGTCCACACGGAAGGTGGGCATGCCCCAGGACAGCTTCTCGACCGCCCTGGGCAGCGAGAGAGCGATTCTGCGTACGTCGTCGGCAGTGGCCATGGGGGAGACGGTACGGCCCGCCACCGACAACGCCGCTGAACTCCTCCTCCCCCGTCGCGGTGTGCGCTTGACCGGCCGCTGACCGTCATCGGCCGTCCGACGGGAGACCGAGGAATGACGTCAGAGAACCACGCCGAACGCGCCCTGTCCTTCGACGCCGCCGCGCGGCAGTACGCAGCGAACCGCCCCTCCTACCCGGCGGCCCTGTTCGACGCCGTCGAGGAGCTCGCGGGGCGTCCGCTCTCCGGGGCACGGGTCGCGGACGTGGGCGCCGGGACGGGGATCGCGACCGCCCTGCTGCGGGAACGCGGCGCGCGGGTTGTGGCAGTGGAGCCCGGGGACGGCATGGTGGCGGAGTTCCGCCGGGTACTTCCCGGTGCGCCGGTCGTACGCGGTGACGGCAACTGTCTGCCGCTGGCCTCCGGGTCGCTCGACTTCCTCACCTACGCGCAGGCCTGGCACTGGACCGACCCGGGCCGCTCGGTCCCCGAGGCCCTGCGCGTGCTGCGCCCCGGCGGCGCGCTGGCCCTGTGGTGGAACGACACCGACACCTCGGTGCCGTGGATCGCCGAGCAGGACACCCGGATACGCCGCTTCCTCGGCGCCGACGGTGCCCCGGACGACGCCGCCGCCCTGGCGGAGCTGAGGGGGTTGCCGACCGGCCTGGGCCCGGTGCACCGCCGCGTGACGTGGAGCCGCCGGGTGCCGGTCGCGACGCACCTGGCCAACATCGGGAGCCACTCCGCCTTCCTCGTGCGCGGGGAGGACGTCACCCGCGGGTTCCTCGCGGCCGAGCGGAGGCTGCTGTCGGAGCTCTTCCCGGACGGCACGGTGGAGGAGCGCTACGTCCTCGGACTGTATGTGGCCGTCCGCGGGCCGGGCGGCTGAGCGCACGTCAGAGGCGTTGGCCGCGGGCGAAGTACGCGACGAGTTCGGGGTCCGGGGCGGACACCTTCCGCGGGGTGCCGCCGTCGCGCAGGGAGGCGGTGGCCTGGCAGCCCACCGCGACGGCCATCCGGGCGGCGACCGGCGAGGTGTCCGTCGGGCCGCCCTCGCGTGCGAAGCGTACGAACTCGTCGACGAGCAGCGGGTCGGCGCCGCCGTGTCCGGCGTCGTCCCGGGCGCCGGGGACGACGTGTGTCTCGTCCGCGTCCCTGCGGTGGCCGGAGCGGCGGCTGTTCCACACCTTGACGCGGGCGCCCGGCCCGTCGCCGAAGTTCTCCAGCCGGCCCGCGTCCCCGATGACGGTGTAGTTGCGCCAGTAGTCCGGGGTGAAGTGGCACTGCTGGTAGGCGGCGAGCACACCATTGTCGAGGCGCATGTTGAGCAGGGACACGTCCTCGACGTCGATGACCGGGTTGAGAGCGCGCTGGGTGTGGGGCGGCCAGTGGCCGTCCTTGGTGTACCAATCGCCGCTCTTGGGTTCGCCGGGGGCGCGGCGGTGCGGGTTCCCGCCGTACACCAGCAGGTCGCCGAGTGCCTGGACGTCGCGTGTCCAGCCGCCGGCCAGCCAGTGCAGTACGTCGATGTCGTGCGCGGCCTTCTGCAGCAGCAGGCCGGTGGTGCGGCGGCGTTCGGCGTGCCAGTCCTTGAAGTACCAGTCGCCGCCGTAGCCGACGAAGTGCCGGATCCACACGGTCCTGACCCTGCCGATCGCACCGCGCGTGATGAGGTCGCGCATCAGACGGACGACCGGCATGTGGCGCATGTTGTGGCCGACATAGAGCCGGGTGCCGGTCTCGTGGGCCGTGCGCAGGACCCGGTCGCAACGCTCGACGGTGATGTCGAGGGGCTTCTCCACGAAGACCGGCTTGCGGGCGTGCAGGGCCTCGCAGGCGAGGTCGGCGTGGGTGTCGTCGGGGGTGAGGACGAACACGGCGTCGATGTCCGGGTCCTCGACGACCCGGCCGTGGTCGCCGGTGATCAGCGCGCCGGGGAAGGCGGCGGCGGCCTCCGCGCGTGCCTTCGGGTCCGGGTCGGCGACGGCACCGATCCGTGACCCGGCACCGGGCCGGTGGGCCGCGCGGGCGATGCTTCCGCGCAGCCCGTATCCGAGGACGCCGATGCGGAGGTCGGTCATGGGTGCCTCATTCCTGTCGGGACGGTGGGGTGTCACTCCCCCGCTCCGCGGCCGGTGATTCGCCGTGTCATCCGCGGCCGGGCAGGCCCTGGAGGTCGAGCGCTACGAAAGATGCGGCATGTCGTCGCACCGCGGCCGGCGCCGCCGCGCGTTCGCCCCGGCGGCCGCCGGCCGGGGCGGGTACCGGGACTGCCGGACCTCGCTCCCGCCTGCGACGGTGAGGCCGCGCACCTCCGGCCCCGGGGACGGTGCCCGGCCGGGCCCTGTGGAGGGCGGCGGTGCGGCGAAGGGCCGGGCGGCGGAGGGGCCGGGCGGCGGGAGACCGGTCCGGCGCGGATGCGGGGCGTGGCGGCCGGCCGAACGCGCCTGCCGGTGCGCCCTGCGCACGCCTGCCGCGCGCTCCGCGCCCTGGGGCACACCCGTGCGCCGTACCCCCTCACCGGCGTACGAGACGTGTGCCCCGGAGCGCCGGGCAGATCCGCGTGATCACCGCTCAGACACGGACCGATTTCGGTCGACATCGATGCCGAATCGATCCGGCTGAGAAGAAATGCTGAGGTGGCAGTACACCTATGGGATGTGATGACGACCTGCGGTGCCATATGCCCTCGAAACCTTTGCCCTTGGCATGTGGCAGGAAGATGCACGAGGGGAATGCCCTTCGGACAGGACCGGACGGGCCACCACCACCACATGAAACACAGTCCCCACTGAACGTCAACAACCGCGGTTCGCGCCAAAGTTGGCGACCGCATTGAACCGTTCCGGAATGATCACGACGATGGGGTGTGGCCTGTTCGGGACGGGACCACTGCCGATGCACCACCTGCTCGAACAACCGGGCGAGCAGGCGTTTCGCAGAGGAGGGCTCGCATGGACGGGTACTTCGCCAGTCGACTGCACCACCAGCTACGGGGGCATGTTCGGCACTTCGCGGAGAGCGAGGTCCGGCCACTGATACCGGCCATGGAGGCGGCCCGGTCGGCCCATCGGGAGCTCTCCCGGCTCATCGCCCGTCAGGGCTGGCTGGGCGCCACGATCGGCAGGGACTACGGCGGGATGGGGGTCGGCCATCTCGGCAAGACGATCATCATCGAGGAACTGTCCCGGGTCAGCGGTGCCATGGGCGCCATGGTCCAGGCCTCCCAGCTCGGCGCCGCCAAGATCGTCCACTTCGGCAGCGACAAGCAGAAGAAGACCTGGCTGCCCGCCATCGCGGCGGGCGAGTGCCTGCCCACCATCGCCGTCACCGAGCCCGACTCGGGCGGTCATGTGCTGGGGATGAGCGCCACGGCGGTACGGGACGGCGACGACTACCTCCTCAACGGGCGGAAGATCTTCGTCGGCAACAGCCATGTGGGCGATCTGCACGGGGTCGTGGTGCGGACGGGCCCCGGCTCAAGGGGGCTCACGGCCTTCCTGGTGGAGTCGGACCGACCGGGTTTCCGGATCGGTGACCAGAAACCGAGCATGGGTCTGCACGGGTTCAGTTTCGGCGAACTGTTCTTCGACAACTGCCGGGTGCCCGCGGAGAACCGGCTCGGCGACGAGGGCGACGGTCTGGCCGTCGCGTACTCCTCCAGCGTGCTCTACGGCCGGGCCAACCTCACCGCCGTGTCACTCGGCATCCACCAGGCGATCCTGGAGGAGACCACCCGGTTCTGCGAGGAGAGGCACCGCTACGGCAGGCCGCTGCACGAACTGCCGTCGGTGAAGCTGAAACTGGGGCAGCTGCAGTCCCGGCTGATGACCGCCCGGCTCGCCGCGTACCACGCCGTGCACCTGCTCGACGAAGGCATTCCCTGCGACGCGGAGCTGATGAACGCCAAGCTGGTCAATGTGGAGTCGGCGCTGGACTCGGCGCGCAACGCGATGGAGATCCATGCCGCGGCCGGACTCTTCACCGACCGCCCGATCGAGCGTTATCTGCGCGACGCCCACCACATTTTCGCCCCGGCCGGCACCTCCGACATCCAGCTGCTCCGGCTCGCGGAGGTGGCGCTGGGCACGGCCAAGGGGCAGTGGTCCGAGCAGCTCGCCGACATGCTCCGTATGGAACCGGCGCTGTAGCGAGTCGGCACTGTAGCGGGCAACGCCGTGGCGGGCCGGCGCACCACCGCCGTGACCTGCCGGCAGCCCGGCCCGCGTCCGGCGCGACGGGGGCGTCCCCGGGGGCGCGGGAGTCACCCCTCGGGGACGGTCAGGCTGCCCGGAGCACCCGTGAGCGGCTGGTCACAGCACACCGTCCTCCCGGCGGTGGATCTGCTGCACCAGCTCCGCCGCGAGCGACTTGATCGTTTCCAGTCCGGCCCGGCCCCACGGCCGCGGCTCCGTGTCGACCACGCAGATCGTGCCGAGGGCGGTACCGGTGCGGTCGATGAGCGGCGCACCCAGGTAGGAGCGGATGCCGATCGCGTCGACGACCGGATTGCCGGCGAACCGGGGGTAGTCGCACACGTCCTCCAGCACCAGCGCCTTGCGGCGGACCACCACATGCGGGCAGTAGCCGTGGTCGCGGGCCATGAAGCGGCCGACCCCGCCCGTGGACGCGGCCGTGGCATCCAGGTCACTGCCGCTGCGGATCCCGTCCGGGGTATGCAGCCCGGCGAAGAACTGCCGGTGTTCGTCGATGAAGTTCACCATCGAGTACGGTGCGCCGGTCACCGTCGCCAGCTTGCGCGCGAACTCGTCGAACGCCGGGTCGGGCCGGTCCCCCATCCCCAGCTGGCGCAGCCGCTGGACCCGCAGCGGAGCCTCACGGTCGATCGGGGTCAGCAGGAGATGACCGGTGGGGTCGTACGTCATGTCGGTGCTCCGTAGCTCGGCTCCGGTGCCGGGGCCGGATCGGTCGTCAGCAGGTGCTGGACGAGGGTGACCAGGGTCTGGATCCCGGAGCTGGCGATACGGGCGTCGCACAGCACGACCGGCACCTCCGGCTTGAGGTCGATCGCGGCCCGCACCTCCTCCGGTTCATAGCGGTAGGAGCCGTCGAACTCGTTGACGGCCACGACGAACTGGATGCCGCGGCGCTCGAAGAAGTCCACCGCAGAGAAGGAGTCCTGCAGCCGGCGGGTGTCGGCGAGGACGACCGCGCCGAGGGCGCCCTCGGAGAGCTCGTCCCACATGAACCAGAAGCGCTCCTGCCCGGGGGTGCCGAAGAGGTACAGCACATGCCGGTCGTCGAGGCTTATCCGGCCGAAGTCCATGGCGACGGTGGTGGTGGTCTTGGACTCCACCCCGTCCAGGCTGTCGGTGGCCGCGCTGATCTGGCTGAGCAGTTCTTCCGTGCTCAGCGGTTCGATCTCGCTGACCGCGCCGACGAAAGTCGTCTTGCCCACCCCGAAGCCGCCCGCGACCAGGATCTTCAGGGCGATGGGAAAGGTGTCGTCGGTCTGGTTCTGCCGGCCCTCAGAGCCGTCGTCGTAGGCCATCGAGCACTGCCTCCAGCAAGGAACGGTCGGTGTGGTTTTCGTGGAAGCGGGGCGCCCGTGCGGTCACCGCCCCGCAGTCCACGAGGTCGGAGAGCAGCACCTTGGTGACGACCGCCGGGAGGCGTAAGTGCGCCGCGATCTCCGCCACCGATGTCGGCCCGTGGCACAGCCCGAGGGCCAGCGCGTGCTCGGGCCCGAGGTGCCCCTGGGGCGCTCTGCCGGTGGCCATCACCAGCGAGAGCAGGTCCAGCGTGGCCGTGGGACGGGTGCGGCCGCCGCTCACCGTGTAGGGGCGGATGAGGCGGCCGGCCGCATCGTCGAGCCAGGGCCCTTCCTGTCGGGGCGACACGGATCAGTGTCCCGGGACACCCGGTACCACGGCCGCTTGTCTGGCGGGCGTGATCAGGTAGGGCCGTACGCTCTTCACGAGCATCGCCATCTCGTATCCGAGGACCGCGGCGTCCGTCTCACGTCCGGCCAGTACCGCGAGGCAGGTACCCGATCCGGCGGTGGAGACGAACAGCAGGGTGGAGTCCAGCTCCACGACCACCTGCCGGACCTCTCCGCCGTCGCCGAAGCGGGTGCCGGCGCTGCGGCCCAGCGAGTACAGGCCGGACGCCAGGGCCGCCATGTGGTCGGCGCTGTCGGCGTCGAGTCCGTGGACCGATTTCACCAGGCCGTCCGACGAGAGCAGAACCGCGCTGAGTGTGTGGGGCACCCGCTGGACCAGGCCGGTCAGCAGCCAGTCGAGATCCGAGGAATGGCCGGTCGGCACATCGCTCGCCATGGTGCATCTACTCCTTGTGAGCTTCGTCGTGGGGCTGCGGTTCGTACAGTTCGGCCCCGAGCCGGGGCGCGGGCGGCATGGACTCCGCCAGTCCGATGCCGCGCTGGAAGGCCGCCATGAGTCCCGGGTCGTGCAGCGCCAGGTCGTCGTCGCCGCGGGGCGCGGGCGCCTCCCTCAGCTGCGGCACCAGGTGCTCCTGGGCGCGGCGCTTGGGCAGCTGGGGGCGGCCCATGGTGCCCGGGGATGCGGCGGCCGGGTTCGGCCGGTCGGTCTGTTCGCCGCGTACCGGCAGGGGCGCGGGCCTGTGACCGGTTCCGTGGCCGCCGCCGTGGTGGGCGGGGCCGTGGGTCTGCGGACCGTGGGCGTCCGCACCGGGTGCCGGCTGCTGCGGCAGTCCGGGCGGATTGGTGGCCGCGTGGACGGGCCGGCGGTGCGCCGGTTCGGGTGCCGTGGCCTCGGCCGGGCCGGGCGCCGGCTCCGGACCGGGGCCGAGCGGCGCGGCCGTCCCGGTCGGCCGGCCCGGCTGCTCGGCCGACTCGGGGTCGGCGCCGAGGAGGCCCTGCGGCAGCACGATGACGGCTTGCACTCCGCCGTAGATGTTGGACTGGAGGCGGACCGCGATGCCGTGCCTGCGGGCCAGGGCCGAGACGACGAACAGGCCGATCCGCCCGTCCTGCAGCAGATGCGCGACATTCACCTGATCGGGGTCGGCGAGCAGGGCGTTCATTCTGTTCTGCTCGGCCACCGGCATGCCGAGGCCGCGGTCCTCCACCTCGACGGCGAGTCCTGCCGTCACGTGCTGGGCGCGCAGCAGCACGGTGGTGTGCGGCGCGGAGAACACCGTGGCGTTCTCGACCAGTTCGGCGAGGAGGTGGATGACGTCGGCGACGGCGTGCCCACGCAGCGTGCCGTCGATCGGCGGCACCAGTTTGACGCGGGGGTAGTGCTCGACCTCCGCGATGGAGGAGCGCAGCACCTCGGTCATGGTGACCGGGTTGGACCACTGGCGGCGGGAGATGGCTCCGCCGAGGACCGCGAGGTTCTCGGCGTGCCGGCGGATCCGCGTCGCCAGGTGGTCGACGTGGAAGAGGCCCTTCAGCAGCTCGGGGTCCTCGACCTCGTTCTCCAGCTCGTCGAGGAGCTGGATCTCTCGGTGGACGAGCGACTGCAGCCGCCTCGCCAGGTTGACGAAGACCTCCACCTTCTGTTCGTTGCCGACGCTGCTGGAGAGCCGGGACGCCTGGACGACGGCGGTCACGGCGGCGTCGTGGGAACGGCTCAGTTCCTGCGTCAGCAGGTCGAACGCGTCCCCGCCGACGGAGGGCAGGGGTGCTCCCTGCCGCTCGGGCGGCCGTTCGCCGCGGCGGAGCTGCTCGACCACCGCGCGCAGCTCGTTCTGGCCGCGCGCGCTGTCGCGGCGCAGGGCGTTGCACCGGTCCAGCACGGACTTCGCCACGCGGTCGGCGCCGAGCGCCGCCGCGACGACGGCGGCTGCGACGAGCGCGGCGGAGCAGGTGAGCGCGGCCCAGAGCGTCGGTGAGGTCCTCGCTCCGGAGAACCGGAGGGTGAACAGTACGGCGGTGGCCCCGCCGAGAGCGGCCACGACGGCCGGCACCACGGCGGCGCGCTGGAGTTGGGATCGTATGCGGGCTTCCGGCGTTGGTGTCGCGGAGCGCGACCTGCCGGTGTTCGACAGGGTGCGGGCGCCTGGCCGGCCGTGCCGCCCGCCCTCTCGGCGGTCCGGCCGTGCAGCGGGTGCGCGAAGTGGAGACATCAGCGTCCTTGGTACGTGGGGCCCCAGGAAACGACATAGGAACGGCAGTTCGGCTCGCGTACCGGCGGGCGCATCATGCGCCCAATGAGCCCACCGTTGATCACCGGCCACACACGGTAGTCGTCAACCGTTCAGGTCCGATGTGCAGTTGACAAACTTGCCCGCCGAGCGTCCCGCTCTGGTATGAGGCTTCGTACGGCCGCCCGATAACGCGAAGGCGGCCGTGAGGGAGTCGCCCGCGTCCCGTCAGTGCGGCAGCTTCCAGCGGTAGAGCCGCTCACCGTCGCGGGTGAGCCATGTGCCGTCGCCGAGCGCCATGGCGTCCTGCCCGACGGGCCGGGGGTAGTGGAGCCTCCCGAGGGGGCGCAGGGTCTCCAGGGCGAAGAGCCAGTGACGGATCACCGGCGGCCGGTTCTGTTCGAACAGCTCACCGGTGACCAGGGCATGGGCGGAGTCGAGCACATCGGCGTGACCGAACTCGTCGTTCTCCGGGTCGCTCGCCAGTTCGTGCAGATCGGTGACGAGCGGCGGGGCGTCCCGGGTGGTGTCGTGGAGGGCGAGCTCGTCGCGTTCGTCGTCCGCGGTCATGAACTCGGCCCGGCGGAGGGTCAGGGCGCGCGAGGTGCCCGGCACGAAGCCGATCACCTCGTGCAGGGCGGCGGCGCCGCCGAGCACGGTGAACTCGCCGCCTCCGGTGTCGAACCACCGTGTCGACCAGCTGTGCCACGCCATCCAGCAGGAGACGGCGAGTACCGTGCCGTCCGGGTGCCAGCACATCGTCACGGTGCCGGAGACGTCGGCGAGCCGGTGGCGGGCGCGGATCTCGCCGGTCGCGGCGTCGATGAGCAGCAGGGCGTCGTAGCCGTACCGCCGGCGGGGCGGACCGTCGTGGAGGAGGACCGCGCCCTCGGAGTCGTCGGCGAGGAGGCGCGGCACGACCGCGGCGACCAGCCGGCCGTCGGGACTGACGGCCGGCGCCCCGGGCGGCCGGGGTTCCCGGAAGCCGCCGTGCCAGGGGTCGTGCGCCAGTTCCCAGCGCTTCTCGCCGTCGGGGGTGACGGAGCGCAGACCGGTCCCGTGGGCCACGAGGAAGCCGTGGTCCGGTGTGACGGCGGCTCGCGCGTGGCCGGGTGTGGCGAGCGAGGACAGGGGCTCGGACCCGCCGGTGAGAAACGCCTCCCGGTCGTGGACCTCGATACCACCCTCGGTGCGCAGCGCGAGCCGTTGCCCGGGCAGCGGCTCGACCCGGCCGCGGGCCGTGAGCGACCCGGCCTCCTCGGCGTGGATCACCGCCTCGGGTGCCCCCTCCCCTGCCGGCCGCTCCTCCGCCGCCTCCTCCTCCCGCTTCTGACCCACCGCGGTCAGCCGTCAGCGGGTCGGCTCGGTCGCCCGGGCCTCCTCCGCCGCGCCGGTGCCCTCGAGGGCCGGCTTGTCGGCGACGAGGGGCACCGTCGCGGAGGGCCATCCTCCGGACGGGACGTGGGCGACCCCGCGCCACCACGGTGCGTCCGGTACGGACTCGGCGGTCGGCTCGAAGGGCTCTCCGGGGCGGGGCAGCGCTACGCCGGCGCCCGCCTCGGCGGCGGCCGCGAGCGTGCCCTCACCGGGCTCGGCCCACGGGTGCGGGGCGAGGTTGAAGGTGCCCCAGTGGATCGGCAGCATCACGCCGGAGGGGCTGCCGCCCTGGAGGTCGAGATGGGCGCGCATGCCTTCGGCCGGGGTCATGTGGATGTCCGGCCAGTACTCGCTGTACGCGCCGATCTGGATCATGGTGGCGTCGAAGGGGCCGTGCGCGGCGCCGATGTCCTTGAAGCCGTCGAAGTACCCCGTGTCCCCGCTGTGGTAGACGCGATGTCCGGAGCTTTCGGCGACCCAGGACGCCCACAGGGTGTGCTGCTGGTTGCGCAGGCCCCGGCCGCAGAAGTGCCGGGCGGGGGTCGCGGTCAGCTGCACGCCCGCGACCCGCGTCGACTCGTTCCAGTCCAGCTCGCGCAGCCGGGAGGGGGACACTCCCCAGTGCTCCAGGTGGGCGCCGACGCCGAGCGGGACAGCGAACACCGTGTCCGTGGAGGCCAGGGCGCGGATGGTGGGCAGGTCGAGGTGGTCGTAGTGGTCGTGGGAGATCACGACGACGTCGACGGGGCCGAGCGCGGCGAGCGGGAGCGGCACGGGGTGCAGCCGCTTGGGGCCGGCGAAGGGGAACGGCGAGCAGCGCTCTCCCCACACCGGATCGAACAGGATCCGGCTTCCGTCCATCTCCGCGAGCACGCTGGAATGTCCCATCCAGGTGAGCCGCAGTCCCGACGACGGGGGTTTGGCCAGGTCGGCGACGGTGGTGGCGTGCACGGGGACGGTGCCGGCCGGGGAGCGGCGGATCCTCGCGTCCTTCTGGAAGTAGATCTTCGCGAACTCCACCGGGGAGCCGGAGGGTCTGTGCCGGGTGCCCTCCGGGTTCTGGAAGGCGCCGTCCGAGAAGTTCGGCGAGCGGCGTATGCGCTCCAGCCGCTCTCCCGTGGCGTCCGCGCCGAAGGCGGCGGGCCGCAGGGAACGGAGCCGGGAACGCAGCGGACGCGTGGAGTGAGCGCCGGTCACAGCACCTCCAGTGGATTCGGGTCTTTTCATTATGGGCGGGGGCTGTGACCCCACCGGGGGCCGGGCCCCGGGGGTGTCCGGTCTCACAGCGGCGGGGCGGGCCGCGCGCCGCGGCGGCGGGGCCGGGCATGTCACATCCGGCGGCATCCCGTCCGTCCCCATGAGTGAAGGCCCGACCATAAACCGAGGAGTCCGACATGGCCCGCGTTTCGCTCACCCCTCCGCGCACCCTCTTCTTCCGCGCCGTCGAGTGGTACTCCAGGCGTCATTACGGCAAGGTGCTGGACCCGGTGCTCGCGGTGGCGCACAACGCGCGTGTGCTGCGCGCCCAGCTCCGTTTCGAGCTGGCCGTCGCGAGGTGGCGGCAGCTCGACCCCGGCCTGAAGGCGCTGGCGGAGATGGCGTCGGCGGCGTCGATCGGTTGCAGCTGGTGCATGGACTACGGCCACTGGGAGAACACCCGCCGCGGGATGGACGTGCGCAAGCTGCACGACATCCCGGTCTGGCGCGACAGCGACGCGTACACCCCGCTGGAGCGGGATGTCCTGACGTACGCGGAGGCGATGACCGCGAACCCGCCGGAGGTCGGGGACGAGCTGGCGGAGCGGCTGAGGGTGGCCCTCGGCGAGCCGGCGTTCGTGGAGCTGACCGCGATGGTGGCGGTGGAGAACCTGAGGTCCCGGATGAATGCCGCGCTGGGGCTGACCAGCCAGGGCTTCAAGGACCAGTGCGAGCTGCGACCGATCTGACGTGCGCGCGCCCCGGCGTCGGGAAGGGGCCGGCCCGCCTCCGCGCACGGCCCGGTCCGTGACCACCGCCGTCGCGGACGGGCCCGCCACGGCGCGATGCGCGCGGTCGGCCGCCGGGACGCCGGAGCGGCCGTGCGCGACGGTACGGCGCCGGGTGCGGCGGCGCGCTATCGTCACGGACCGACTGCCGGTGATCGCGGAGCGTTTCGGCTGGTACTGCGACCGGTACCGGACGGCCCCGGGGGAAGCCGGCGCTGGAATCGGCGGCACGAGGGGGACGACGTGGGCAGAGTGCGGTTGAGCGTGGCCGAGCGGCGTGAGGAGCTGCTGCGGGCCGCCGTCGAGCAGATCCAGCTCAGGGGCGTCGCGGCGGTGCGGATCGCCGATGTCGCCTCCGCGCTCGGAGTGAGCAACGCGCTGGTCCTGTACCACTTCTCGACCAAGGAGAAGCTCGTCGCGGCCGCTTTCTCGTACGCCGCAGAGGGCGATCTCACGCATCTGCGCAAGCTGCTGGGGCGCCGGACCGCGGCCACCCGCCGGCTCAGGTCCGCCGTGCGCTGGTACGCCCCCACCGGTCAGGCCAAGGGCTGGCGGCTGTGGATCGAGGGCTGGGCGGCGGGCTTGCGGGAGCCGGCGCTGCGGGATGTGGCGGGCGACCTCGACCGGCAGTGGAAGGCGGCACTGGCCGAGGTGATCGCCGAGGGCGCCGCGGCGGGCGAGTTCCGTTGCGCGGACCCCGCGGCGGCGGCCTGCCGGCTGACCGCCTTCCTGGACGGACTGGCCGTGCAGATGACCGCCTACGCGGGTTCGGTCTCCCACGCGACCATGCTGGAGTGGGCCGACGAGGCGCTCGACCGGGAGCTCGGCCTCGGGCGCCGCACCTGAACCGGTCCCCTACAGCGGCATCAGGTCCGGCCGCTTGGCCGAGACGTGGTCGCCGGACGATTCGCCGCGCAGCCGCCGGCCGATCCACGGCACGAGGTACTCGCGGGCCCAGTTGATGTCGTCACGGCGGACTTCGAGGGGGCCGCGCGGCGGCAGCGGTGGCCACGGCTGGTCGGGGTCGGCAGGGACGTCGACGCCGAGCACCTGGCCGGCGCGCAGCGCGACCCGGGTGTGGCCCTCGGCCGACAGGTGCAGCCGGTCGTCGTCCCAGGCCCGCCTGTCCTGCACGGTCTTGAGGGACCAGAGATCGAGCACCGGGCAGCCGTACCGGTCGGCGACGGCCCGCACATGGCCGTTGTACGTGGCGATCTTGCCGCGCAGATGACGCAGCACCGGCACGCCGCGGGTGTCGAAACCGGTCGTCACGAGCACGGTGCCGACGGCGGACGTCAGGTCGGCGACGGCCCGCTCGAACCGCTCGGCGACGTCGTCGGGGTCGCTGCCGGGCCGGATGATGTCGTTGCCGCCCGCGCAGAAGGTCACGAGGTCGGGGGCGAGTTCCTTCGCCCGGGGGACCTGTTCCTCGACGATCTGGTCGAGGAGCCTGCCACGCACCGCGAGGTTGGCGTACCGGAACGTCTCGGGATCGGTGAGCCGGTCGGCGAGCAGGACCGCGAGGCGGTCCGCCCAGCCGACGAACTGTCCGTCGGGACCGGGATCCCCGACGCCCTCGGTGAAGCTGTCACCGATCGCCGCGTACGACCCGAATACGTCACTGTCTCTGAATGTCGAATCGTCTGCCACGGGAGCACATCTTTCCCCTTCCGATGTGACCTACGCGACCGTAAGGAGGGGTTGACGTGGGGTGAGATACGCCACCGGTCAAGATTCGCCCAAGCCGGAATATGCCGCTGCCCGGCACGAGGTGCCGGGCAGCGGACGCACGCGGGACGCGTGCCGGAGCGTCAGAAGGGTCCCTGACGGACTCAGATGGAGACGCCGTGCTGACGCAGGTAGGCCAGCGGGTCGATGTCGGAGCCGTAGCCCGGACCGGTGCGGACCTCGAAGTGCAGGTGCGGACCGGAGGAGTTGCCGGTGGAGCCCGAGAGACCGATCTGCTCGCCGCCGCTCACGGTCTGCCCGGAGGAGACGGAGAGGGAGGAGAGGTGGGCGTACTGCGAGTAGTTGCCGTCGGCGTGCTTGATGACGACCTCGTTGCCGTACGCGCCGCTCCAGCCGGCGGAGACGACGGTGCCCGCGCCGATGGCCTTGACGCTGGTGCCGGAGGAGGCCGCGAAGTCGACACCGGTGTGGTAACCGGAGGACCACATGGAGCCGGAGGCGCGGTAGGGGGTGGTGACACCGGCGGAGACCGGGGCGGTGAAGCCGGAGCCGCTGGTCTCGGCGGCGGGCTTCGGCGCCGGGGCCTCGGCCTTGGCGGCGGAGCGCGAGGCGCGGGACTCGGTGCGGGTCGTGTCGGCCTTGGGCTTGGCGGGCGCCTTGGCGGTGGACTTGGCGCCCAGCGTGAGCTTCATGCCCGGCAGGATCAGGCCCGGGTCGTCACCGATGACCTTGCGGTTGTCCTTGTACAGCTTCTGCCAGCCGCCCTTGACGTTCTTGTTGTGGGCGATCTTGGCGAGGTAGTCGCCGGCGACCACGGTGTACATGCGGGGCGCGGCCTTGGCGGCGGTCTCGGGGGCGGCCTTCGCGGCGGCGACCACCGTCTGCGGAGAGACGGCCGGGGCGCTCTGGTCCGCGGCGTGGGCGCCGGTCGCGCCGAGCAGCGGGAGGGCAAGGGCGGCGCCGCCCGTTCCGGCGGCGACGAAACGACGAGTCAGCGGGCTGTTCTTGGGACGGCGGTGCTTACCCTTCGCGGGCATGACGAATTCCTCTCCGGCGCCTGCGAGGTGAGCTGTCGGGTTCGGGCTGGAGATGCCCGGCCGCGCGGTCGACGCGACTTAACCCCTAGCCGGCCCGCGAATTCCGGTTCCGGCGTACTACCTGGGTCCCCCGCTCCTGCCACACGTGGGTGGGTTATGAATTCCGGTCGGCGGCAGGATTCGGCTGGTCCGGCCGGATTGCGGCGACGTTAAGCGAGCCGGGTCCGCGGTAACAAGCCGTCGCGTGGAAAAGGCCATTTCCGTCCGAGATGCCGCCCGTAATTCCCGTCACCCTCCGTGGATTACGGATCATGAATTGCCGTTGTGGGCACCGGATTTGGGAGCGGCGCTTCGCCACGGACGGTCACCTTTATGACGCTGCTCACGCGGCCCGACCCATCTCCCTTTCTACCGGGGCACGTTAACCCTTACAGGCCAATACGGACAGAACCGTCATTCAGCTACTAGACCACTCAATGCATCCACGGTCGGGGTCGGCGAGCAAAACATGCTGAATCGGGACAGAAGCAGAGCCGCTCGACCGTGCCGCCCGAAAGCAGGTCTCAGCGACGGGGGCCGCCGCCGGGCGCGCCCGCCAGCCAGGGCCCCAGATGTGAACATCATCCAACAGGAACGAGCACCATGCGGCCGCTGACCATGGGCAGGGCAACGGATGTGCGACCCGCAGGGAGATGATTGCCTCACGCACCGGTGTCGTATCGTCGGAGCCGCGACATCGTCGGCGAGGACCGCCGACCGCAGACACGGAGGAGCCGCCGTGACGCAGCAGCTGCCGCAGATCTCGTCGACCGAACCCCAGCTGACCGGTGTGCGCAACTTCCGTGACGTGGGCGGCCTTCCCACCGTGGACGGCCGGCGGGTCCGTCACGGCCTGCTCTTCCGCAGCGGCCACCTCGCCCACGCGACGGGCGAGGACGCGGCCTTCCTCTCCTCGCTCGGTCTGCACACGATCTTCGACTTCCGCAACGCCGCCGACCAGAAACTGGAGGGCCCGGACGTCGCCCTGCCCGGTGTGCGGAACGTGAACATCCCGCTCTCGGACCCGGCGGACGGCGCGGAATTCTGGCGGATGGTGCGCGAAGGCGATCTTGAGCAGCTGCGCGGGATCCTCGCCGACGGCAAGGGGGCCGGGCGGATGACGGCCGCGTACCGCGCGATCATCAAGGACCGCACCGCCGAGCACAGCCGGGTGCTGCACGCCCTCGCGGCGGACAGCGTCCCGGCGCTGCTGCACTGCGCGGCGGGCAAGGACCGCGCGGGGCTGTCGATCGCGGTGGCGCTGCTGGCGGTCGGTGTGGAGCGCGAGGCGATCGAGGAGGACTACCTCAAGTCCAACGACCCGCACCGCCGCTACAAGGTGCACCGCGCCGACTCCTCGCCCGCCGGCATGTCGCCCGAGGTGATGGAGCTGCTCAGTCCCCTCTTCGACGCGCGCCGCGAGTACCTGGCGACGGCCTTCTCGACCATCGAGGAGACCTGGGGCAGCACGGAGCGGTACTTCTCCGAGGGCCTGCGGCTCTCGCCCGAGACCCGCGAGCGGCTGCGCGACCGCCTGCTCGACGAGGGCTGAGCCCCGCGCGGCGGGTGGCTACTGGTTCTGGCCCCCGAGCAGGAACAGCAGATAGAGGAAGGCCGCGACGAGGTGGCCCGCCACGAGATAGGCGAAGAGCCTGACGGCCAGCCCGAGAGGGAATTTCCGCTCTTCGCCCTCGGCGGACTTCGAGGCCGGGTTCTGGGACATGACGGACAACCTCCGGGGAGTCAGCGCCGAGGGGCGGGCGCGCCGAGGCAGAGCTCCTCGGCGGGGCTCTGGACAAGGGTGTGTACGAAGAGGAGCTCGGCACCGCCCCGGGTGGCGGCGGCGATGCGGTGCGGGGTCAGCGAGTCGAAATGCGCGCTGTCGCCCGGATCGAGGAGGTGCACCGCGTCCCCCAGGGTCAGGCGCACCCGGCCGCCCAGGACGTACAGCCACTCCTCCCCGGGGTGCACGCGCACAAGGTCGGCCGGGGTGGCGTGGGGGACGTGGACGCGCAGGGCCTGCATGGCCCGGCCGGGTCCGCCCGCCTGGTGGTAGACCCAGCCGTCGGCCTCGGCGGGCTCGGCACGGTCGGCCCGGACGATCGGGTCGTGCTCCGGCGGCACCTCACCGAGCAGCTCGGACACCGTCGTACCGTAGATACGGGCGAGCCCCAGCAGCATCGGCAGCGAGGGCTGCCGGCGGCCGGTCTCCAGCCGGGAGAGGTGGGCCGGGGAGAGTCCGGCGCGCTGGGCGGCGGCCTCGAGGGTGAGCCCGCGGCGGCGGCGCAGCGCGCGCAGCCGGGGAGCGACGTCCGGCAGCGTGTCCCCGGAGGAGTCCGTGGTCATGCCTCTATTGCGCCAGCCCTTTTCCCGTGAGGCAAATTTATTGCCCCAGAGGCAAAGAGTCGTACCCGGTGGTCCTCGCGGGATCCCCGCGCATGCTCCGCTCAGCGGTTGGCGACCGCCTGCTTGACCAGCGTCCTCCCGAAGTCCCACAGGAGCCCGCCCCCGGTGTGCGCCTCGTCCATGACGGCGGTGAACGCCGTCACGAAGCGGTCGACCTCCCGTTCGCCGATGATCAGCGGAGGGATCAGTTTGATGACTTCCATGTGGTCCCCGGAGACCTGGGTCAGGATGCGGTGCCGCTGCAGGAGCGGCACGACCACCATCTGTGCGAAGAGCCCCTTGCGGGCCGCCTGGAGCATCGTCCAGCGGCCCCGCAGGGCGAGCGACGACGGCCGGCCGAACTCGATCCCGATCATCAGTCCGCGGCCCCGCACCTCGTGCAGCAGCTCGTAGCGGTCCACCAGCGCCGCGAGCCGCGACTTCAGCAGCTCTCCGGTGCTCCTGGCGTTCGCCACGATCTCCTCGTCCTCCAGCACCGTCAGGACCGCGAGCCCCGCGGCCATCGCCTGGGCGTTGGACCCGAAGCTGGCCGAGTGGACGAGCACCCGGTCCATGGAGGAGTACACCTTCTTGAAGATCCAGTCCTTGCCGAGGGTGGCGCCGACGGGGACATAGCCGCCGGACAGCGCCTTGGCGACGCACACGAGGTCCGGCTCGACGCCGTCCTCGTGCTGGTACGCGTAGAAGTCGCCGGTCCGGCCGAGGCCGGTCTGCACCTCGTCGGCGATGAGCAGCGCCTTGTGCCGGCGCAGCAGCTGCTGGGCGGCCGGCAGGAACCCGGGCGGTGCCTCGTGGACGCCCTTGCCCTGGACGGGTTCGACCACGAAGGCGGCGACATCGCCGCGCTGCAGTTCGCACTCCAGGGCCGCGAGGTCGCCGAGCGGGATCGCGGTGTCCGGGAGCAGCGGCGCGAAGCCGTCGCGGAACCCGCGTTCGCCGTTCACCGAGAGCGACCCGGTGGTCAGCCCGTGGAACGCGTGCGCGCAGTACAGGACCCTGGGTCTCCCCGTGGCGTACCGGGCGAACTTCAGCGCCGCCTCGACGGCTTCCGTGCCGCTGTTGCCGAAGAACACCCGGTCCAGGTGCGGCGAGTGCGCGAGCAGCTTCTCGGCGAGCAGTCCGGGCAGCGGCTGGCAGTCGAAGCGGGTGAGGTCGGCGAGCTGGGCGTCGAGGACGTCGTGCAGCGCCTTGCGGACGACGGGATGGTGCCGGCCGAGGCCCATCACCCCGAACCCGGCGAGCATGTCGAGGTAGTCGTCCCCGTCGGCGTCCCAGAAGTAGGCCCCCTCGGCGCGCTCGTAGACCTTGTCGAAGCCGATGGTGCGGAGCATGCGCGGCAGCTGGTGGTTGAGGTGTCTGGCGTGCAGTTCGTAGCGCTCCGCGCCGCGCTCGGCGAGCAGCGCCGCCAGGTCGAACTCCTTGGTCATGCCTGGTTCTCCTCGGCGGTGAGCACCGCGCTGATCCGTCCCGCGATCTCCACGGGGGTGAGGCCGATGTCGGCCAGTACTTCGCCGCGTTTGGCGTGGGTGAGGAACTTCTCGGGGATGCCGAAGGTGCGCAGGGGTACGTCGACGCCGGCGTCCCTCATGGCCTGTCCGACCGCCGATCCGACACCGCCGGTACGGCTGTTGTCCTCGACGACGGCGACCAGCCGGTGCGCGGCGGCGAGCGGCGCCATGGCCTCGTCGACCGGCTTGACCCAGCGGGGGTCGACGACGGTGCAGCGGATACCGCGGCCGGCCAGCAGCCCGGCCGCGCTGAGGCAGACGGGTGCCATCGCGCCGACGGCCACCAGCAGCACGGTCGCGTCGTCCGGGCGGTGCAGGAGGTCCATGCCGCCGATGCGTCCCACGGCGGGCACGGGCGCTCCGGCCTGCTCCTTGGGGAAGCGCACGACGGTCGGCGCGTCGTCGACCTCGACGGCCTCGCGGAGCTGGGCCCGCAG
>NZ_JBUEFZ010000044.1:0-45447 GCF_054963715.1 Streptomyces sp. STAM6 | reverse complement strand
CCATCCTGCCCATCATCTACGGCATCAAGGAGATCGCCAACTTCCCGCCCCGGCCGGGGCGGGCAGGCGGGACAGCGGGCTCTACCTCGCCCAGTGGGTGCGCACCCTCGACCAGGTCCGCGACCAGCGCCCCTACCGGCGCCAGTTCGCCGTTCCCGGCTTCGTCCGCCGCCGCACGGGCGGCCTCACCGACCGCGACGTCCGCTTCTGGCGCTCTCGGTGCGTCCGGCGGTGCCGGAATACTGCCTCTGGACCCCGGCCGAGCGGATGCCCTTCTTCAGGAATCCGGTGTCGTCCACGATCAGCACCGCCTCCGGGATGTTCGAGCAAGTAGTCCCGCACATCGGACAGGACCGCATAGGCGTCCCAGTCGATCCGATTCAGCAGACGCTGCATCCGGTCCGGGGCTGCATGCCCAGCCTCCTCCGCCAGCGTCCAGCCGTTCTTCCGTTCCAGCGGGGCGATCAGTCCCCGCATATATGCCAACGACGACTCCCGCGGTTCAGTCCTGTTAAACCGGTTAACGAACCGTTCATGCAGGTCAGCCAGCCCGGACACCCACCGCCGGGCATCCGCCGGCACCACATCCCACCCCATGACCAGCACAACGATCCGACAAACCAACCGCCACGCCAAAGACCGTTGCAGTACTAGCCAGTTCAGCTCTGCAGAACAGCTGCCCAGGGCCTGCAACCGCTGACAGGCTGGCCGCTTACGGCCCGCGAGAACGCTGAGCAGGAAACTTCCGGTATATGGCAGTAGCTCCGCGTTTGATCAGCCATGCGGCCAAGTTCTGGCTGCCGAGCGGTCGGGCAGGGTGGTGACCCGCGACCCCCTCGCACAGGCAGCCGGCGCGTTGCTGGCAGAAACTCGGATACTCAGCCAAGTAGAGCGGCGAACACGCCTTTCGGCCGTGGTAATCGGTCATGCGTGCAACAGATCAGGTCGAACCCATCTGCATATCTGCCAAGTTCGATCAGAAGTTCGATAGATCTTGGGGTTGCGGCGGTCTGCGGGCTGTCGCGTGACCACACCTGATCTCGTGATCCTGGGGGAACCATCAGTACCGCACCACGACTTCACCGTGCCCGCACCTCCTTCTTAGCCGCGGCTGCGGCCGTCCTGCTGCTACCCGCCGCCCCGACGGCCGCAGCGGCGCAGGAGACGGGCCTCGGGCAGGCTCGCACGTTCATGCTTCCGCTCAACACGCCGGTGCCCTCGCTAACAGAGGAGGGATCCGGCGCCGCGGCCAGAAGACTGTCCGATCCGGCACAGCCGTTGAGCCCAGCGACCACGCCGATGGAGGTGGTGGGCCCCGCGGCCGGCTACGGCATCAAGACGGCCGTGCCCGCTGCCACACCCGACAGCGTCGCCACCCTCGCCCGCAGCTCCCGTGCCGCCGCGGCGCCGGATCCGCTGTATCCCGAGCCGCCCCGCACCATGTCGCTGGATGAGTGCAAGAAGAACATGGGCGGCACGGCGCAGGTGTACATCAAGTCCCGGTTCGCCGTGTGCACCGGCTTCAAGGTCTCCACCGTCTGGGAGAAGAGCAACGGCTCGGTCGGCAAAAGCTCCTACGTCGTCTACATTCGCGGCACGGTGCCCAAAGAAGCCGACCGCACCATGTTCTTCGACTATGACGTCGTCGACTTCACCCAGGTCGGCCCGACAGGTGTCGCAGGCCTGAAAATCGGTCTGAAGGCCACCGTCGCGCAGGACTGGCCGGCGGCTGCCACGCCCGTGGTCAGCAATACTCTGCCCGTCACCAAGACCTGGCCCCAGATGCAGGCGAGCCCTCACTACACCCACACCGTCCGTTACGCCCCCGGACAGGGCACCGGTGCGGGAGCCGCGGACGTCGTCTTCGCCGTCTACCAGCCCGAGATCGTCTCCACGCTGCCTCCCGGCTGGGTGGGCCCAAGTCCGCAGATCGGCAAGCCGTTCATGTTCGCCCCGCGCTGGGACGCCGCCTCCTATCTGCGCAACTCCACCAGCGCCGGCAATCCCACGAACAAGGGCGGCGCCGCCTTCAGCATGACCGCCACCCTTGAGTACAGCAGCAAGGCCGGAGCTCCGGAACGGGCGGTCGCCCAGCACATCCAGCAGGCGTTCACCGACCCCAAGGCGACCAAGCCGCTGAACGCCCTGAAGAACGTTCCCGGCGACAACGTGAAGGAGCCCCTGCACCGCCTCTACCTCGACAAGAGGCGGCGTGACCGTAACCGTGCGGTCGCCGTCCGGGAGTGCACCCGATACTGGGGCGCCAACTACACCGACGGCGGCAAGGAATGCGACGAGTTCCCCTTCGCCACCACGTATGAAGGATCGGCACAGTCAGAGTTCGACGTGCACGTGGAGAAGAGCAACTTCTCCGTCCAGCCCGTGCCCGGTGGGGAGAATGGCTACGCCGGCAACTACCTGAGCGGCTTCTACACAGCCAACAGGATCATCGACGGCATGGAAGACGGCTTCATCGTCAAAATCAACTAACGGTTCGTTGGGCAACTGCCGGCGCGAGCCCGCGAGGCCGCGCCGGCTGCGGCCTCACACAGCCTTGGGCCAGAAGTCGATCACATACTTCTCAACTCCGTGCGCGACACCCTCGATGCGCGTCACCCGCTCGACCTCGGCCCGCCCCGTGCAACCCACCCGTACCCTCCACCATCCCGGTGCACCCAGGCGGATCAGGTGGTCGGACCGGCCGAGGGTGGTGGTCCACACGGCGACATCCCCGCTCGTCGTCTCGAAGTCGACTTCGCCCTGCTCGTCCCAGCCATCCTTCGCAGGCCCGGGCTCGCTGTCCCAGACCCGGACGGTCACCGCGGCGGTGTGGGTATGTCCTCCGCTGAAGAGATCGAAGCGGCGCTCATGCTGATTCAGGAACACGCCCCACTCGTAGCCGCCGCCGAAAGGTACGGGGACCGCGCTGTCGTCGGACTCCTGAAAACCGAAGCCCCGGAAGGCGACTTCGACGTCCAGCTGTTGCTCCTGTACTAACTCAGCCATGCCGTCCTCCTGGTTACGGGGGCCATCCCAGGAGCGAGCCTATAGCCGCCGATCAAGACCGTTCTGCAGCGGTCACAGGTCGGTGACCGAGGTGCCGACCCCTGATGAGCGTCGCCCCTCGTGACTCAATGCCCGTTTGCTACGGCACGGATCGCAAGCGGCCCCGGATGAGGGCATCGCTCCTTCGCACGTATGGCCAATGCAAAAATGATCTGCGGTGTCCGCCGGCTGGTCAGGGGTGGCAGTCACGCCGACGGTTGTGTCGAACAGTGGCGCTTCTTTTCGCCTTTCACCATGAACCGTCAGCAGCCTGCGGCGTGGTGTTTCTGGCCAGTGGCGGGTGGTTGTACGCCAACGACGGTCGGCACCTTGTGACGTGAACCCACGCTTGTGCAGGTGAAGGGGCCTGGAAGATGCGGTATCGAACACCGCATGCCCGGATGTCTGTTTCCTGCTCTGGACAAGCCACGAGCGGTGATCGTTTCGCTGCTCGTGTCAGTGCCCGCTGCTACACCCAGAGGCAGGGAGCGAGCCGCACTCCGCGGCTCGCCCGCTGCAAGGGGAGGAACAGGCATGGCAGGCAAGGTACCGGAGGGCTACGTCCGGGTTCGCAGCTATCTCAGGCGCAAGCCGAGCGCCAGCCGGAAGAAGATGAGCGGCTGGAGCATCATGGCGATCATTGCCGGCATCTGGCTGTGGGGCCAGGTCATCGGGTTCGGCGAGGCCGCCGAATCCCCGGCGCCCCCGCCGGCTCCCGCCGTCTCACAGCCGGCAGCCCGCTGATGGCGAAGGGGCGGCTGAGGCCGCGCATGCCGCGCGATACGGGGGAGTGGGCTGCGGCCGCGGTTGTCGCCGTGGCAGTGGTGATGCTGCTTGTGAAGAGTGCCGTTGCTGCCTGGACGGCAGCTGTCCAGGCCTGGCCGGTGCTTGCCGCCCTTGCCGGCGCCGCTGTGCTCTATGCAGCCAGCCGTAGGGTGGGCGCGGCACGGGCAGCCAGCGCGCGCGCCGCGAACCTGGCACGTCTTCGCCTCACGCTCACCGAAGTTGACGCGATGAGCGACGCGCAGTTCGAGTTCATCCTGAGGGACCTGCTGGTGAGGGACGGCTGGACAGCCCGCCGCGTGGGCCAGCAAGGTGATCAAGCAGCCGACGTCATCGGCCAGCATCCCCAGCACGGCAGGATCGTCATCCAGGCCAAGCACACCAAAGTAGGGGGCAAGGTCGGCTCGCAAGTCATGTACCAAGTCAAAGGCACGGCCGGCCCGGTGCATGGTGCAGATATCGCCGTCGTAGTCACCAATGGCGGCTTCACCCGTGACGCCAAAAGCTGGGGCGACCGCCATCACGTGTACTGGGTCGACCGGGACCGGCTACGCACGTGGGCTGAGACAGGCACCCCCCTGCGTGATCTGCTGCGCCTGCACCGGCTGGCAAGCCGGATACCACGCCCACGTGTCTCACGAGTGCCCAACCCCAATTGACCGCTCGTCAGGCGCCGTATTCGTATGGGCGCCAACAGGTCGGCCGAAGGCCGGCGGACCGCTCCCGCGGCTCGGGCTTCGCTTGCGAACCTGCGCACGAGGCCTGCGGTGGGACGCTCTCAAGCGCGGAAGTATTCACTGCTGCGCGTGGGGGGCCCTGCCGCTTCAGCCGCAGCGTACGCCTCATCGACGACGTCAACGAATTGAATGCGCCGCGCATCCCCCAGGGCTGTCATGTGCTCGCGCCAAACCGGTCCGCTGTTTCGCCAGTGGAGACGGGCGATCTCTCCGCTGAAATGGTTGTTCAGCACGACGCGGAGAGCCCTGGCGAAGTGCTCGGCGTCTGCGGCTAGCCGGGCAGCCCGCTCGTGGTCCCCCGCCTTAGCCACCGCCTCAGCCGTGCCCGCCAGCGTCAGGCCGTGCTTCCACGGCACGGTGATGGTGCGGGCGATCTGGATGGCGTCTGCGGCCAACCGGGCAGCCCGCTCGTGGTCACCGGCCGCAGCCACCGCCCTAGCCACCCCGGCCAGCGCCTGCGCCTGCTTGCCCAGGTCGGTGATGGCTCGGGCAATCTGCTCGGCCCGGTTGGGGTGGCCGAGAGTGGCCCACAGGGCAGGGAGCTTGGTGGGGACGTGGGCGTTGCGGGATTCGAGTTGTCCGCGGTGGTGGGACAGCCTGGCCAGGGCGCACAGGTCCGGTTCCGGGCAGTCCAGGAGTAGGTCTTGGCAGGTTTTGATCTCGGTGAGGGCGGCGGTGTCGCCACCGGACAGGTCGAGCATCCGGTCGTGGCGTGCCGGGTCGATGGCCAGGGCGGTCAGGCGGTTGGTGTCGCCAGCGGTGGCCAGCATGCGGGGGTAGCCAGTCAGCAGGTATTCGGGGGTGTGCGGCGGCCACGGCAGCCCGTCGTCGGTGGGTGTGCGGTATTCCTCGGCCCAGGTGTGCAACCGCTCCCGGTAGTGGGCCAGGCGGTCATGGCCGAGGTAGTGGCAGGCGGCGTTCTGTAGTTCCTCGTGGCCGAGCAGGTAGACCTGTCGTCCGTCGTCCGGTGTCCAGCCGGCGAGACGGCGGGTAAATGTGCGCCCGGCCACGGTGTGCAGTATCTCCTCGATGGTCACCAGGTCCGCGCCTGTCAGCTCACGCAGGTCGGGGCCGGAGAGGCCGCCCCGGGCGGCGGTGAGCAGGCCCAGCAGATCCTGCTCGATGGGGCTGCCTGCGAGCAGACGTTTGAGTTCGGACTGGCCGAGTCGCTGCAGATCCCTGGCATGCGGGGAGCCACTGAGCAGGCGGATGATGCCCGGGTCACGCAGTGGGTGCCAGTCAGGCACGTCGTCGGGGATCGGGGGATTGGGCCGTCCGGCGACGATGATCCGCATCCCGGCCGACGGGCGGGCCGGCAGCAGTCCGGCGATGCTGTGTGCCCCCCGCCCGGTTGTCACGCCGCGGTCTTCGTCCAGCCCGTCAACGACCAGCACCAGCCGGCCACCCGCCTGCTGACTCACGGCCGCGGCCTGGGCGAGCAGATCCATCATTGCTGATTCCCGGGCTGCTTCATCGCTGCTGGCCGGTAGGTCCTGGCGGAGCAGTGCACACAGCTGCTCCGTCAGTGCGGTGGTGAACGCCTCCCGTGTGTCCTGCGCGGCCAGCCGGGCGGTGATGAAGAACGACACCAGCCACACTCCGCCGGCGGCAGGCGGGGCAGGCGGGTTGAGCACGAAAGTGGACAGCAGCGCGGACTTGCCCGCCCACGGCCCGGCCTGCCACCACATGTAGGGACCGCGACGCTCATCCAGGCAGAAACCTGCCAGCTCGGCCAGCTCAGCCTCCCGGCCCAGCAACTGCGGTGGGGCGATCCGCTCCACCTGCCGCTGGTACGCCGAGCGCACCGGCCGTGGCACAGGCCCACCGTATTTGTAAACCGTCACGTTCCCGACGACATGCCCGAAACTGGTACCGCCACGCTCCGCGTAGACATGCCCAGGTGGCTGGTCGGCTGGAGCGGCTGGCCACTGCACCATCGCGGCCGTGCCACCGGATGCTCCGGGTACGGTCAGGGGCGTGACCGCCCCGGCTCGGAAGGGCCCGGCCTCTCTCCGTCTGCAGGACTGCGGTCCATATGCACGTTCCCGGCGACCTGCCCGAAAGCGAACCCGTCACCGCTGGCCTGGGCATGAGCGTCTCCGGTGAACACCGCCGACCCGGCGCCGGTCACCACTGAAATGCCGCTAGCCTGCTCAGCCGCACGCAGCTGGGCCACCAACTCGGTGACAGCCTGGCCGAACTCGTCGTCTTGAGCGCTGCGGCAGTGACCGCCAACTCCACCTGCTGACGGGTCAACTCGCTGACTTGCCCCTCATCGGTGGCGGCCTCCTCGGCCAGATCATCCAGGGCGGGATGCGCGCCGAGCTTGGCGGCCACTACCGCGCGCAGCTTCCCCAGCCCCGCATCGATAGACGGATCGACCAGGCCGTCGGCCACTTGACGGGCCTTGCTCACCGCCCACGCAATCAAATATCCGGTCACTGCTCCGGCTTCGATTTCCATGCGGCTTGCCTCTTTCCCCGTGAAACGCTTACCGCGCTGCACCCTCCCTAACGCGAATAATCTGTCACAATTATCGCATAAGTTGACCATTTCCTCTAAGCGGTGCCGAGCCCAGCCGCATCGCGGCAGGAGCCCCGCCCCGCCATCAGCCATGGCCAGGGTCGCCAGCGGAGGTACGCGCGGTGGCGCTGATTGAGGCCATGACGACCGATGACATCAGCGACCTGCGAGATCATTACCGCGAGGCGCTGGAGGAGGTCATTCAGGCCAAGGCGGAAAACCCCGAGCCGCAGCCCGTGGGCGAGGCCCCGGAGCCGGCCGGGACGGTTGTCGACCTGATGGCCGCGCTCAACGCGTCCGTCGAGCAGGCAAAGGCGTCCCGGGGTGAGGCCGCCGAGCCTGCCACGGTGCATGACATGCCGAAGCCGATGAAGAAGGCGCCCGCGAAGCAGGCCAAAGAGTCCCCGGCGAAGAAGGCGTCCGCCCGGAAGCCGCGCAAAGCTGGCTGACTTGTCGGCGGCCGCCACCGCCCTTGTGGCAGTTACAGGCGTGCGAGGCGGCCCAGCGGCGCTCGGGGTTCGCGCCGGGACGGGATGCGGCCGCTCAGCAGGATGAGCCGGGCGGCCCGGTGGCGCTGCCCGGCGTAGGGGGCGAGGAGCTGCAGCATGTCGGCGTCACCCAGGCCGCGCCGGCCGGTGAGGGCGTAGCCGATGATGCCGGGCAGGTGAAGGTCTCCCATGGTCAGGGCATCGGGGGCGCCGTTGGAGCGCTGCAACGTCTCCGCCGCGGTCCACGGCCCGATCCCAGGTACCAGCTGCAGGCGCCGCATCGCCTCCGGCAGCTCCATGGCGGCGGCTTCCTCCAGCCGGGGCGCGTAGCGGCAGGCCCGCACGATCGCCGCGGCACGTTTGTCGTCGACGCCTGCCCGGTGCCACTCCCAGGACGGGACCATCGCCCACCGCGCTGGCGTGGGCGGGACCCGCATGCCGTCCGGGGCCGGGCCGGGCGCTGCCTCGCCGTAACGCAGAAGCAGACGCCGCCACGCCGCGACCGCCTCCCGCGTGGCAATCTTCTGCTCCAGCACGCTCGCCACGAGCGCTCCCATCACCAGCCCGGTCCGCCCCAGCCGCAGACCCGGGTGGCGGTGAGGGGCCTGGGCCATGACCCGGTGCCGGGGCCGGAACAGACGGGGATCGTCCTTGGCGCCCAGTAGCGCGGGCAGTGTCTCCAGCGCCCAGTCGGCACCTCGCCCCCACGCCTCACCCACCACCACACCCGCCTGCACATAGATGCGCAGGGCTACCGGTCCCTGCGGCGTGCGGGAGGCGCGCCATAGCGTGCCGTTCTCCCAGCGGCAGGCGGGGTCGCGGCCGCCGCGCTGCAGCACCTGGAGGGTCAGGCGCAGATCGTACGGGCCGGGCGGAACCCAGCGACGCGCGGGCATGCCGCCATGCTACGACCGGTCATGGGCGAGCAACGGCCCCCGGTCGTGCGCCTGGCCCGGGCACCGGGGCCACCGGGTGTTTTCCGGTGCCCGCCCCACGCGGGGCATCGAGAGGCGGGCACCAGCCCACAGAAGCGGCCCGAAGGTCCCGTCCCGTCATCCCGGACCGGGGCCGCACCTCTCTGCCTACGCTCCGGACCTCAGCCGGGCGAGCGGCGGCGGTGCGTCCAGCCCAGCACGTCCCTCGTCCGGGTGGCGCGGCCGCCACCGGCGAACCACCCGCAAGGGTTCGGCCGTCGCTGGGATACATCAACGACGCCAGACAGCGGAGATCAAGGGGACCCAGCCGCGCGAGCTCGTCGACTACGCGAAGGCGTTTGCCGGCCTCGCGGAGATGGCCGTCTACGGCGGCGCTGCACGCTGCCCTCATTCAGGCCGCGATCGACGCACTGGTGTGAACTGCGAGGGCACGCACCAGGCCCAGCGCATCGTCATGGCCCGCACCCCCGTAGGGTCCTGACCCCGCCGGACGCGAGGTCTCCCGGTCCATGGCCGGGGGACCGCGCGTGTTCCGATCGGCGGCGTACCCTCTAGGCTGTACGCCGGTCGGCCCCAGGTGCGGGGCCCAGGGGCGGGGAACAGGATGTCCGTAGAACGTCAAATAGCGGGGATGCTCCAGCAGATCGCCCGTCAGCAGGACATCGTCGAGATCGCCCCCCAGGGCTCCACGCCGAAGGCGGCCGCCCTGGCGCACGTGGCGGAGCAGTACGGCTACACGTACGGCATGGCGTACAGGACCGGGTTCAAGAACTCGCTCGTCCAGGTGCGGATGTACCGGGACCCGCAACCCGAAGCGCGCGTCCGCGAGGCGGCCACCATCACCGCCCATCCGCAAGCGGGCAACGGCGGGACAGTGCCGGGACTGGAACAGGGCTCGCTGAAGCCGCTCCCCGAAGCGGTCGGTGCCGTGGCCGTGCTGAAGGACCTCGTCACCTTCGACGTCATGGCCCAGTACGTCGCCGACCGGAGCCAGAAGGTGAAGGGCTACCTCGCCTGCGCGGTCCTGACCGTCATCCTGCTCATCGACAGGTCGCCGGTCGAAGCGGTCGCCTCCGGCGGGGCGGTCGCGCTGCTCTTCACCGTGGCGTTCAAGGTGGGCGCGATCCGCCGCGGGAAGATCGCACAGCGGCTGACGGACGCCGGGTTCCTCGCGGTGCGCGACGAACAAGGCGGCCAGCGGTTCCTGCGCCCGGGGCAGCAGTTGCCCGGCCACACCACCCCGTTCGCCGCCTGAGGCCATGGCCTGCGGCGCAGGCAGGACGTAGATCTGAGTGATCTTGGCATCGCGAATCATGCGCTCGACCGGGTAGTCGCGGGTGCAGCCGTAGCCGCCGAGGAGTTGGACGGCGCCGTGGTGACCTCCAGGCCACGTCGGAGGCGAAGCACTTGGCCGCGGCGCCGACGAAGGTGAGGTCTTCCTTGTCACCTCCGGCGGAGACGCGCTCGGACTTCGCGGCGGCCGAGTAGGTCAGCTGGCGGGCGGCCTCGATCGAGGGATGGCGAACGGGCCACGAAAGACCCTTGCCATCGAGGTCCCCGCCACCGTCACCCCAAAGGCCTTCGACCTGTGGCTGGCCCACCGCCACGGCCGCGCCCTACCCCCGCTGGAAGCTGCAGGCCCCCTTGCTGGACCCTGCAAGCTGGTTGGCACGTATGGACGGCCGCGTGGCCCAGGCCGGGCTCCGCGATGTGCTGCTCGTCGATCGGCGTCATCCCCTTGCTGAGGCTAGCGGGCGGGGAACGGTTCGCCGGCCGGCATGGGTTCACTCGCAGGTGGTGAAGCAGAGGCGTGATTTCGTCATCTCGGCTGGACGGATCGCCCGTACTGACGGCACCGCCTGATGTCCCGCTTGAGCGGTTTAACGGACTATGCCGAAGCCTTCAAGGGCCTGGCGCAGATGGCCGTCCATGGCGAAGCCGCCGCCCGCACGCTCATCCGGGCCGCCGCCGACTCCCTGGAGTGAATCCGCGCAATTATCCGCAACCTTCTTGAGGCCCGGCCTTCGCCGTCCGTAGCGTCGAAACACCGACGGACCACCAGCGGAAAGGCGGTGCCTCATGCCCGCACGCACGACCAGCACCACCGGTCCCGCGCCCCGGTACGGCGTCCCCTCCCCGGCGCTGCTCGCCCGCGCCGACCGCGGCTACGAGTGCTTCCTTGCCCGGTAGACCGAGGACCAAGGGCATAACGGCAGCCAGGCCGTGCCCGCTACCGCCACACACCCCCGCGAGACCGCCACAACAAGGCTTTGATGAGCAGCAGGCACCTGGTCCTGCACGACCCGGCAGGGCTTCTCGAAGGTGCCTCCTCGACCGAGGCACCACGGCTGGCTTCCTGTGTCCTCGGAGGTTGTGAGCGTCAGTTCGCTTCGGGTCGGGGCTGGCGGGGTGTGTGTCGGTCTGTGTGAACGGGGCCTGGAGGGCGTGGTGGTTACGGCGATCCAAGAAGCCCGACCGTGCGACGACGACGCGCACGTTGCCCGAATGGCGGGTCGTCGCAGCGGACGATCAATCGCCGCGCAGAGCCGACGACGGTCCGCGTGCGTCAGCTCCCTCATAGCTCTAATCAGCGTCGGTCCCGCCCCCTGCAAACAAGCTTCGGTTTCGCCGCCGGCACAGGGGAGACCGTCCCGGTCTTCCTCGCGGGGTTGTGATCAGCCTGACTGGGGCCGTCGTCGGGTCCTTGCCCGGCCGTCCGCAGAGCCGGACTCGCCGGTCCCGGACCACCTCCCAACCCGCTCCGGTTGATCGAGAGGGAAGGTGCGCGTGGAGCTGAGTGAACCGCGACGGTGGGTACGGGCCGCCTGGTCGAAGCCGGATGTTGGTGACATGCGAAGTGATGCAGGCAGCGCTGTCGCCGGTTCAGCTCGTCGGCTCGGGCACACATATGGCGGCGCCGGCGGTCGACCCGTACGGCCGTGGCCGTCACCTGGCTGCTGGGCGCTGCACCACGGTCGTCATGGGCGGGGTCACCGTGCGCAAGTGGGAACGACGCCAAATGATGTGGGTGGTGGATTGTTGGTTCGTCAGGCGTGCTGGGTGACTGAATAGCGGCCGTGTTGGCGCGCTCTTGAGGGGCGGTCAATTGTTCCCATCCTCTTCGGATTCCAGGTCTTGGGCAGAGCAGTCGGTGAGCTGCATACGTGTGGGGTGTTCGGGCCTCGGAATCGAAGGTCTTCCATCAGGCTGGGCGTGGCGTGGCGCGGCTGGCACTCATTGGTTGGAAACCAGCTCTGACCTGGGTGTTGATGGTTTTGCTGCAGGAATTTCGGTCTTGACTCGTGCATGTTCAGCGCAGAGGATTTGGCGAATCTGTGTAAAGATCATGTAAGTCTGGGGTGGGGTTGTGACGGGTGGGTGGTGGCGCCGGCGGCGTCACAGAACGGGCGTGCTCGTAGCCGCCGCGGTGATTGGGTCAGTGCTGCAGCCGTTGTCCGGCGGTGTGGCTGACGCCCGTACGCCCGCGGCACTGCCTGTGGCACCGCGGGCGGCGCAGGGCGCTTCGGCGCTTGCGGCGCAGACAGGTGAGCCTGTGGAGGTGGTGTCGGAGCGGTCCGCATACACCACGACGCATGCGAACCCTGACGGAACGTTCACGCTGACTCAGGCGACGACCCCTCAGCGGGTCAAGAGCCGCGATGGCTCCTGGCGCGAGGTCGACACGACACTGATACGCAGAGCGGACGGCTCCGTAGGGCCGAAAGCGTCGGTGGTAGACCTGTCGTTCTCCGGCGGCGGCAGTGGGAAGGACATGATCCGCCTCGCCGCTCCTCAGGGCTCGGTGACCCTGGGATGGCCCGCGCAGTTGCCCGAGCCGGTCCTGGAGGGGGCGACAGCCACCTATCCGGAAGTCCTGGCGGGCGTGGATCTGAAGCTCACGGCCACCTCGGAGGGTTACCGGGAGGTCCTGGTCGTCAAGTCCGCCAAGGCGGCGGCGAACCCGCAGCTGAACGAGGTGGAACTGACCGTCGCAGCGAACGGGCTGCGCGTTTCCGCGGGCAGCGGTGGTGGCCTTCGGGCAGTCGACGGCAATGGCAACACGGTCTTCAAGGGCCCGGCCGGCCTGATGTGGGACTCGGCCGGCGACTCCGGTGCCCAGCCTCAACTGCTCCGCAGCAGCACGGGTAGCGAGAGGCCTGCCGAGGCAGATGCGCCGCGAGCGGCCGCACCCGACAAGGGCGACGCCAGTGCGGTTCTGCCGGTTCGTGTCTCCGACGGTGAGGTGGCCGTCAAGCCCGACATGAAGGTGCTGCGGGGGAGTGACACGGTCTACCCCGTGTACATCGACCCCTCTCTGGGCCTGGGCGTGTCGGAGCGGACGGTGCTGTCCTCCGATGGAGACACCTTCTGGAACTTCGACGGTGACCACGGGGTCGGCAACTGCAGCCGTCTGGGTCCCTGGTACTGCGGCACGGACTACACCAACCGCATGTATTTCGAGTTCGCGCCGACCGCGCTGTCGGGCAAGTACGTGATCGACGCGACCTTTCGCGCCTTCGAGACGTGGTCGTTCTCGTGCAGTGCGCACAGCGTGCAGCTGTGGCGCACGAACAACATCTCCAGCGCCAGCCGCTGGCCGGGCCCGGCACAGCTGGATCTGATGGGGGACCGGAGCGTCTCGGCGGGCCGTGGCGATCACTGCACGCCGTCCCAGCCGGATTCCTGGGTCGAGTTCAACGACAGCCCGAGTGAGCCCGACGAGAACCTGACCAAGACGGTCCGTTCTTTCGCCGACGGCAACTTCTCCCGTCTCACCTTGATGCTCCGGGCCGAGAACGAGAATGACCCCGATGCCTGGAAGCGGTTCAAGGACAACGCCGTCCTGCAGGTCGTCTACGTGCTGAAGCCCGGATTCCCGGTCAATGTCGGTACCATCCCGGGCGACGGGACGGACGCGCACTGCGCCAGGGACGTCAGCGCACCCGACACCGCTACGATCATCAACCCCACGCTGCAGGCCAGGGTGCGTACCCTGCAGGCACCGGCCAATGAGTCGGAGAAGGGGTCGCTGCGTTCGCACTTCCTTGTGCAGAAGCAGACCTCGTCAGGGTTTGTCGATCACTGGCGGGTCAACGAGCCCGGTGCGGGCTACGACATCAACGGGACCCTGGAGAAGGTGGCCCTCTCGGGCGGCACCGACGGCACCGTGTACCGGTTCAAGGCGCTGACACAGTCGTTTTGGACCTACGAGGGCGTCACCACAGCCATCTCCTCGGGGTACTCACATTGGTGCTACTTCAAGATCGACCTCCATGCCCCCGAACCCCCGGTCATCGTGCCGGGCACCCCCTACAGCGCGGCTTGCACGGACGCTGGCTGCGGCGAGCCCGGCGTGGCGGGTTCCTTCACCTTCAAGCCCAATCCCAAAGACGTCAGTGACACGACCGACCCGGACATCACCGGGTACCGCTGGTGGCTTTCCACAAAGGCAGGCGCCACCGAAGTGCCCTCCTCCGACGGGACCGGTGACACGGTCAAGGTGTCTGACGTGACGCCATCCGTAGCAGGAACCACCGTGCTTACCGTGCAGGCCAAGGACGTACGCAACCGGTACGGGGCAGCCTCCACCTTCACCTTCAAGGTGAAGCAGCCCGAGGGCGCGGTCAGCCGCTGGCATTTCAACGACACCACCGACAGCGCGCCAGGATCCCACGGCCTCACCCTCCACCAGCAGGCAGGGAAGGCCGCCACCTGGGGGATCGAGGGACGCCGCGGCATCGGGGACCGATCCCTGCGCCTGAACGACGACGTCACCGACCCGGCCCAGCAGACCGGCTACGCCACCGCGCAAGGCGGTCCTGTGGTGAATACGGCCGAGTCTTTCACCGTATCGGCCTGGGTCATGCTCACCGACGCCACCAGGACCCGGGTGGTGGCCTCAGCCCCGGGCACCTCCACCTCTGCCGCGTTCAACCTTTTCTATTCGAACACGGCCAGGAAGTGGGTGTTCAACCGGGCCGTCGCCGACTCCACCACCCCCGCCTATGTGAGCGCGGTGGCGGACACAGCGAATCCGCCGACCGGAGTGTGGACTCACCTGACGGGTGTGTTCGACACCAAGGGTGACCAGAACAAGGGCAACGACACTATTCAGCTGTTCGTCAACGGCCGCCCGCAGGGGCCCGCCGCGGGTGTCGTCCTCTCCAGCACCAACGCGGCGTACACGCCGTGGACCTCATCCCAGAACCTGCGTATCGGCGCGTCCAAGGCGGGCGAGTACTTCATGGGCCGCATCGACGAGATGGCCGTGTGGCAGCGGGCCCAGACCCGCCCCCTCATCGCTGACGAGGCGAAACTGACCGAGGGCAGTGAACAGGCCACCACCCTTGCCGCCCTGTGGGATGCCACCGCCGCCACCGGCACGGCCGTACCCGACACCTCCCTCTACCACAGGCCCGCACTGGCCCTGGCAGGCGGCGCCACACTCGACCCCGAACAGGGAATCGTGCTCAACGGCACGACCGGCTATGCCGCCACCACCGGGCCGGTCGTGGACGAAACAGGGTCGTTCACCGTCTCGGCACGGGTCAGCCTGAACAAGCTGAACCTTGGCGCCAAGCCGCTCCACTACGAGGCCCAGGTCGCCGGCCAGCGCGGTGCAAGCGAATCATCATGGGCACTGTGGGTCGTGAAGCTGGGCGACGACGCCTATCAGTGGAAGTTCACCCGCACCGCCGTCAACAGCGCCGGTGAGGTCGTCCAAAGCTCCAAGATCGCCCAGCTCGACAACGTCGCCGACATCTCAGGCCAGAGCGTCGACGTGACGGCTGTGTTCGATGCACACGCCACCTCGAGCGAAACCGGTCCCGACCCCCATGGCCAGCTGTACCTGTTCATCGGAACGGAGCCGATGAACGACCTTGGGGAGAACAGCGCCTTCACTGCTGCCCAACAGGGCAGCGGCGAGCTGGCGGCCGGCCGGGGCATGACGGCGAACAGCACCGGCCACTATTTGCCCGGGGCGCTGCAAAAGCTCCGGGTCTGGACCGGCGCCATGTCCGGCGCCCAAGTCGTAGCGCAGATCCCGGATTCGGGCATCTAGCACGCACACCCCGCGGCAGGTCCGGGCCCCTCACAGGCCCGGATCTGCCCCGCAAACTCGCGCATCAAAGCTGGCCTTCGGCCGGAGCACACGCCGCGGTCGCAGGACCGCATTCACCAGGGGGCGGAAAGAATGAACTTTGGCCAAGTGGCTCGGTCGGGCCCCCACACGCCGGGCGCCAGGAGGCGATGGACGCGCCGGCTTGCCGCGATCGCTGGATTCACCATGGTGCCCAGCCTTGTCACACCCATCGCCTTCGCCGACGATCCGGACCCCCTGGGCGCCCCGGACCTGCCGAAGTTCCGCTCAGCCACTGTGTCACCGTTCACCGCGAAGGTGGACAAGGACATCGCCGCGACCATGAAGAAGGCCGCTGACGCCGACAGCAAGGAGATAGCCCGCGCCGCCCAAGACCGGGCCGCGAAGGCCGTCTGGCCGGCCGCCGGGCACAGCCGGCTGACTCTGCCCGCCACCGGATCCGCAAAGGCCGCTCCAGGAACACTCCCCGTCACCCTCGCCCGGCCCAAGCCCGCGCCAGACGGCAAGGCGACAGCGAAGCAGCCGATCGCCTCCTCCGTTGAGCTCAGTGTCCTCGACCAGAACAAGAGCACTGCCCTCGGCGTCAAAGGCATCGTGCTGACAGCCACCGGCCCCGCAGCGGGCGGATCTGCCTCCCTCAGCATCGACTACAAAGCCTTCGCAGCCGCCTACGGCGGTGACTGGGCGGGGCGACTGCAAGTACTACGCCTGCCCAACTGCGCACTGACCACCCCGGCCGCGAACACATGCCGCACCCGCACCCCTCTCGAGTTCACCAACCACCGCGCCGCCAACCGCCTCGAGACCGACCTGGTCTTCCAGCCCGCAGCCGGCCGTGCCAACCGTGCCGCCCGAGCTGCTGCAGCCGGTGAGACGATGGTCCTCGCACTCGCGGCAGGCACCAAGTCCGGAGCCGGCGACTACAAGGCCACCCCGCTGTCCGCATCGTCAACCTGGGAAGCGGGCGGCTCCTCGGGCACCTTCACCTGGACCTATCCGCTCAGAGTCCCGCCGTCCGCGGCCGGACCCACGCCGGATCTGTCCATCGCCTACGACTCCGGCAGCGTCGACGGCCGCACCGCCTCCTCCAACAACCAGAGCACGGTGATCGGCGAAGGCTTCGACCTCACCTCCTCCTACGTCGAACGCAAATACGGCAGCTGCGACGACGACGGCCAGGCCGACAAATTCGACCTGTGCTGGAAGTACGACAACGCCTCCCTCGTTCTCAACGGCAAGGCCACCGAACTCGTCAAGGACGACACCAGCGGCAAATGGCGCCTGAAGAACGACGATGCTTCGACCATCACGGTTTCCACCGGCGCGGACAACGGCGACGACAACGGAGAACACTGGACCGTCATCACCGGAAACGGCACCAAGTACGTCTTCGGTCTGAACAAGCTCGACGGCGCACCGGCCACCGACCGAACCCACTCCGTATGGACCGTTCCCGTCTTTGGTGACGACGCCGGTGAGCCCGGCTACGCGGGCGGTAGCGCCTTCTCCACGCGCCACAAGAAGCAGGCATGGCGGTGGAACCTCGACTACGTCGAGGACACCCACGGCAACGCCATGTCCTACTGGTACACCGCCGAGACCAACCACTACGACATGCTCGGCGACGACAACATCGGCACCCCCTACACCCGCGGCGGCTACCTCAACGAAATCCGCTACGGCCAGCGCACAGGGGCCCTCTTCTCCGCCGCCCCGGCAGCGTCCAACAGGGTCGTCTTCGGCTACGCCGAACGCTGCATCACCGGCGACTGCGGGTCCCTGACCGACGCCACCCGCGACAACTGGCCCGACGTGCCCTTCGACGCCGAATGCAAGGCGGACCAGAAGTGCACCGGCAACGTCGGCCCGTCCTTCTACACCCGCAAGCGCATGACCGGCATCTCCACCCAGGCCTGGGACGCCGCCGCCACCACCCCCGGCTACGCCTCGGTGGACTCCTGGGCACTCAAGCAGCAGTACCTCGACCCCGGCGACACCGGCGACGCCACCGACCAGACCCTCTGGCTCGACGAGATCCGGCACACCGGCAAAAACGGCACCGACCTCACCCTGGACCCGGTCAAGTTCGACCACGAGTCCCGCCCCAACCGGGTCGACGGCGCCACCGACAACATCCTGCCGCTCACCAAGCCCCGCCTGAAGGCCATCACATCCGAGTCAGGCGCACAGACCACCATCAGCTACCTGCAGGCCGACTGCCTCGCCGGCCAGACCATGCCCAAGGCAGACACCAACACCCGCCGCTGCTACCCGGTGTACTGGTCTCCGAACGGCGAGAAAGACCCGCGCCTGGACTGGTTCCACAAATACCCAGTCCACACCGTCTCCACCCACGACACCCACGGCGGCGCCCTGCCCGTCCTGCACACCTACAGCTACGAAGGCGCCGCCTGGCACTACAACGAAGACCCCCTCGTCAAGGAAAAGGAACGCACCTGGTCCCTGTGGCGAGGCTTCAAGAAGGTCACGCACCTCACCGGCCAGCCCAACAAGACCCAGTCCAAGACCGTCACCGTCTACATGCAGGGCATGAACGGCGACCGCGTCCTGGGCACGGACGGCAAGACCCCCGACCCCGACGCGCGGAAATCCACGCAGGTCACCGGCATCAAGGCATCCGCGATCGCCGACGCGGCCCAGTACGCCGGCTTCACCCGCGAAGCCGTCACCTACAACGGCACACTCGAAGTCGCCGGCACGGTCAACGACCCCTGGTCCAAGCGCACCGCAACCCAGCACAAGTCCTACGCCGACACCGAGGCGTACTACGTCCGCACCGCCGCCACCCACGCCCGCACCAACATCACCACCACCGCACCGCCACGCGACCGTGTCCGCTCCACGATCACCACCTACGACGCCTACGGCATGGCCGAGACCGTCGAAGACAAGGGCGACAACGCCCTCACCGGCGACGAGAAATGCACCCGCAACTGGTACGCCCGCAACGACACTGCCGGCATCAACAACCTGCTCTCACGCAGCCGAACCGTCACCAAGCCCTGCGCCGTCAAAGACGCAGACCTGACTCTGCCCGGCTCCTCCACCACCCCCGGCGACGTCATCGCGGACACGGCGACCACCTACGACGCCGCCACGGACTGGACCGCCACACAGACCCCCACCAAGGGCGAAGCACGCTGGACAGGCCGCGCCGCAAGCTACGGATTCGCTGACCAGCCCACCTGGCAGAAGACCGCCACCACCACCTACGACACCCTCGGCCGCCCCCTCACGGTCCAGGACGCCAACGGCACCACCACTGGCAAGACGACCTACACTCCCGCCGCAACCGGGCCGCTCACGTCAACCACCGTGGAGAACGCCAAACTCCACAAGACCACCACGCTGATCAACTTCGCCACCGGCGCACCCACGAAGGTCACCGACCCCAACAACAAGGTCACCGAAACGGCCTACGACGCCCTCGGCCGAGTCAGCAGCGTATGGCTGCCCAACCGCCTCAGAGCACTGAACGCCCCCGCCAACCACATCTACACCTACAGCATCAAAGCCTCCGACACCCCGTGGGTGGCCACCCAGACCACGCGCGGCAACGGCACCGGCTACAACACCACCTACGAGATCTACGACTCCCTGCTGCGCCCCCGCCAGACCCAGAATCCCTCGCCGTCCGGCGGCAGCATCATCGCGCAGACCCGCTACGACGAACGCGGGCTGGCCGTCAAGACATCCAGCGACATCTGGGCCCCTGCCACAGCCCCGTCAGGGAACATGGTCCAGATCGATGGCGGCGAGGCCCCGATCGAGACCGTCACCACCTACGACGGTGCCGCCCGCGCGACCAGCACACTCACCCAGAGCTACAACCTCCCGCTGTGGACAACCACCGCGACCTACACCGGCGACACCGTCACCAACAGCGCCCCCGAGGGCGGGCAGGCCACTGCCGTCGTCACCAACGCCCTCGGCCAGACAACCGAGCGCCGTGAATACGGCGGGCCTCAGCCCAGCGGCGAGTTCACCAAAACCCTCTACACCTACACACACGGCGACCGGCAAAAGACCGTCACCGGCCCCGACCAGACCTCCTGGTCCTACGAATACGACCTGTTCGGCCGCCAGACCGCAGCCAGCGACCCGGACAAGGGCCGCTCCAGCACTCAGTACAACAACCTCGACCAAGCCATCAGCACCATCGCCCACGCCAAATCACTCCTGACCGAATACGACGTACTCGGACGCAAGACCGGGCTGTGGGAAACCACCAAGACAGACGCCAACAAGCTCGCCGCCTGGACCTTCGACGCACTCAGAAAGGGCCAGCAGGACACCGCGGTCCGCTACGACGGCGGCCTGACCGGCAAGGCATACACCAGCAAGGTCACCGACTACGACAACCTCTACCAAGTCACCGCAAGCCAGCTGATCCTCCCCGACAGCACCAAAGAACCCCTGGTAGCCGCGGGTGTTCCGCAAACGCTGTCCTTCGCGACCAGCTACAACCTCGACGGCACCATCGCCTCGTCGACCAGCCCAGCAGTCGCGGGACTGCCCGCCGAAACCATCACCAACGGATACAACTTCACCGGCGTCGGCCTGCAGGTAACAGCCACCGGGTACCTCCAAGGCGGGCACTACTCGCCCTACGGGGACGTGACACGACTCGACCTCGCCACCGCCCCAGCACCCGCAAAGCAGACCTACCTCAACTATGCCTACGAAGAGGGCACTCGCCGCCTGAAAAGCTCTTTCGTCACCTCCGACATCCACGCATACCGCCTGCAAGACCTCGCCTTCACACAGGACGACGCAGGCAACGTCACCTCAATCTTCGACGCCGCCAACCAAGGAGGCACAGCCAAGCCCGACCACCAGTGCTTCACCTACGACGGCCACCGCCGCCTCAAGGACGCCTGGACACCCAAGACCGCCGACTGCACCACAGCCCCCACCGCGGCCAACCTCGACGGAGCTGCTCCCTACTGGACCAGCTACACCTACACCGCAGCCGGGCAGAGGGCGACTGAGACCGACCACACCGCCGCGGGGGACAAAACCACCAACTACACCTACGGGACTACGGCCGGCCAGCCGCACCCCCTGGCCAAGACCACGGGTGCCAAGGCCGCCACATACACTTACGACGCAGCTGGCAACACCGAGACCCGCCCTGGCACCCAGGCCCAGCAGACCCTGACCTGGAACTCCGAAGGCAAGCTGGTCAGCACCAAAGAGCCCGCAGCCGGAGCCAAGCCCGCCCTCGCCACCAGTTACCTCTACGACGCCTCGGGCGAGCTCCTGATCCGCCGCGCCTCCGGCTACGGCGACACGGTGCTCTACCTCGGCGGCACCGAAGTACGTCTCACCACCAAGGGCACCACCAAGGCCCTCAGCGGAGCCCGCTCCTACGCAGCCGCGGGCCAGACAATCGCAGTGCGCACCGCCACAGCCGGCACCTCCGGCACCAAGCTCAGCTTCCTTGCCGCCGACCACCATGGCACCAGCAACCTGGCCGTCGACGCCACCACCCTGGCTCTCACCAAGCGCTACACCACACCCTTCGGTGCCCCCCGCGGAACCAACCCGACCGCGTGGCCCGACGACAAGGGGTTCCTGGGCAAGCCGGCCGACAAGTCCACCGGCTTGACCCACATCGGGGCCCGCGAGTACGACCCCGCAATCGGCCAATTCATCAGCGTCGACCCAGTCCTCCCCCTTGAACAGCACCAGGCGCTCAACGGATACAGCTACGCCAACAACACTCCGGTTACTGCCTCCGACCCAACCGGTCTCATGCCAGACCATGGAGGCGGCACCAGCCCCTGCACGTACCCCTGCAAGAGCTTCAGCGAAACCGAAGAGAACGTTGCCCCAGACCCGAGTAAATGGACCAGTGATAGTGGTGGCGGTGGCGCAACGGCGGGGGGAAAGAAGGGAACCGCGTCGGGTGGCAAACATCTGCAGTGCAGCGGTACTGGACTGGCTACCCGTTGTGGCGGCCCTGAAGTGCACAAAAGGCTGGCTCCGCAGGACGATCCATTCGCGCATTTCTGGTACGGCATTTTCCGAAATATAGTATATGCGTCCGAACTGTTCGGCTGGACCGTCGACAGTGACTGTAGAAAGGGGGGGCGGGGCGGGTGCGCCTGGATGTGACTACGGCAGTCAGTACGACAATTGGGTTGCTGAGCAAGGGTACGATGTAAACGGCGACCTGTACCTCGTGCCGGGGGCCCTGGGGGCGATTTTCGCTCATAGGCCTGCCGTTCGCCCAATCAGCTTTCCTTCCTGGAGGAAAATCGACATTGACATTACGCACATCGTGGACCGTCACACCAGTAGTGGCAGTACGTATCAAAAGAGTGTCCGGGATGCCGAGGCGAGTGCTCGAGCTAGAGGCGCGACGCCGCGCTACAAGGACAAGTTCTACGATGATATGACGCCTAAAGCCATCGAAAGTGCGGTTCGTCAGGCCTACAGGAAAGCTGGTTCGCCCATAAAGGTGCAGGGTGACAGGTATTTGATGAGAGGGCAGGCGGAGGGGATGACGATCGAATTTTGGTTCAATAAGGAGACGGCTCAGATCGAAACGGCTTATCCTGTGGGGCGTGGGTGATGTTCAGGATTTGTGTGGACCCAGCTTCACTCGAGCGTGCTCGCTCGGGGGCCATCTGGGGTGATGTGTGGCATAGATTTGGGGATCACGAATTCCCGCATCGCCACTGGAACGACATGATCGTTCCTTACCTCTCGGCTTTCATTGCGGCTACCCATACCGCGATGAAGGTAGGTGGTGAGGTGCAAGTAATGTTCTTTGATGGCCCCTTTTCTGTGAGAATCGCCATGCAAGGCGGCATGGTGATTCTGACTCCGGAGGGAGCCCCCGAGGTGCCTGCATGTGAGATTCCCATCGAATTTCTGGTGTCTGAGTTGGTTCAGGCAGGGAGGAGGGTGGCAGCGACTTGTGCCGATTTTGGGTGGGCCGAGGAAAGCGATGTGCGTCAGTTGCAGGCTGCTCTCAGATCCATTTCGTGAAACTATCCTGGGCACCGTGCCATGACAGGGCCTCAGCAGTTTTGCGTCAGGCTGGGATGCGGACGGTCGCGCTGGCCTCCTGGTAGGCATGGTCGGCGAGCACGAGGATCTCTGATGTGACAGGCCCGGACGATGCCGTGGGCGCGGGCCGCTGTCAGGTCGAAGCTCCATCCTGGTGTCGCGCGGGAGAGGTAGAGCGGTGTGCCGTGGGGTCGGGCGGGGACGTGCATGTTCATCCCACGTCGGCGGTTTCATGGAGTATTGCGGTTCATCGGCTGCGATGCGGTGGGCGGGGATGAGGGTGCTGTCGACGATGACGAAGTCGCCCTCGCCCAGCCCGGCCACGGCTTCGTACAGGCCAGGTGCCCAGGCGGCGACTATCCCCAGGGTCTGACGTACCGCCAGGCCGTTGCCTGCGAAACGCCCGCCGGCCTTGACCGCCCGCCGGATCCTGGCCTTCACGGCTTCGAGGGCCAGGCGGAGAGTGCAGAGCACGCCCCTGGACGGAAGCGTACGAACTCCTGCTGTCTCTCGCGAGAATGCCGCGGAGGCTTCTCGCTGAGCTGGCACTGCAAGCCGCTTAGTAGTTCCTGGTCAGTGCCTATCCAAGCGTCAATGGTGAGGACAGGCTATGAGAATTTGTTTCGCCCTCTGATGAGAAACACCTGCTCAGCGTGGTGAAAGTCGGTATACTACGGCGCCATTGACCTGCGGCTTTGGGTCGTAGTCAGAGCTCCTCCGGGGCAGTGGTGCATGGTGATGCGACCGTGGGGCACGCCTATGTTCTGCTGGTGTGTGGGGGCAGGCCGGGCTCTCCCGGCCCGGGATCCTTCTAGCGGGCCACCCCTGCTGGCGCGGGGTGCAGCGGATCGCGGCGAACCTTGGCCCGCTCGGGCGGATCACCCCTGCTTGGCGCGGGGGCAGGCGTTCGCGCCTGAGCTCGGCCGCACTGACGTCGGATCACCCCTGCTGGCGCGGGGGACGGGCTTCCTGAGCTGGGCCTCCAGGAGCGCTTTGCGCTTCCTATACCTTCGCGTTGCAGGTGGCTGACGAAATCTGACACACGGGGCGGTCTGTAGGCGCCGGATTGCTTGCACCTAAGGGCTGTCCCGTAACGGCTGATCTTGGCGACATGATCTTGGCGTGTCTGGTCTGATCACGGCGTCGGAGCCGTCCTAATTCCTTGGTAACGGGCCATGGGAGCCGGAGGTAGCCACCAACCTGTTCGAGCGCCGGGGGCGGAGGCCCTTCTCTCATCCCGGCCTTCCACAGTGCAGGTGGTGGGCCTCGCGGGCACCGACCGTACGCCTGGAGCCGTCTGGGCACTCGATCCCTTTATCCAGAGCGGCGGCGCTCGGTGTCTTCGAGGCCGCCACAGTCAGCACTGGCCGCTTGATCACTCGTTGGTGTTGGTGGTGCGAGCCCGCCGTACGGTGACCTCCTGATACTCCAGAGCCGTCAGAGCTCCCGAGGAGACCGGGGCCCGTGGGGTGCGCTGGCGCCACGAACGGCTAGTGAGGTGGCGGACCGACCGGATGGTCGAGTCCTGGAATTAGGTCGCTGCGTGGCCCGCATGCGCTCGCAACCAGCGCAAACACCGCATCTCTGGGGAGGAAAGAGTTGATCTACTGCGGCATCGACTGGGCCGAGAGGACACACGACGTTGCCTTGGTCGACGACACCGGCCAGCTACTTGCGAAGCGACACATCACCGACGACGCGGCCGGCTACAGGAGCCTAATAGACCTGCTCGCCGAGTACGGAGACACGGAGGACACCCCGATTCCGGTTGCGATCGAGACCTCGCGCGGTCTGCTGGTCGCGGTGCTGCGGGCAGGCAAGCGGAAGGTGTTCGCGATCAACCCGATGGCTGCCGCCCGCTACCGTGACCGGCATGCGGTCTCCCGCAAGAAGTCCGACCCCGGCGACGCCCTGGTCCTGGCGAACATCCTGCGCACGGATATGCCTGCCCACCGGCCGCTGCCGAACGACAGCGACCTGGCCCGCGCCATCGCCGCACTGGCCCGCGCTCAGCAGGACGCGGTCTGGAACCTGCAGCAGGTCGCCAACCAGCTTCGCTCGCTGCTGCGCGAGTACTACCCCGCCGTTCTGGAGGCCTTCGCCAAGTGGGATAACGGCTTGTGCCGACCGGAGGCCCGCGAGCTGATGAAGCTCGCGCCGACACCGGCCAAGGCCGCGAGCCTGACTCGCACCCAGATCACGGCGGCTCTCAAGCGTGCGGGCCGCAAGCGCGGCATCGAGGCGGACGTCGAGCGGCTGCGCGAGGCATTCCGCACCGACTGGGCCCGTCAGCCCGAGCTTGTCGAGGATGCGCTCGGCAAGCAGACGCTCGCCCTGCTCGGACAGCTCACGGCCGCCTGCACCGCCGCCGCCGACCTCGCCCAGGCCGTCGAGGAGGCGTTCCCGCAGCACCCGGACTCGGAAATCATCCTCAGCTTCCCCGGCCTCGGTATCCAGCTTGCCGCCCGGGTGCTGGCCGAAATCGGAGACGACCGCACCCGCTTCGCGGACGCCCGCGGCCTGAAGGCTTACGCGGGCGCCTCACCCGTCACCCGGGCCTCCGGCAAGAAGTCCAGCATCACCAGACGATGGGTGAAGAACAACCGGCTCAACCACGCCGGCTACCTCTGGGCGTTCTCAGCGATCACTGCCTCGCCCGGTGCCAAAGCCCACTACCGGCGGCGACGTGACGACCATGGAGACTGGCACGCCGCTGGCCAGCGCAATCTGTTCAACCGGATGGTAGGCCAGCTCCACCACTGCCTCAAGAACCGCCGCCTGTTCGATGAGCACACCGCGTTCCCGGCGCCGCGGGCCCCAGCACTGGCAGTGGCGTAGGTGATCCCGCTCACGACTCACCGCCCCCCAGAGATCGCTCCGCAGCGTGCTTGAATCACCGGATGATCGACTGGTCCACACTCCATGACGCCTACGGCCCGGCACACGCGATACCCGGGCTGCTGGACCGAGCCAGCGGTCGTGACCAAGAGGCCATCAACGGGCTTTGGGGGCGCTTGTGCCACCAGGGGACGATCACCCCGGCGAGCATCGCCGCGCTGCCGCAGCTGGCGGACATCGCCAAGACCGAGAACGCCGGGGACTGGGCGCTCGATCTGGCCGGAGCCATAGCGAGTGGCCTCCTTCAACCTCACGGTGCCGACGAAGAAGTCGCCCGCTGTGCAGCGACCTTGGCCAAGCTTCGCGCCATGGCCGTCGCCCGGCTGCGGTCTGGCCTGGACGGGAAGATCTACCTGAGCTGGCTGCGGGCCATGCTCGCGTTCGATGGCCAGCCCTTGTGGTTCGAGGCCCTGGACGACTTCACCGATTCCTTCGTCACTGTCGCCTGTCCGCACTGCGACGCACCAGTGACGATCGCGATCGGCGACTACGGATGCTACTCCTCAATCCGGGACTGGAATCTGGGGGATGTCCACCAGGTCCCGCTCCGGCCGGCCGTCCCGCACGAGCTGACTGACACCGGGAGGATGTTGCACGAGTCGGCCGTGCGGGATGGCCAGCAACGGCTCGCCTGGGGCCTGACGCACCTGTTCGGCCAGGCGGAATGTCCAGGATGCGGGAGCGTCTTTGGCATCGCAGACGAGTACGCGGCCGCCAATGCACCCGCCCCATGGGACTTCGCCCGAGGCCACATCAAGGACGCTCTCTGATGACCACCGGCAGGACCCTCGAAATCGAACGGCGAGCTCATGCCCGCTGTCCCGGCTTGACGGCTTGGCGCCGTGAGGTGTCTGGATAGCCCCGTTCTCCGGGATGAGCCCGCGGCAGTTCGGCAAGCTGGTCACCACCCTGCGGCGCGAAGGCGCGGACTCGGCCTGCAAGGGCCGGCCGTGGAGCCTGCCGCTGCACGACCGGGTCCTGCTGGTCACCGCGTATTGGCGGACGAACTTGACGCTGCGGCAGCTCGGCCCACTGTTCGGTGTGTCCAAATCGGCTGCCGCCCGGATCATCGGTCATCTCGGACCGTTACTCGCCCTGCGGCAGCGCAAGCGGTTCCGCAAGCAGGCCGTGTTGATCGTGGACGGCACCCTGGTCCCCACCCGCGACCACACGGTCGCCGAGCAGTCGAAGAACTATCGGTACTCCACAAACCACCAAGTCGTCATCGACGCCGACACCCGCCTCGTCGTCGCCGTCGGCCGACCCCTGCCCGGCAACCGGAACGACTGCAAGGCATGGGAACTGTCCGGAGCCAAATCCGCTGTCGGAAAGGCCGTTGTCATCGCTGACGGTGGATACCGGGGCACGGGCCTGGTCATCCCGCACCGCCGCGAGCGCGGACAGGGCCAACTTCCCTCTTGGAAGGAGGAGCACAACGCCTCCCACCGCAAAGTTCGAGCCCGCGTCGAGCACGTCTTCGCCCGCATGAAGACCTGGAAGATCCTGCGCGACTGCCGCCTCAAAGGCGACGGTGTTCACCACGCCATGCTCGGCATCGCCCGCCTGCACAATGTGATCCTCACCGACTAGATGAGTGAGTCCGATGTGTTCAGTGGTCGTAGGCGATCAGGGATCGTTTGGTCTTGGCGTTGGTGGTCCAGTTGTGCCAGATACCGGCGGCGAGGGCGAGGAGTCTTTGTCCGGTGCGGGTGAAGACTCCGGCGGGGTTTCTGCCGCCGTGCTGTTCGAGGCTGAGCTGGCCTTTGAGGGTGTCGATGACGGCTTCGATCCACTGCCGGACCCGGGCGGTCTTGCCGTGGCGGACCGGCTCGTCCTTGCGGTCCGGCCGCACCGGGTGAACATCGAGCCGCTCGGCGAGGAGGGCTTCGAACTCCTTGCCCGCGAAGCCTTTGTCGGCCAGGATCACCTGCCCGGATCGCACGAGGCGGTGGTCGCGTTCCAGCAGCGCGGCCATCACCTCCCGCTCCCCGAGCTTGGGGTGGGCCAGGCACCAGGTGACGGGCATGCCTTCCGCGGTGGTGACCAGGTAGAGCCGAAAGCCCCAGAAGAAGCGGGAGTGGCTTGGGCAGTAGCCGTAGCCGGCGTGGCCTGCCAGGTCGGAGCGTTTGACGGTCTCGCGGGAGGCCGCACACGGCAGCGGCGTGGAGTCGATCAGCCGCAGGTCGTCGTGCCAGGTCGGCACCTGCCTGGCCAGGGCCTCGATGACGTGGCTGATCAGCGGCCCGGCGGCATTGAGTCGCTTGTTGTAGGCGGACTGCTGGGGCAGGTAGCGGAAGAGGTGTCCCAGGCGTGCGTGGGCGAAACGGATCCAGTGCCGGGCGGAGGGGAAGCCGAGCAGCACCTGGGCGACAGCCAGGCACAGCAGTTCGGCGTCCGTCAGTTTCGGGGGTCGCCCGATCCGGCGACAAGGCGCCACATGGTCGTCGATGAACACGTACAGTGCCGCCAGAAGGGCGTCCAGGTTTGTCTTCACACACTGACCAACGGGCGCCCTTCGCCATGGTCGCGACCAGCACACACATCGGACTCACTCATCTGGGGTGCCGCGTCGTCTGGGTCGAGGGCCGGCTCGGTGCAGGAACTCGAGGACGTCGTTCGGGCCGAAGGCGCGGCCGAGGATCTCGCCGTCGCAGCGCACCCGGCGCCCGCCCTGCTCATCGACGTACATGCTCCTGGCGACGCCCCGGTCACGGCCTGCGGTTCGCCCAGCGGCTGCGCCACCGCCCGGACGAGTGATCGCCGTAGGCGTGCTGCCGCTCGCGGGGTCGCGCGGGCGGGACGGGGCCCGTGGACAGGCCAGGGGTGGCAGCCCGGCCCACTGACAGGACGGGGACCTCACGGCTTTGCCCCTTTCGCCGGGGCCCGCGTTACCCCGAGTGCGTGGGCCCGGCAAAGCTTGGGGCTGGCTGGTGTGCACGGCTCGCCCTGTGCGAAGGGCCGTCGTAGACAGAAGTCATGAGCGAGGAGAAGTCGGCGTGGCATCCCGGTGAGATCGCGCCCACCAGCGGGATCTACGAACGTGACTGCGGCAGAGAGCACCACTGGAGCACGACGTGAAGGGGCACCGGTTCCCGCCGCTGCCGTCGAGCTGCTCGAGCGAATTCTGGACGCTGGAGAAGCCGACGCATCGCGAGAACTACCTCGGCTGACCCAGGTCGGCGCGGATTGTGTCGAAGGCGCCTGCGGAGCCGATGCCTGCGGCGGCGTGTGTGAGTGCCTTTGTCACCGCGTCGCGGGCCCAGGCGGGCAGGGTGCCGACGGCCGCAGCGGTGTGGGCCCACGCCGACGTCACGGGGCATCTTGATGCAGGAGATCGGGATCCGATGAAGGGCGGCAGTAGCCGAGAAGGCCCCACTGTCCGGGACAAGGGCGGGGCGGCTGGTCACGGGCGAGGCCCGTGTCCGGGACACGCCCGAGGGGCGGACAAGGGCCGAACCCCGGTCCTACCTTCCAGCCATGGACACCACACGCAGAAGCGTTCTTCGCGCCGTCACGGCGATTCCCTTCACCCTGGCCGTCGGCGGCCTTGCCGCCCCCGCCGCCGCCCATCACGCGGCCCCGCCGGAGGCGCCGCACACCTTAGGGATGGAGCCCGTACGCCTCTGGATACGGGAGGGCACGCCCGGAGGCGCGTCGTACGCCGAGGCGATCCGGCACCTGCGGGACTTCGCGAAACTGAAGCCGGTGACGGTCGCCGGCGTCCTCGCCGACCCCCGCAACACACGCGCCGTGCTGGAGAGGCACCCGACCCTGCGGGGCAACCGTCGCGTCCGGCACTGCTTCAGGTGGGCCGACACCGACTTCGAGACCCGGAGCTGGCGGCCGCAGGGCATCACCACGGACTACGACGCGAACGGCTCGGGCGGGCGGACCCTGCTCGTGTCCTGGTACACCCTCGACGCCGCCCGCCACCAGGCCGCCCGGATCACCTTCGTGGACCGCAGTCGCCGCATACCCCGCTACCGCCACGTCCTGCTCGTCGAGCCGGTCCTGACCGGGGACGAAAGCCTGCCCGACTTCAAGCCCGTGAACGCCCATGTCGGTGGAATTGCCTGGTACGGAAACCTGCTCTACGTCGTCGACACGCGCAAGGGCCTACGGGTCTTCGACACGAACGCGATGCTCAAGGTCGTCACTGGCGGCCCCGCCAGGGACCAGTGCGGCTACTTCGACGGGAAGTACTACGCCTACGGCGCCAAGTATGTCCTGCCGCAAGTGCGCGCCTACGACGACATCGAGCACCCCAACGAGCGGATGAACTACTCGCAGGTGTCCCTCGACCGGACTTCGCAGGGCGGCCCCTCCTTGCTGGTGAGCGAGTACGTGACCCCCGGCCAAGGGCCGCTGACGGCACGCGGGGTCCGTTTCGCGCTCGACGGGCAGGGGCGGCTGTCCCCCGTCGACCCCGGCACAAAGTCGGTGCTCTCGCCCACGCCCTACGCGATCCACGACGGCGCGCAACTCCAGGGCGCGCTCAGCCTCAAGTCCGCCGGTGGCGAGGAGTTCTACCTTTCCGTCAGCAACGGCAGGCTGGGCAACGGCAGCATCCGCCACGGAAGGGCCGACGCGGCCAAGGTGGTGACCACGCGCAAGCTCTGGTCGACGCCTCCGGGCCCGGAGGACCTGAGCTACGCCGAGACCGGCGGCGACAAACTGCTGTGGGGTCTGTCGGAGTACGCGGAAGGAGACGAGCCGGGCAAGGCGACGCGGAACACCCGGTACGTGTACGCCTTCAAGGTCGGCTAGGCATATTGATCACGAGCGTTGTTAACGTGACTGGTCTTGACGCTGACTGGTCTTGATCATGGCGAAGACCTCCGGTGTGGTGGAGGCGTCTACGCTCCACACCACGCACGGAGGTCTTCGTGTGCCACGGTAAGGCACCGGCTGACCGATCACGGCAGGCGGATCCTGGTGGAACGTTTCGTTGCGGGCCGTGACGTCCGCTCTCAGCGCAGATTTTCGAGCCGCACCCTCTCGCCGCCGAGCGAACCGGCTCGCACCGCATCGTCCTCGGCAGCATTGCCGGCACGTTCACCGACATCGTGTCGCTTGAGGGGCCACCGCATAGCCCGTCCCCTACCGTCCGTAACGCTCGTGCAGTCCTTCTATGGACCGTATCCGAACCACACATCATGACGGAACCCGCAGCCGTGTAGTGCCTCGCGCGTGCCGCGTCAGGGACCACCCACGGATGCTACTGGACCACCTGCGCGCTTCCACGGTTAGCGGCGCATGGTGGTCGGGCCTGGCCACGTGCTGATGGCGCTGGTCACGAAGAGGACCGGTAGCAGCGGTGTGGATGACTCGGGCCCGCTGCGATACCAGTGGTGCTGCTCCGCGCCCGGGCGTCACGTTTTGAGACGGTGGTGAACGCCGGGTCGACGAGTACCGCTTGGGGGTCAGGTGAACGAGTCGTAGGCGTTGGTGGAGGCGTCCCAAATCGCGTCGGCCGCTCCTTCGGCGTCGTCGTTGCGCAGCGCTTCGATGGCTGCTGCGGTTCCGCCCGCAGCGGCGAGGTAGTAGCCGGCATGGGTGGCGACGTGTGCCGTCTGGCGGGCGGCTTCGGCGAACCCGACGCCGTGAGCGGTGGCTGCCGCGTGTGGTGTCGTGAGTGAGGTGAGGCCGCCATGCGATGCGATGGCCTTGCCGCCGACGATCGCGGCTTTGGCGGCTCCGGCTGCCCCAGCCGCTGTGGCCTAGTAATGGATCTCCCATTTCCCGCCCCGGCCGGCGACGGGGGAGGGCTGGCCGAGGTAGGGGGCGAGGAGATCGTGGTCGTAGGTGCGGTGGATTGTGATGCCGGCGGGGGTGATGGCCTGCCAGCGCACGGGCAGCAGCTCGAGGTAGTCGCTGCCGGTGAGCGGGACGGGCACGTACCCGGCGACGGCGACCAGCGCGGCCCACATCTGGTTCGGCGTGAGCGCCTTGCGGGGCATCAGCGCGTGCCGCAGGCCTTCGTGGGGCCGGTGGTGGTAGTGCACCAGCCACTCATCAGGCAGGTCCTGCAGCTGGGCGACGCTGTAGCAGGCTTCTTGTTCGGTGTCGGGGCCGCGGCGGGTGACGTCGGAGCCGGTGTAGCCGGGCAGGTGCTGGCAGAACAGGTGGTTGATGGTGCTGAAGGTCCGCTCGACGATGCCGTTGGCGGCTCGGGCGTGGGGCGGGGCGGGCTCGACGCTGCTGCCCAGGTGTTCGCAGGCGGCGGTGAACGCGGCGGAGACGAAGACCTTGCCGCGGTCGACGACGATCGTCTCGGGCAGGACGGCGGCCGGGGTGCCGCACCGGCCAAGCGCTCATCCGGCGCGGCCAGCCGCTGGTGGGGGAGTTGCGGGGGCGTGGTCCATGCGCGAGATGTCCGGCCGGGTCGGCCGGGCGGGGTGCGGGACGGCCATCTCCGCCAGCAGCAGGGCCGCGTCCACGGCTTTGGTTGTACTCGGGCACAGGACGGCGGCGAGGATGGCGCGGGTGGCGACGTCGACGGCGATGGTGAGTTCGGGGCGGGCGAGGCGGCCGTCGTCGAGGAGGGCCAGGACATCCAGGCGGGTGGTGTCGATCTGGACCTGCTCGCCGGGCCGCAGCGCCGTGGCGGGGGTGAAGACCCCCCCGTCGACACCCGCTGCTGTATCACGGGCCCGGTGGGCAGTTCACCGGGCGGGCGAGAGCGGTGACGAGCCGGTACAGCGTGGCCTGGGATGGCGCGGGCACCGTACCGGGGCCGTGCCGGTCTTCAAGGATCTGGTTGATCAGCGGGAACAGGCCGTTGACGGTGTCCCTGGAGCGGCCGCGCCGGCGGCGCCGCGCCTCACGGACGGCGGCGACGCCCCGCTCGTCGGCCCGCCCGGTGGGACTGGAGACACAGGTGGAGCGGTGGTCGAGCAGTCCCCACAGGCCCTGTTTGCGGTACGCCAGCCGCATATTCTGCACCGTCCTGTCCGACACCCGCACAAAGCCCAGCGCCGTCAGCTCAGCGGCTTCGGCGCGTTCGCGCTCGGCCAGCGTCCACCTCTGCGGGTCATACTCGGCCCGCATCACCCCGTCGCTGCCGGGTCCGCCGGGCAGCCCGCACTCGACTTCCCTGACGTGCCGCTGCCATGCCAGTGCCTTCTCGCGCGCCGCGGCGGGGGAGGTCTCGAACAGCCCCCACTGCGGGGAGGCCTGGGGCGCGTCGGCTCCGACGACGGCGAAGCCGGGGTCGGCGAACAGATGCCCGGCGAGTACGGCCTCACCACCGCCGTCCGGCCCGACGAGGTGGATGTCCTGCCCGGCCAGGGCGACCACCTGCCACTTCACGCCGCGAAAGCGGACGTGCGCCCCGACCTTGACCGCCGGCCGGGCATTGCGTCGCGCCCCCCGGGCCCCCGGCACCCCGGTTGCCGGCTCAGCCCGCGATCGCGGCCAGTGTCTCCGGGTCGATGACCTTGGTGTTCTGGGCGGCGGCGACCCGCCAGACGCCGTCGTCCTTGGCCAGCACGTACATCGGCGTGCCCGGCACGGCGTCGGGGTGGGCCGCCACCAGCGCCTCGGGGTCGGCGTCACCCCGGAACACCTCGTCGAGCCGCTCGCCGCCCCGGGTGACCGGGCGCTGGCGCACCTTCACGGCGGCGATGTCGGGGCGGACGAAGAGGATGTGCTCGACCTCGTAGGTGGCCGTCACACCCTGGTCGATCGTGGCGGGCAGGACCTTGTGCGTGAAGGCGCTGATCTCCTCGAACCCGGTCAGCCGCCTGCCGTGCGCGGTGGTCCAGAAGGCGTCCGGTCTGAAGCCGCTCATGAAGGCGTCGGGCAGCGCGTTCTGCTGCGCGTGCTCGACTCCGGCGACGAACGCGACGATCGCGTCCACGTCCTCCTGAGGAACCGTCACACCCGCGACCTGGGGCCTGCTCATGATGTGCCTCCCGCACTCGTTGCTTCGTGGATACGCGTACAGCCTCCGACCTCAACCATGCTTGATGTCAAGCGCGTTCCTCCGGGGTGGGGTTGTCCCCCGTACGGACCGGCGGGCCACCGGGATGTCGCCGCCGAGCCGCGCCGGCGATGCTGTCGATCATGAAAACGAAGCGCGATTGGCGTACCTGGACCTGTGCCGCACTGCTCGCTGCGACGGGCGGCACGACCCTGACGGCCGCACCGGCGTCGGCGGGCACGCCGCACGGCGTGGACGGGGTGTGGCGGATGGACGGGTACGGGACCGTGCTGACGGTCGGCGACGGGGAGCTGCGGGAGTACCACACGAGCGCCGCCGGCTGCCTGCCCGGCACCACCGCGCGGCGCACGGAACCCACCACGTACACCGACGGCTCGACTGTGTACCGGATGCGGGCCCTGCCGGGCGGCGCCCGGGCCTCGGTACACCTGGACGGCTCGACGGGCGACCGCGGCCTGCGGCGCGTGGCGGCGCTGCCCGCCGACTGCGGCAGGCCGGCGCCCACGGGCGCGCTCGCCACGTTCGACGTCTTCTGGCACACCTTCGAGGAGAACTACCCCTTCTTCATGGCGAAGGGCGTCGACTGGCACGCGGTCCGCGACCGGTACCGCCCCCGCGTCCACGACGGCATGCCCGACGCCGAACTTTTCGGCGTCCTCCGGGAGATGGTGCGACCGCTGTACGACGCGCACGTGCGGCTCGACGCCGGGGACACGGGGAGCTTCGCGCAGCCCCGTCCCGGCACGCTTGTGCCCGGGCCGGAACTGGACGCTCGGGTCCGCAGCTGGATCGAGCGCCGGGACCTCGGCGGCACACCGCTGCGCGCCTTCGCCGGCGGCCGCGTCGGCTTCGCCGAACTGCCCGGCGGCATGGGCTATCTGCGGATCTCCGGCTTCGGCGGATACGCGGGCCCGGGCAGCGACTACGCACGTAACAGCGCCGAACTGGACCGCACTCTCGGCGAGGTCCTCAAGCCCGGCCTGCGCGGCCTGATCCTGGACCTGCGCGTCAACGGCGGCGGCTCCGACGCCCTCGCCCTCCAGGTCGCCGAACGCCTCACCGACCGCCCGTACGTCGCCTACGCCAAGCGCGTCCGCGACGACGCGGCCGACCTGACCCGCTTCACCCGCCCCCAGCCCGTGACCGTCCGCCCCGCCCCCGGCCGGTTCCGCTACACCGGGCCGGTCGCGGTCCTCACCGGCGGCGAGACCTACAGCGCCGGGGAAACCCTCACCCAGGCCCTGATCGACCGCCCGGCTCCCACCGTGCGCATCGGCCGCCCCACGCAGGGCGTCTTCTCCGACGTGATGGAACGCGAGCTGCCGTACGGCTGGTCCTTCGGCCTGCCCAACGAGGAGTTCCTCACCTCCTCGGGCACCACCTTCGACGGCACCGGCATCCCGCCGCACCACCTCGCGGGCGTCCTCACCGGCGAAGTGGCACGCAACGCGCGCGACTCGGCCTTCGACCGTGCGGTGCGGGAGCTGCGCCGCCGGACTCCGCAGGGCTGAAGCGGCGACGGCCGGGCCGGGCTGAGTCAGGCGCGGCGCGTGGCCAAGGGCAAGCGCCCCAAGGACGTATCCCGGGGCGGGCGAGCGGGCCGGCCGCAGCCAGGGTGGAGGGCTGTGGGGGCGCACGGGTTCGTTACGTGATGGGGGATGGTGGCCTTCGCGACCGAACGAGTAGCGGCGGGGATGATGGTCACCATGGATGGGACATCACCGGGCCGAGCCGTGGTCGAGGCGGGTTGGCGGAAGGTGTGCGACGACGGGCGGGTCCGTCCGGAACTGCTCGAAGCGGCTTACGCTGAACCCCGCCTACGCCGGCTGTTCCCGTGGACAGGAATGGGGGAGTTGCACTTCAGCCGTTGCACAGGGGAGCGATGGACATGGGACATCCCCTACATCTCGGCCGTGGCCGAAGGAGGGTACTGGGTCTCCGCCCCTCTGCGCAGTGAGACCGTGGGGCCGGCCGCGATGCCACAGCAAGCCATCGCGATGGTGGTCGAGCGCCTCCCTCCGAACTGCGGACCTGCATTCGTCGGGACCCCGGAAGAGCTCGCCGCCCACGAAGCCGCGATCTCGCGCGCCGCCTCCGCGGCCCCGGACCCCAGCCACTTCACTGACTGATCCAGTGTTGACCGTCGTGTCCCGGCGCAGCGGTGACCACCTGCCCAGGTGACACCTATGTGTCCCGGCACATCCGGGCAAGCCTGCCGGCGGCGTCCTCGAAGAGAGTTGTACCCGCAGATGTCTGCACAGGCGGACCCGAGGTTGCACCGAAGGTGTGAACCCCCCCTTCGTGGGCCGACACCTCTTTCTCGGCGATAGCCGGAGAAAGAGGGCTTGTTGTTCTGACGGCCTGGCGCGGCCTGCTTCTCGATCTGCATGCCGCATCGGCGATTCCGCACGGGCGGCCGGCTGGGATGCTGGTGGGCGAGCCTGCCCTGGGTGTGCCGGGTTTGATTGTCTTTTCGGCCTGCCGGGGGGCGTGGGCGCTCGGTACGATCGTGACGCTGCGGGATGTTGTTCGGAAAGCGGCGACAGGCCGTGGTGACATTGAGAGAGGGCCCCTGCCGGTAACAGGGGCCCTCTTGTTGTCCGTGAGCTGTCCGCATCGCGCCCGGGAGGACTGACGAGGGGCTGCCACGGCGGCGGCTGCCTTACCGGCGGGCCGTTGGTGCCCAGTCTCACCAGTATCGGGGGGCATTACAAGATCGCAGAAGCTTTCCGCTGCCTTCCGAATGACATACGCGCACCTCAGAGCCCTTTCGTCGCGGAGTGTCCGGGCCGTTCCGAACGGCTGAGGTGCCCCCGTCGGCTCAGCCGTGCCTGCTGTGGGACTGCTGGAATCCGGGCGGAGGGGCGCCGAACGCCCCCCGCGGTGCGCGATTTTCGGGTGTGTCGTTCCGCCGGGGAGAAGGGCTTGCCACCGTACTGCCGGACACAGCACGCTTGCTTCCCATCACCGTCCGTGTCGGCGACCGGTAATCGCCACACGGGCACCGTCAGGCGTGTACACACCAGCGCCCAGGAGGCCCGATCATGCACCAATCCCGATTCTCACGCTCACGAAGTCTGCGTAGAAGTGTTCTGCCCACCCACCTGTCCTGTGGGACGGGGGCGTTGTCCCCGGCCCTTCGTGCCGCGGTATTCGTGGTCATCGTGCTGGTGGTGGTCGCGCTGCTGAAGTCGGGACAGACCGTCCTCGACGCGCTCGGTCGAGATCGAGCTCGCCCCCACCGGCGAGCTCGCGGTTGGCGGTGTGGACGATCGTCCGCAGGCTGAGGTGCCCCGACGCCCCGCACGGCGGCCAGTGGGTTCATTCCGACCGCGAGATCATCGGTGTGGCGCACAGCGAAGTGGGCTCCACGACTTCCGCCGCTATGCGTGGAGCATCCTGCGCGCCACCGTCAAGGCCAAGGCCGACTATCGCGACCAGCGGCCCGTCCTGGGCGACGCTGCTTTCGACACCGTCGCCCTGCGCGCGCAGACCTCCCCGGAGGGCCAGGCGGCGCAGCTGGCGGAGAGCCTGGAGCTGTTCACCGCGATCAGCCGGCTGCCCGACGCCCAGCTCGACGTCATGGTGCTGCGGCGTGTGTGCGGGTTCCCGCGGGAAAAGGTCTCCGACCTGCTCGGCATCCCGCCGGCCGCCGTACGGTCCGACGAGCGCCACGCCCAACGCTTCCTGGACGACACCATCGAGCTGCCGCCCCAGACCGGAGGACCCACCCTATGACCACGCTCGAACACATCCTGTCCAGGGCACTGCTCGTCCGCGACCGCACCGTGCCCCGCGACACCGTCCCGCCCCGCGAGCCCGACCCGCACGCCCGGCCGGCCCTCACACCGGTCATGCCGGGCGGGACATCGAAGCCGGCGGCGGACGCGGCCGAGGACCTGCGCGCGCTGTGCGAAACCCTCGTCACCCACACCCCCGCCACCGCGGTCGCCGAATTCGTCACCGACCAGGTGCCCGAGCCCCGCAGCGCACTGGTCCTGGCCTGCGTCCTGCAGCTGACCGACACCGACGACGGAGCCCGCTTCTGGTGGCAGTACGCCGCCGGAGCCGGCCAGCCCGCCGCCGCCTACTGCCTCTACCTTCACCACCTCTCCCTGGGCGAGACCCACACCGCCCGCTGGTGGCACAACCAGACCGACGACGCACACGCCTCACCCACTCCCGCACGTACGACCTTGCACCAAGGCGACAAACCCGTCGTCCTCCACCACGACCACACCGCCCCCACCACCACGATCCTGCGCATCCTGCGCCGCCTCGCCCGACAGGCCACCCGCCCCCGCCCCGCCGTAGTCACCGAGCTGATGGACTACATCCCCACCGCCGTCGCCATCGGCTACCTCCGCGAACCCGAAAGCGAGCTGCCCCTGCCCGGCCCCGACTTCGCCCGCAAAATCCGCGCCCTGCTGGAAGCCGCCGCCACCAGGCCCGCCCGGCCCAGCGAACTCCCCGCCCGCCCACCCACACGCCCCGGCCTCCGGCGAGAACGCACCACACCGCGGGCCCGCCGCCAAGTCGACGAAGCCGCCACCCACTAAAGGAGCCACCAAGCCGCCCCCGGAACCCCCGGGGGCGCCGGCCTGTGTGGTTGCCCCGAAAACTCGAACAAGCAATCCAATCAGGGGTTGTGGACGCGCACGACTTTCCCCTCGACCTCCTCCGGGCCCAGACCTCCTGGTATGCCACCTACCGGCGGCTCGCGGACCCCGCTCCCGCGGTCCGCGGGACGCCGGGAGCTGCTGCAGTTGTCCGCCCGGATCGCCGGCCACTCCTTCTGGTCCAGCCCGGCCGGGACGCCCGCCGCGCGGATGGAGCTGAAGGAGCTCGCCCAGCGCGAGGCCGGACGGTGAACCCTGCCCTGGCCCTCACGGGCGAGGCAGGTGCGGGCTGCCGCTACGCCCCGTTCCCATGCTGCCGCCCGGCCGCCAGCCCTTGCCGCGGGCCCGGTCTCGGTGACCTGGAGTACGGTCAGCGCTCTGACCTCACCTAATACGAAGCCGTCCTGCTTCCGGAAAAAATTTTGTGTCTGAGAGGCAGCGGTTGGTGCCTCTCAACCGACTATCTGGTGTGAATACTCTCTTGGTGCACGGGACAGGCTGGCTCTGGTCGGCCGTTGTGCAGCTGCCGGTCCCGTGGGGCATGTGTCTGCCCTTTCTCTTCGCAGGGGCCGTGATCTTCCTGAGCGAATGGCAGCGCAGGACCACCCTGGTTGCGCTTATGCGTAACGCTCCGGCCGGCAGCGAGGTGGTCCAGGGACGGGGCACGGGGGCCCGGCCATGCGCGTACGCGTAGGGGGCACCCCGGCGATGGACGAGGGGGGACGCGAGTGACTCAACGGCGCATTGCGCATGAGGTCGCGGAACAGGTCGCGGCCCTATGGGACAGAGAGGCAAGCGCCCTGACCCGATACGCCATGGTGCGGATGGGAACCGACGCAGCCGCCGCGGAAGACCTCGTGCAGCGCACCTTCATGGCGGCTGCGGAACGCTGGTCGTCGATCGCCGATGCGGACGCGAACGCCCGCCGCGGCTGGTTGCGCAAGGTCTGCCGGTACAAGTGGATCGATGACATCCGCCGTACGGAGGCGCGTGATCGGTACCAGCTCGGTGTGCAGCAATTGCACAGCATGAGCGCGCCTGACCCCGCCGATCTCGTGATCGCGCGCGAAGATCTCGAGCAATGCTGGCAGGTGATCCAGACCTTCCCGCCCGTACGCCGACAGGTCGCCCTGCTGTACTTCCTGGAGCAGCAGACGCCGCTGTTCATCGCGAACCTGCTGGACATCCAGCCGTCAGGCGTACGCAAGCACGTGTCACTTGCCCGAAAACAGCTGCGCGAGGCACTGCCCAAGCTCCTGAAAGAGAAGACCGATGAGGTGGCAGTGCGAGAGGCACGAAAGGGAGAGGAGGAAGCAGCATGACGAATAGCGCCCACGACACAGATACCGTGATCGCCAACCTGCTGCACCAAACCGAAGCCGCCGTGACCATCGACGAAGCGAGCCTCGCCCGGCGCAAGCAAGGGCTGCTCAGCTGGATGGCGGAGGAGGCCGACGAACCGTCCGCCGCGACAGAGACCGCCCCCGGTGACATGCATTCCGCCGGCCAGGAAGACGAGGTGCCAGGCGAACTCCGGAAGGGGCGCCCGCCAGCTGATGCGAGTGATGCGAGCCAGATCAGGGCCGTGGTGGAAGGCACTGTCTTCCTCACCGTGGCTGAGGCCGCTGACAAGATGCGCGTGTCCAAGATGACCGTGTACCGGCTGGTCCATGCGGGTCACCTTCCCGCGATCAGAGTCGGTCGCTCCTTCCGCGTCCCTGAACTGGCAGTGGACGAATACCTGCGTGAATCAACGGTATCCCTGCTGACTCAGAGCACGGAGGACTGACAGCAGCTCTCCGCATGGGGATGTCATGTGGCCGAGGTGGCAGAGGTGAACCATTACAGCGGCCCCTTGAAGGGTACGGGCGGCAGCGGCTCGTACTTTCCTCAGACGCTGCTGCCTGTCCGTCTCCCTTTCGTCGTATTCGATAATGAGAGCGCGAGACGTCGGTCAGCTGCCCTCACGGGCGGGTAAGGGGCGGGCAGCCGCTACGCCCCGCTGTCGCCCAGTCGCCGGCAAAGCACAGGATCTGGCGCGGCTGTGCGAGATGGCGGACGTCGGACGACTGCACCCCGAAGAGGCCGCCACCGTCGGCGATGCGCCCTCCCGGTCTCGCGAGGGCGCATTACTGCGTGATGGGTCAGATCACCCCAAGCTCTGTGAGTACGGCGGCGCGCTCGGCCGGCAGCGCTGCGCGTCGGCTCCGCTGGTTCGCGAGCCATACCCCCAGTTTGACCTGGTGCTCTTGACCCTCGTGTTCGATTCGTTCGGTGTGACCGCGTGAGACGCCGGTCAGGGTGCCCTCCCGGGCGAGGTAGGCGCGGGCCGCCGTGAGGCCGCGTTCCCATGCTGCTGCCCGGCCGCCGACCTTTGGCGCGGCCGCAGGCTCGGACTCGGTGACGCCGAGCGCGTCCAGCCGCTCGCGCTGCGCCTCCGACAGCTCCGCCCATGTCTCGCGCTGCCGGGCGAGCCACTTGCCGACGTCGGCGCCGTGCACGGTCACCCCGGGGACGATCTCGTCGGCTGCCGCTTGCCCCGCTACGGCGGTCACCTACCAGCCCGCCCCGTAACGAGCGATGCCGAGAGCGGCGAACGGCTGAAGTACAAGAAGAGTCCGTTGCTCTGACGCGTGCGACGGCCAGCAGCGTGAGGGAGGGCCGTACCCGTGAGGGCGCGGCCCTTCGGCGTTTCTGAGACCCGTACGGGTAGGGGGCCCATCCCCCCGCGAACCGACCCCGCCCGGGCCGGTTGGCAGTCCCGTCCAGCGGGGCGCCGCCAGATTCCGACCCTGGCCCCCTTCGGGTCCGTCTCTGATCAGGGGATGTGTGGTCAGGGGATATGTGGTCATGACAAGTACTCCAAGAGCAGCGTCATGACGGCAGTGCCCACCCCGATTGCGGCACCGGCCTTGACGTCGCGGTACGCCACATAGACGGCCATGACGCCCAGCATGATCACGAGCACGGTTCTGGTGTCCATGACTACTCGACGCCAGGCAGCCGGATTTTTTTCTCTGCCCCGGCTGCAAAATTCCGCCCCTCTCACCGGACAGACATGTAGGACCTCTGCGCAGCATGGTCCCGCCCTCTCGACCTGGAGGTCACATGACTCCCCACCCATCGGCGAAGTCGAAGCCACCCGCAGAACTCGAACGGGAATTCAGCTACCAACTGAAAGGGGTATGGGAAAAGCTGGTGCCCTACCTCACGCGAAACTCCGGCGACAGGCATCTTGCGGAAGACATTGCGTCAGAAGTATGCATCGTCATGTTGCGAGAATTCCGTAGGGGAATCCGGTTTCAATCGTTGATGGCCTTCGCCACCCTCGTCGGCCGTCGGAAGCTTTATGATCACTATGCACGTGAACGAACAAAGAGGGAAACTGTAGAACTAAAGGAGAATCTCCGGCCGAGTCCGGACAGCTCCCGTACGGAAGACGATCCCACATCAGGGAACACCATCTACTGGGATCTCGTAGCCGCCGCCAAATCTGCAATCGGCAACAAGCGGGAAGCGCTCGCCTGGGAGTATGCGTATGTGTGGGGGCTCAAGGGCGTGCAAATCGCCAAAATCTTGAAGGTTTCATCATCAACTGTGTGTCGAGATCTGGAAAAGGCCAGCGAAAAGGTAAGGCGCTGTTTGGAGGAGTAGCTCCCGTCTCGGGATCGCGGCACCTCAGTCTCCGTGGTCCCCGGGTCGGGATCTAGTCCCGGTCGGGAGCTTGAAACTCCCAAGGGCTTGATTCGGAAAGGAAAAGGAAGGGATACCCGCGCATGCAAAAGGACGTTTCACGCTCCTCGCCTCATGAGAGGCTAATGAGCTTTTTGGACGAGAGGGGCACAACTGACCCGCTCCATCTGTCCCCCACGTCTTGGGACACGCTGTTCCGAAAGATCTCTGACGCAGCAGAGGAGGTGGAGATTCGCAGCGGGGAGGAAGGCGTACCGGTGTCTCCCATCCCTCTAGCAACGATGCTGGAGTACCTGGAATCTGGGCCGGCCAGCGATCAGGAAGTAGTGCTGGACGACGCATCCTGGAGTGAGCGGTACCGGAAAATCTCGGACGCAGCACGCCAGCCTGTCCCCCCGACCCAGCTCGACGATCACGACGACATCGGCGGCATGTACGCGGCCGAATCCGCCGAAGACTTCACTTGTGGCCAGCCCACCACCGAATACGGCCCCGACGAAGAGACCTCGGACGGAGAGCGGCGCTCGCCAGCGACTAGGTAGCACCTGACTTTCATTCCATCCGCTGGTGGAAATGCCGAAGCACCCATCCTCGTGGCGCCTGGTTCGAGACACCGAACCGGGCGCCACGGTCTCTGTGCACAGCGCTGCGCCCCTCGCGTCGGCGAGGGGCGCAGCGCTGGCCTTTGGGCCGGGTCAGATCACCCCGAGTTCCACCAGTACCGCCGCCCGATCCGCAGGGAGCTTCGCGCGGCGTGTCTTCTGGTTTGCCAGCCACACTCCGAGCTTCACCGCGTGTTCCTGGCCGTCATGCTCGATCCGCTCGACATGTGCCCGGGAGACGCCCGTCAGCGTGCCCTCACGGGCCAGGTAGGTGCGGGCCGCCGCCACCCCGCGTTCCCATGCCGCCGCCCGGCCGCCTCTCGTCGGGGCCGCCACGGGGGCCGGCTGCGCGACTCCAAGCGCGGTCAGCCGCTCGCGCTGCGCCTGTGACAGCTCGGCCCACGTCTCGCGCTGCCGCTGGAGCCACCGGCCGACGTCCGCGCCGTGCACGGTCACACCGGGGGTGATCTCGTCCACGGCCGCGCCGCCGTCCACGACCAGCGCCCGTACACCCGCGTAGTGGCGCTGCCAGTCGATGGGCCAGTCGGGGTTCCAGTCCTTGTCGATGGCGGCGAGCTGTGCGGCCCGCTCAGACGACAGGGCACCGGGCCGGCGGCAGTTGGACAGCCACTGTCCGATAGGCCGTCCTGTGGCCCCTGACGGCCCCTCCAGCGCCCGTGCGGCCTCTCCGCCCGGCTCGGCCACCACCGCGCTGCGCGGAGCCGCAAGCGTCCCGTACCGGCCCATGTAGAGGCGCGCGGCCGCAAGGTTGTCCTGCCACTCGGCCTCCGCCGGGTCCCACACCATCCCGAGCCGCTCCAGCCGCCCCACGCGCCGCCCGTCGAGCTGCCCGGAGGCGTACGCGGCGCGCTGCCGGCGAATCCACCGCCCCAGCGGGTACGACTCCCAGTCGGCGCCCAGCGGCACCCGCAGGTGGCCCTGGTGGCTCGCCCACGTGCGCGCTGCCCAGTAGCCGCGAATCCAGTCCCGCCGCTCGGTGTCGAGCACCCGCAGCGACACCAGCTCAGCGACAGCGGCCGGATCACGCGGCGTGGAGAACCGCAGCAGGGTGCGCGATTCCTCCTCACCCTCCTCGGGCTCGGGACCGATCGTCTCCCCCGGCTGCCGGGGTGAGTTCTCCTGTGGCATGGCCAGCAGCTCGATCACACGCTCATCATGCGCCCGAAGACCCATCAGGACCTTTACCAGCGGCCGGTAAGAGGCGGACGTGACCATATTTGCCCGCGTCCAATGCTCATCCTCCCCCAGGAAAACAGGCACGATCAATGAGGCCAGTTTGCCCGCGTTGGGCTTTTGCCGAAGCGCCCGCCCGATGGCCTGGACGATATCCACCGACGAGCCTTTGGGGTCGAGCAGAGCGACCGAGTCAACCGCCGGGCAGTCCACCCCTTCCCCCAAGACCCGGCAATTCGAGAGAATGGCGCGATGGGCTGTTCCGCCGAACTGGCCCAAAACCTGAGCGCGGTGGTCGGATTCGTGCTCGCCCCGCAGCCATCCCGACCACACCGACGCCGGGTACTTCTCCGGATTAGCCGCGTGCAATTCCTGGGCTTTCTTCTTCAGCCCCTTGCAGAAAGCCTCTGCCTCCACCGTGCGGTGGTGAAATGTGATGATCTTCTGTAGTCCGTGCTCGGCGGCCGTCCGCAAAAGCGCCGCTTGCAACGCGCCCAGCCGCAGACCCCGAACCTCCTCCTCCCGCGCCTCCGGCCCGGACAGCCGCTCAGGCGTCACCACCGGGTCGCGGACTTCCACCACCAGGATCTGGTACCGGGCCAGCAATCCCAGGCTGATGGCGTCCGCCAGCCCCAGCTCATACACGATCGGCCCGAAGACGCTCTCGTCATCCATCGAGCACGCCAGCTCGGCCGGCAACGCCTCCCGCAGCCCGGCCCGAACCTCCCGGCTTGGCGGACGCTCCTGCCAGATCCGGGGCGTGGCCGTGAAATACAACCGCCGCGCCGCCGGCACCTCCGACTGCCGGTGAATCGCCGCCCACGCCTTACCCATGCTCCCCGACGTCCGGTGCGCCTCGTCCACCACGACAAGATCGAAAGGCTGCATTTCCCCGGCGTACTCCGCACTGAACGCGCTTGTGATGACAGGCAGTGACGCATAGGTGGCGTACATGGTCACCGGACCCCGACCGTACCGCTCGGCGAGAACCATCGGATCTGTGGTGGTCCGCACATTCGCCGCATAAAGCCCCGCGTCATCGTCCAAAGAACACACCGCCACTGACCGGCCGTCATGACCCTCTGCGCGCCATTCCCTTACCGTCTGAGTCAGAAGGTCGAGAGTCGGCAACATGACGAGAATCCGGCCGCCCTTTGCGATGCGCAGCGCGGAGTGTGCGGCGATCAGCGTTTTTCCGGTACCACACGCGGCCACCACAGACACGCGCAGCCCGTTCGCTGGGATTCCCTTCGGCGGCGCGTCAAGGGCCGTTACGGCGGCTTCTACGGCTTCTACCTGGTGCGGGCGGAGCTCACGCGGTGCGCTCATTGGGTCCCCTTCCCTTGCCCCTGTCCGGGGGTCCGGCTGTTCCGGTCGCTCTACACAGTGCTTAGAAGTGATGCACGGGAGCTAGGCCGGTGGCCGTTCTTGTGACGGTAGCAGGGTGAGGGCGGGCGTGTGGTGGTTTTGGTGATCGTCCGTCAGTTCGCTTGCCCACTCGGTTGGGTGGTGTTGTCGGATTCGCGGGAGGGGTGTTGGTGGGTGTCCTGCTGGGGTATGCTGCGGGGGTTGGTTGTTGGGGCCGGTGAGGGTCAGACTCACAGACTCCGGGGCTAACAGAGTCTGTGAGTCTGGTAGTTGGAATGGCGGCCTTACCTGGGGATTAGCGTCTTCTGTCACTGCTACACAGTCGGCCGAAGTGATGCACTCGCTTCCCTCCGGCCGTAGCCAGCCCCGCGCGGAGCGCGGTTAGGGAATTGGAGCGGAGCGGAAATTCCCACCCCCTTTCGGAGCGAAGCGGAGAAAGGGCAGAATTACGCGAAGCGTAATTCCTCAATTCCC
>NZ_JBUEFZ010000043.1:0-45453 GCF_054963715.1 Streptomyces sp. STAM6 | reverse complement strand
GGGAAGCGGGTCCCGGGGCGGTGCCTCGGTGCCCCAGCGGAGCGGTTCACGCCCGCCGAGTGCGCTCAGCACCGCTTCCGGGACTCCTTCCTCGTCGTGCACGGGGGCCAGCTCGGCGACCCAGACCCCGTCGGGCCACTCGTGTGCCGCGGCGGCCGCGGATTCCATCGCAAGGCGGGTCTTTCCGACCCCGCCGGGGCCGAGGAGGGTGATCAGCCGCCGGTGGGCGAGTTCACCGGCGATCAAGGCCAGTTCGCCCTCCCGACCGACGAAGGACGTCAGCCGCGTGCGCAGATTTCCCGGGGCCGTGCGGTCGCGGGAGCGGTCGTGGGCGCTGCTGTCGAGGGCGCCGCGGTGGTGGCCACTGAGGTGGCGGGCGGGTGCGGGCCTGTCGTCCGGATGCTCGTCGGCGAGCAGTTCGGCATGGAGCGCCCGGAGTTCGCCGCCCGGCCCGGTGCCGAGGCGGGCGGCGAGCCGGACCCGCACCTCCTCGTACACCTGCAGCGCTTCGGCCGGCCGGCCCGCCGCGCGCAGGGCGCGGACGCGCAGGGCCGCGAGGGGTTCGTCCAGCGGCCGGTCCGCGGCGAGTTCGGCGAGGCCGGCCAGCGCGCCCTCGGCACGGCCGAGTCCGACCTCGGCCGCGAGGCGGGCGCACCGTGCCTCGGTGTGGTGCAGTCGCGTCCGCACGGCGAGCGGATCGTCGTCCCCGTCCGGCAGATCCGCCAGAGCCGGGCCGTCCCACAGGGCGAGCGCCTCGTCGAGGAGCCGGGCGGCGGTCCCCGGATCGCCGGCCCCGAGCGCGGCGGCGCCTTCCGCGGCGAGCCGCTCGAAGCGGAACAGGTCGATGTCGTCCGGCTCGGCGGCGAGCCGGTAGCCGCCGGTCACGGAGGCGACGGCGTCGTGGCCGATGGCCCGGCGCAGCCGCCCGACGAGCGCTTGCAGCGCCGCCTTCTCGTCGGCCGGCGGGTCGCAGGTCCACACCTGCGCGGCCAGCCGGTGCACGGGCACGGGGCGCCCGGCGGCCGCGGCGAGCGCGGTGAGCAGCGCCCGCAGCCGGGCTCCGGCGAGCGGGACGCCGGCGCCGTCGGGGCGGAACGCCCGGGTGGTCCCGAGAAGGCGGTAGCGGCAGCCCTGGCCGTGGCCGTTCGTCACCCGGTCATTGTCTCCCGCGCGGGTGGGCCGTCCGGACGTCCCACCCGCCCGAGGGGATCACGGCGGATGGTTACCGGGTGCCGCGGTGACCGAGGCGTGCGGACAGCTCGTCGGCGCCCTCGGCCGCGAGCTCGGCCAGTTCGGCCTCGCGCACGTCACTCCACCGGTTCATGGGGACGGAGATGGACAGGGCGGCGACGACCCGGCCCGCTCCGTCGCGCACGGGAGCGGCGACGGAGGAGACGTCGGGATTGGACTCCTGGTACTCGGAGGCGATGCCCCGCTCGCGGACGGCGCTGAGTTCGGTGCGCAGTTCGTCGTGGTCCGTGCGGCTGCGGGGGGTCATGGCGGCGAGTTCACGTCCGTCGATGCGGGTGTCGAGTTCGTCCTCGGAAAGGGAGGCGAGCAGCATCTTGCCGCCGGCGGTGCAGTGCGCGGGGAGCCGCCGGCCGGCGGCGGGGACCATGCGCACGGCGTGGGTGGAGCCCACCTCGGCGATGCAGATGACGTCGGTGTCCTCCAGAACGACGACGTGGACGGTCTCGTCGCAGGTCTCGGCGACCTCCCGGGCCACGGCCCGGCCCTCGGCGGCGAGGTCGAGCCGTTCGGCGTACCGGCTGCCGAGCTGAAAGGTGCGCACGCCGAGGCGGTAGCGGCCGGGCCGGGCGGGCACGGGCACGAGGTAGGACCGGGCCGTGAGCGTGGTGAGGAGTTCGTGCACGCTGGTGCGGGGCAGCTGGAGCCTGCGGGTGATCTCCGGCGCGGAGAGCGTCCCGTCGCCGTCGAGGAAGAGCTCCAGTATGTCGAGCGCTCTGGTCACCGCCGGGACAAGACGACCCACTCCGCCCACCCACCCCTTCGTTCGAAACCCCGGCCGGTGGCCGGTGTGACGAACACAGGCTAGTCACGGGCCACTTGACCGGGCAATGGCCGTGCGTGGGGGTGAGCGCCTCCCTGGGGACCCGAAGTGGCGTCCGTCCACGGTCCGCGCGCCGAGGCGGCCCCACCCACCCGTACGACTCGACGTGCGAGGTGGCGGCAACTGGACGAGAGTCGTGTCCGAGTCCCCCAACTCCAAGGAGATCCCATGCCTCGTCGTATCCCGCTCGTCCTGGCCGGCCTGCTGGTTGTCGGTTTCCTCGCCGCCGCCCCGGCGGCCGCACACGGTTCCGACGTCGAAGTCGGCTACCTGAGCGGCTCGAACGTGGAGGCCGGCGATGCCGAGGCGCACCACTTCGACGCCGGTGACGTCGAGGTCGACTGACGAACGGGCCACGGGGCGGCCACGCGCCGTCCCGGCCTCCGTCCGGCCGGGCGCCACCGGGCGTCCGGCCGCAGTGGTGCCACAGGGGGAACGGGCAGACGTGCGGGGGCGGTTGTCCTGCCGGTGGTCAGCCCGGTTCGGAGGGCGGGGCCGGCGGGGCCTTCGGCAGGCGCACGGTCGTCAGCGCTCCGCCGCCGGGGGCGTCACCGAACTCCACCCGGGCACCGATCACCGCCGCCTGGCCCATCACGATGGTCAGGCCGAGCCCGTGGCCACGACCGCGGCCCCGCCCGCCGGTACGGAACCGCCGCGGGCCGCGCTCGACCAGCTCGCGCGGATAGCCCGGCCCGTGATCGCGTACCCGCACCACCGGGCCGTCGACGGTGACCACGACGGGCGGTGCGCCGTGCCGGTGCGCGTTGACGATCAGATTGGCCAGGACCCGGTCGAAGCGCCGCCGGTCGGTCTCCACCCGGGCGTCGCACTCGACGCGCAGCTCGACCGGAAGTCCCGTGGCGCGCACCGCCCGCTCGGCCAGGGGGCCCAGGTCGTGGCCGTCGAACTCGGCCCGCTCCACGCCCGCGTCCAGCCGCGAGATCTCCAGCAGGTCCTCGGTGAGGCCGTGGAGCGCCCTCAGCCGGTCGTTGATCATTTCCTTGGGGCGGCCGTCGGGCAGCAGACCGGCCGCGGCGAGCACCCCGGTCAGGGGGGTCCGCAATTCGTGGGCGACGTCCGCGGTGAACCGCTTCTCGGTCTCCAGGCGCCGCTGCAGGGAGCCGGCCACGGAGTCCAGTGCGGTGGCCACCGCCCGGACCTCGTCCCGCTCCGCGCCCCGGCCACCGTCACCGGGCATCCCTACGCGCGCGTCCAGGTCCCCGTCGGTGATCCGGCGGGCGACGGCCGCCGTGGCGCTCAGCCGGCGGCTGATGCGGACCGCGAGGAAGAGACCGGCGACGGCGACGGCCCCGGCGGCCGAGACGGCGGAGGTGACGATGGCGGTGTCGATGGCACGCAAATGCGCTCGTGTGTCGGCGTAGGGCCGCCAGACGGCCAGGGCGTGGTCGTCGGCGGGCGCGGCCGCCCACATGACCGGCTTGCCCAGCCGGGTGCCCACCATCGTGCCGGTCCCGCCGCGCCGCACCAGCTCCCGCAGCTCGGCGGGGAGATCGGGCGGGTCGAGCTCCGAGGCGAGCCGGCCGGTGGAGGTGCCGTACTCGTAGTGCGCGGCCGCGAGGGCCAGATCCTGGCGCAGGCCGGCCCGGACCTGGCCGACGGTCTGCTGGGCCACCACGTTGTGCACGAGCACCCCGAGGACGGCGGCGACCGCGCAGCACACGGCGGTCGTCGTCGCGGCGATCTTCCAGCGCAGGCTCGACGCCCAGGCGGGCCGCAGCCCGGTGAGCAACCGGCCCGGCGGCCGGGCGGGGGCACTCGGAGCCCGCCGCTGTGGGGAGGAGCCGCCCGGCGGTGCGTCGTGCGCGGGCCGGCCGGTCATGCTTGGCTGCGCGGGCAGGGGCTGTGCGTCTTCTTCAGCGCCGGGCACTGGTCGAGCATGAGCCCGCCCAGGCTCATCTCCTTGCCGTCCCAGACGTACTCGGAGACGCTGACGTACACGGGGTTGGAGGTGGGCTCGCGCACGGTCAGATGGCCGGCCGCCACCTCGGTGCCCTCCAGGACGGCGCGGCGCGCCAGGACGCGCGTGACGGCACCCGACCGTACGGTGTAGACGCGCAGTTCGCTGAGCCGCCCGTCGATGTCGACCGCGGTGATCAACTCGGCCCTGCCGTCGCCGGTCAGGTCGTGGTGGACCGCCGGGCGGACCGGGCACGCCGCGCCCGCGCAGCCGGCGAGGAGCCGCACGGCCCGCGGATCGACCAGGATGCCCCGTCCGCCGTCGGCGCGCGCGGCGGCGGCCATGTCCGCCTTGACCACGGCCAGGGCGTCGGTGTCGCGCATGTCGCCGGACGGCACGGGCGGGACCGCGACCCGGGCCGGCCTGCCCGGTTTCTCACCGGGCGGCGGTGGGGCCGGACTCACGCCCTCCCACAGCGACAGCGGGGCCCGGAGTCGCCCGGGCGTGCCGTACCCGCGCAGCCCCTCCGCGTCGGCGCAACCCGCCGCCAGCGCCAGGCCCGCCACGGCGAGCAGAGCGCGAGGTACCGGTGTCGGGGGCATGCCCCCATGCTCATCGCGATGCGGCGCCGCCACACGGCGGCTGATCCGTCCGGGTCACCGCTGTTCGGGTTCGGTTCGTCTCCGATGCCTTGGCGTTCCCGCGTGACCCGCTCGACAATGAGGGTGATGACGGACAACCGGGTACACGGCGGCGAGATCGGTCCCACCGAGCGGCTCGCCATGAACCGCACGGGCAGCTTCGACTGGGATCTCGACGCCGGGACCATCGACGTGGACGAGGCGGGTCTGCTCGTGTTCGGCCTGGCACCCGGCACGTTCGACTCCCGGCCCGCCTCTCTCGTGCAACGGCTCGACGCGGAAGAGCGGACGCGGGTCGAGTCGGTGATCAAGGACGCCCTGAAGAGCGGCCGGGCGTCCTACGCCGCGCACTTCCAGATCCCGCTGGCGGACGGGTCGACCCAGTGGACGCACGTACAGGCGCGCATCCTGCGCGACGGCGAGGGCCGGGGCCACCGGATCGTGGGAATCGTCCGCGACGCCACCTCCGAGGTCACCCACTCCGCATTCGTGATGGAACTGGAGAAGCGCAGGCAGCGCCAGACGAACATCGTCGAGCGCACCACCCAGGCGCTGTCGCGGGCGGTCACGGTCGACGACGTCACCGCCGCGCTGACCGGCCCCGGCGGTCTGGCGCGGCTGGGCGCGGACGGCCTCGCCCTCGGACTCGTCGAGAACGGCTCGCTGAACATCATCGCGCTGAGCGGAGAGTCCCTGGAGCTCCTCGACGACCTGCGGGTGCGCCGGCTCGAACCGGGGATGCCGATGGCGGAGAGCGTCATCAGCGGGCGGCCGCTGTTCAGCAGCCGGTTCCCGGAACTGGCGCGGGACTACCCGGAGCTCGCGCCGCACGCGGGCCGGCTCAGGTTCCGGGCGGCCGCCTTTCTGCCACTCGTCGCACAGGCCCGCACCCTGGGCGGAATGGCGCTGTTCTACCGGGGTCACACCGCGTTCTCCGCGGACGAGCGGAACCTGCTGCTGGGGCTGGCCGCGATCGTGGCCCAGTCGCTGCAGCGGGCCACCCTGTTCGACGAGGAGCGGGAGCTCGCGACCGGACTCCAGGCCACGATGCTGCCGCGCCGGATCCCGGTCATCGACGGCGGCGAGATCGCGGTGCGCTACCACTCGGCGTGGAGCGGCCGGCAGGTCGGCGGCGACTGGTACGACGTGATCCCGCTGCCCAGGGGCAGGGTCGGGATCGTCGTCGGTGACGTGCAGGGCCACGACACACACGCCGCCGCCATCATGGGCCAGCTGCGGATCGCCCTGCGCGCCTACGCCGGTGAGGGCCACGCCCCGTCGACGGTGCTGGCCCGGGCGTCCCGGTTCCTCGCCGAGCTGGACACCGAGCGGTTCGCGACCTGCACCTACGCCCAGGTCGACCTGGGCACCGGGACCGTTCGGGCGGTGAGGGCCGGACATCTGGGGCCGCTGATCCGGCACACCGACGGCCGGGTGGGACGGCCGAAACTGCGTGGTGGGCTGCCGCTGGGCGTGGCGTCGGTGTTCGAGGACGAGGAGTTCCCCGAGACACGGCTCGACCTGGTGCCCGGCGAGACGCTGGTGATGTGCACGGACGGGCTCGTCGAGGAGCCGGGCACGGACATCGGGGCGGGCATCGCGGCGCTGGCCGAGGCGGTGAGCAGCGGGCCGCCCGGCGCGGACGCGCTGGCCGACCACCTGTCGGAGCGGTTCTGGGAGCGTTGGGGAGCGGGCGACGACGTCGCGCTGCTGGTGCTGCGGCGCAGCCCCGACCCGGGGACGCCGCGCGCGCCGCGCGTGCACCAGTACATCCACCAGGCCGATCCCCAGGGCCTGTCCGAGGCGAGGGCCGTGGTGCGGCGGGCCCTGCGCGACTGGGGTCTGCGCGACTTCGCGGACGACGCCGAGCTGCTGACGGGCGAGCTGCTGGGCAATGTACTGCTGCACACCGAGGGCGGGGCGGTCCTCACGCTGGAGGTGCTGCCGGAGCCGGTGCGCCGGGTCCGGCTGTCGGTGCAGGACCGGTCCAGCGCCTGGCCGAAGCGCCGTACGCCGGGCGAGGCGGCCACGTCGGGCCGCGGGCTCGTGCTGATGGACGCGCTGTCCCTGCGCTGGGGGGTCGAGCCGCGCGGCGAGGGCAAGGCCGTGTGGTGCGAGATCGGCCCGTCGTCGGTGCGGCAGCCGGGCTGAGCACCGGGCCGGCGAGAACCGAACCGCCCGTACTCAGGGGCACGAGCAGCAGGCTGGAGGCCGGGATGGACCCCGTCGAGGCATTGGACCGGATCGCCTTCCTGCTGGAGCGGTCGATGGCGCCGACGTACCGGGTGAAGGCGTTCAGGACCGCGTCGGCGGCGCTGACCGCGCTCGGCGAGGGCGAGGCGGCGCAGCGCGCGGCCGCGGGGACCCTGGAGGATCTCCGGGGCGTCGGGCCGAAGACGGCTCAGGTGGTGCGGGAGGCGCTGGCCGGGGAGGTGCCCGGCTATCTGCGCAAGCTGGAGGAGGAGGCGGGCGACCCGGCGGCGCAGGGCGGCGCGGAGCTGCGGGCCCGGCTGCGCGGCGACTGCCATCTGCACTCGGACTGGTCGGACGGGGGCAGTCCGATCGAGGAGATGGGACGGGCCGCGAGGGCGCTGGGCCACGAGTGGGCCGTGCTCACCGATCACTCGCCGCGGCTGACGGTGGCCCGCGGGCTGTCGGCGGAGCGGCTGCGGGAACAACTCGACGTGGTGGCCGGGCTGAACGAGCGGTGGGCGCCGTTCCGGCTGCTGACCGGCATCGAGTGCGACATCCTGCTGGACGGTTCGCTCGACCAGGAACCCGAGCTGCTCGACCGGCTCGACCTGGTGGTCGCCTCCGTGCACTCCAAGCTGCGGATGGACGGCCCCGCCATGACGCGGCGGATGGTCCGGGCCGTGCGGGACCCCCGGGTCGATGTGCTGGGCCACTGCACGGGCCGGCTGGTCGGCGGGAAGCGACCGGAGTCGCAGTTCGACGCGGACCGGGTCTTCGCGGCGTGTGCCGAGTCCGGGACGGCGGTGGAGATCAACAGCCGTCCGGAGCGGCTGGATCCGCCCAAGCGGCTGCTGCGCCGGGCGGTCGAGGCGGGGGTGTTCTTCGCGGTCGACACCGACGCGCACGCCCCGGGCCAGCTGGACTGGCAGATCCTCGGCTGCGCACGGGCCGAGGAGTGCGGCGTACCGGCCGACCGGGTGATCAACACCTGGTCGGCCGATGAGCTGCTCACCTGGACCCGTACCCGCGAGGCGCCTGTCTGAGCCGCTCGCGCCCCATGGAAGGCGGTGTCCGGGGCGTGTTTCGAAAGTGGCGTCGTCCGCCCGGGGAAGGAGGACGGGACTTTCGAAAGACGCCCTAGTCCCGGACCGTGCGGCGCTTGCGGACGGCCCACAGGATGCCGCCGCCGGCCAGCAGCACGGCCGCCGCCGCGCCGGCGACGAGCGGCGTGGAGCCGGACGAGCCGGTCTCCGCGAGGCCCGGCCCGGTGGGGCTCGGCGCCGGAGTCGGGGCGTCGGACGGCGTGGGGGGCGCCGGGGCGGGTGACGTCTCGCCGGGCGTCGGGGCGGGGGCCAGCGAGGTCGTGGGCGGTGTGGGCGGCGAGGAGTCGCCGCAGACCGGTGCCGTCCTGGTCTCGTCGCGGGAGAACTTTCCGCCCTCGCTGCCGTCCTTGACGACGAGGCGGACCGTCAGCTCCTTGTCGTGGTCGGGCAGAGTCAGCTTCTTGTGGAACTCCCGGCCGAAGGTCTCCTTCGGCAACAGGTCCTTGCCGTCCACGGTGACGGTCACCTCGTTGGTGACGTTCTCGGTGTAGTTGGTCAGGTCGACCTGGACTTCTGAGCAGGTCACGGACCAGGCGGGGGTATGGGTGGCGGCCGGGGCCGCGGTCAGCGCCACGCCGGCCGCGCCGAGGACCGCGGCGGTGGCGAGGGCGGCGCAGCGCCTCGATCCGGCGGAGAGGGACATGGGGGTACCTCCGTACGGGGGACGGGTACGTGTCGCACGTCACGGGGGACGCGCAGCGCGCACAGTACTGGTCCCGCCGATCCGACTCACAGTCGCCCCATCCGTAACCGGACACTCAACTGAGAGGGGAATCAAGGCAATTGCCGACGGCTCTTCCCCGACCGAGGCACCCGGGCCCGGGCACTCGCCCGGTCGGCGGCCCTATCACGGGGGACGTACCGAGGATTCGGATTTGCGTGCCGCGCGGCCCTGGCACGACCTTGCGGTATCCACGCGATGCCCGGCAGGACACGCTGCCCGTGCCCTGCGTTGCCCGGTTCTGGCATGAGGCGCGGATAACGCCCCCCGTAATAGCGGCTTCGCGGCCCTCGTCGGCGCCCGTGGGAACGCTGCCGATCGGCCTCCTCCAGCATGCAGCAATCGGGCGGGCTTTTCCTCTGATGCTTTTTCGGCGAAAAAAGTGTCCGGCAATAGCGAGCAACCCCGCGGGGCCGCGTCAGGTCCCCCGTTTCGTGTCCGGTCGGTCGGCCTCGCCGCCTTTGCCGCCGGGGCCTTCGGGCTCGTCGGCCATCTGCTGTCGCTCGGCGGACAGGGCCCACTGGTAGGCGAGAGCGGCCAGTGTGGACACGCCCCAGCGGGCGCGGAGTCCACCGAGCTCCTTGGTGAGGGTGCGCAGTCCGATGTTCAGCCGACGGGCGGTGATGCGCTGGTCGATTCCCGCGGCCGTGTCGATGAGGATCTCGCGCTGGCGGCGGGTGAGCCCGGCGCCTTCGGCGGGCACGGCCCGGCGGGGGTCGCCGTGCCAGATCTCGGCCCGCCGCCAGGCGTCCTCGAACCCCTCGGCGATGAACGCCACCAGGGCCCGGTCCATGACGTGCCAGGCGGCGTGCGTGGGGGTCGAGTTGACGACGTGGTCGGAGATGAACGCCTGACGGCGGTCGACCACGACGCACCGCTGGAAGGGCGCGACCAGCGTACGGAACCTCATACCTTTGGCGGACATGACGGTCGCCCATTCGCGGGTCACGGGATCGTCCCGGACGCTGTCGCGGTACAGCGTGCGCACGCTGACGCCGCGGGCGAGCGCGCCGGAGTCGCGTGCCATGGCGATCTCCAGGAGTTCGCGGGTGCGGGGGCCGCCGGGCTGGGCGGTGAGCAGTTCGTTCTCGGCCTGACTGATGGCCTCCCCGATCCGGGCGTTGACCTGTTCGGGTTCGGCCAGGAACTCACTGCCGGAGCCGGAGCGCCACTTGGCGCGTTCGAAGTGCAGACTGAGCTGGTCGGCGATGCCGGGGATCGCCGCGACACGGGCCGCCCTGGCGGCCGCCTCGCGGAGTTCCTCGTCGAGCCGGCGGCGGCCTGCCTCCTGGGGGTCGAGGGCGATCGGCAGGTCGGGCTGCTCGGGGTCGACGGCGACCAGCCGCCACGCCAGCAGTTCGCGCAGGGCGGGCGCGTCCCCGGGTCCGACCCGTTCGCCGAGCGTGATCCGGCCGTAGAGTTCCCTGGCGGCGGCCGACAACTCGTCGTCCGGACGTATGGGGTTGTCCATTTCCGTCACACCTGCCCCCGTTCGCCGCTGCGTGTGTGCGCCGTGCGCATGTACGCACCACGCAGAGGCTTGATCGCTCCCTGTCCAGCAGGCCAGCGTACCCGTGCGGCTACTCCCGGTTTCCGCTCCGCACAGCACCGGGAGCTCCGGCCGTTCCCCCGAATGCCCATGAAAGGACGTCACATGCAGCTTCCCGTTCGCCGCGCGCCGGCCGGCCCGGTCCTGCTCGCCGCGCCCGGGCTCGCCCCCGTCAAGCGCGATTCCGCCTGGGGCTGATCAGGCACCGTTCCACAGCTCACCGCGGTGGCCGCCGGCGATCCCGGCGGCCGCCTCCTTGGGGGAAGACACCGTCATGGACAAGGTCGCACTGCGTTTTCTGCTGCGTGAACGCCGCGCGCTCATCACACCGGAGAGCCACGGACTGTCGCGCCCGACCCGGCAGGGCCGGCGCGCTCCCGGGTTGTCCCAGGCGCAGATGGACCAGATACTGCACCGCGCGCCGGACACCTACGGGCGGCTGGAGTCGGGCCGTTACCCGAACCCTCCGGTCGACCTGCTGCAGGACGTGGCGCGGCTGCTCGGCATGAACGAGCAGGAGTGGATCGCGCTGTGGCGGTACGCCCTGGGCCAGGATCCGCCGCACCCGCTGAACTCCCGTTCCGGGGAGGAGGTTCCGGGCGGGTGGCAGGAGGCCCTGGAAGGCATCTCGCACATGGCGTACATCAACGACCGCTCGTGGAACCTGCTCGCCCACAACGCCCCGTTCGCGTCGCTCTTCCCCCGCCGGGAGGTGCCCACCAACACCATGCGGTGGATGACGGTCGAGCCGGAGGCCCGGACCGTACTGGCGAACTGGGAACACTCCTGGGCCCCGCTGGTGCTGCCGCAGCTGCGGGCCGCCCTCGCCGCGGACCCCGGCGACGAGACACTCTCGCAGATCGAGAAGGAAGTGCTCGCCGATCCGGTGGCCGCGCCGATCTACGAGTCGTCGCGTGCCTACATCCATCCCGACGGTGACGAGCGGCCCCTGCACCACTCGGAGCTGGGGCCCGGCTGGGTCACCATGTGTGCGGCGCAGCCCATGGCGGCGCCCGGCGCCCGTCTGATCATTCTCGTGTTCCACGCCGGGGAGCAGCGCCGGCACGCCCGGGTACCGGCCCTGCGCGCCCGCTCGCATCCGTAGCCGGGGCCTGCCGGAGTCCGCGTGCCCGCCGCCGGCGAGACTCCGCGTCGTCGTGCCCGGCCGGAGAGTCACCACCCCCGCTCCGGGGAGGGGCGTGAGGCCCGGCGGAGACCGGGTACCCGGCGGGGTGCCGTCGCGTCCCGACACGAGAAAGGGTGGGCGCCGTGAGCAGCACCGTCGAGTGGGAACGCGCAGCCAGCCATTTCACCGACCGGATCACGGCCGACGGGCGGGACGGCTGGCCCGTGGAGGACGGCCGCTACCGGCTGGTCGTGAGCCGCGCCTGCCCCTGGGCGAGCCGTTCCCTGGTGGCGAGGCGGCTGCTGGGACTGGAGGGCGCCCTCTCCCTGGGCGTCGCCGACCCGATCCAGGACGAGCGCAGCTGGCGGTTCACACTGGACCCGGACGGCCGCGACCCGGTGCTCGGCATCCGTTTCCTGCGGGAGGCGTACCACGCACGTGAGGAGGGGTACGAGGGCGGTATCAGCGTCCCCGCCGTCGTCGACGTGCGCAGCGGGCTGCTGGTGACCAACGACTACCAGCGCATCACGCTCGACCTCGCCACCGAGTGGCGGGCCCTGCACCGCGAGGGGGCGCCGGACCTGTATCCGGAGGCGCTGCGGGACGAGATGGACGAGCTGATGGACGGTGTGTTCCGGGACGTCAACAACGGCGTGTACGCGGCTGGGTTCGCGAAGCGGCAGGAGAAGTACGACGCGGCGTACGGGCGGCTGTTCGCCCGGCTGGACCAGCTGTCGGAGCGGCTGTCCGGACAGCGCTATCTGATGGGTGACACCATCACGGAGGCGGACATCCGGCTGTTCACCACGCTGGTCCGGTTCGACGCGGTGTACCACGGCCACTTCAAGTGCAACCGGAACAAGCTGACCGAGGACCGGGTGCTGTGGGCCTACGCACGCGACCTGTTCCAGACGCCGGGATTCGGCGACACGGTCGACTTCGACCACATCAAGCGGCACTACTACCAGGTCCACGAGGACATCAATCCGACCCGGATCGTCCCGCGCGGGCCGGATCTGCGGGCCTGGCGCACCCCGCACCACCGTGAGGAGCTGGGCGGCCGGCCCTTCGGCGACGGGGTGCCGCCCGGGCCGCCGCCCGAGGACGAGACCGTCACACCGCTGTGAAACGCGCTGTGAAGGGGCACACGCCGCTGTGAGCGCGGGCGCCCGCCGCCGCGGGACGACGCGTCAGGCCGCCTGCCAGACGGTGGTGGCGTTGCAGAACTCCTTGATGCCGTGGCCCGACAGTTCCCGCCCGTAGCCGGAGCGCTTCACACCGCCGAAGGGCAGCGCCGGGTGGGAGGCGGTCATGCCGTTGACGAACACACCGCCCGCCTCCAGGTCGCGTACGAACCGGCGGACGTCGCCGTCGTCCCGCGTCCAGACGTTGGAACTCAGTCCGAAGGGGCTGTCGTTGGCGAGCTCCACCGCCTCGTCGATGGTCCCGGCACGGTAGAGCGTGGCGACCGGGCCGAAGGTCTCCTCACGGTGGATCCGCATGCCCGGTGTGACGTCGCTCAGTACGGTGGGGGCGTAGTACCAGCCGCGGTCCAGGCCCTCCGGCCGGGCTCCGCCGCAGCGCACGGTCGCCCCGGCGCGCACGGCGTCGTCGACGAGTTCGGCGAGGCCGTCACGCCCCTGTTCGCTGGCGAGCGGCCCGACGTCGGTGGACTCGTCCATGGGGTCGCCGACGGTCAGCGCCGCCATGCCGGCCGTGAAGCGCTCGGCGAACGCGTCGTAGACGTCGGCGTGGACGATGAACCGCTTGGCGGCGATGCAGGACTGGCCGTTGTTCTGGACGCGGGCGGTGACCGCGACCTCGGCGGCCCGGTCGATGTCGGCCGACGGCATGACGACGTACGGGTCGCTGCCGCCGAGCTCCAGGACGGTCTTCTTGACCTCGTCGCCGGCGATGGACGCCACCGAGCGGCCGGCCGGTTCGCTGCCCGTGAGGGTGGCCGCGGCGACCCTGGCGTCGCGCAGGACCCCCTCGACGGCGCCGGAGCCGATCAGGAGGGTCTGGAAGCAGCCCTCGGGATAGCCCGCCCGGCGGAAGAGGTCCTCCAGGTAGAGCGCGGTCTGCGGGACGTTCGAGGCGTGCTTGAGCAGTCCGACGTTGCCCGCCATGAGTGCGGGCGCGGCGAAGCGCACCACCTGCCAGAGCGGGAAGTTCCACGGCATGACCGCGAGCACCGGGCCGAGGGGCCGGTAGTGGACGCGGGCCGTGGCCGCGCCGGAGTCGCGCACCTCCCGCTCGTCGGGGTGCTCGTCGGCGAGCAGCCGTTCGGCGTTGGCGGCGTACCAGCGCATCGCCTTGACGCACTTGGCCGCCTCCGCGCGGGCCGCCGCGACGGGTTTGCCCATCTCGGTCGTCATGGTGCGGGCGATGTCGTGCTGGTCCTGTTCGAGCAGCTCGGCCGCGCGCTCGAGCAGGCGGGCCCGTTCGGCGAACTCCGTGGTGCGGTAGCGCCGGAAGGCCGCGTCGGCGGCGGCCAGGCGCCGCTCGATTTCCGCCGGGTCCAGCGGGTCGAACGTCCTGAGGGTCTCGCCGGTCGCGGGGTTCACCGTCGCGATGGGCATGGGTGTCCTCCTCGCAAGTCGCTTTCCCGACCCTGCCGCGCCCCGGCCGAGCCCGCAAACCGAGCGCTGCCGGGTTGAGGCGGGCTTCTCGGGTAACCCGTGCGCGTATGGCGAACACCCACGACGAGCACGAGCGCAGGGGCGGCCGAGCCGTGAACGGCGGCGAGGACACTCCCGGGGTGCCGGACGAGGTCCCGCGGGACGTCCCCGACGAGCCGACCCAGCTGTCGAAACACTCCTGGCGGGCGGTCCTCCGGCGGACCGGCAAGGAGTTCCTGGACGACGAACTTCCCGACCGTGCCGCGGCCCTGACCTACTACAGTGTGCTGTCGATCTTCCCGGCGCTGCTGGTCCTGGTCTCGGTCCTGGGCCTGATCGGCGACTCCGCGACCCGTGGCCTGCTGGACAATCTCGACCAGCTGGCTCCGGGCCCGGTGCGGGACCTCCTGGAGGACGCGATAGAGCAGCTGCAGGGCGCGTCGGGCGCCAGCGGGGTCGTCGCGGCGATCAGCCTGGTGGCGGCCGTGTGGTCGGCGTCCGGATACGTGGCCGCCTTCATCCGGACCGCGAACGCCGTGTACGACCTCCCCGAGGGCCGGCCGGTGTGGAAACTGACGCCGCTGCGGCTCGGGCTGACACTGATCCTGATGCTGCTGCTCCTGGTGAGCGCGGTGATCGTGGTGTTCACCGGCCCGCTCGCGCACCGCGCGGGTGAGGCCATCGGTGTCGGTGACGAGGCGGTCACCGTGTGGAACATCGCCAAGTGGCCGGTGCTGCTGATTCTGGTGGTCCTGATGATTGCGCTGCTGTTCTGGCGCGCGCCGAACGTGCGCGGGCCGGGGTTCCGCTGGGTCAGCCCCGGCAGTGTGCTGGCGGTGCTGCTGTGGCTGATCGCCTCGGGCGGCTTCGCGCTGTACGTCGCGAACTTCGGTTCGTACAACAAGACGTACGGCACCCTGGCGGGCGTCATCACGTTCCTGATCTGGCTGTGGCTGTCCAACCTGGCCATCCTGCTGGGCCTGGAGCTCGACGCGGAGCTGGCCCGGCAGCGGGCCATCAGTGGCGGCCTGCCGGAGTCGCAGGAGCCGTATGTGGAGCCGCGCGACACCCGCAAGTGGCCGCGCAGCCTCAGGCGCCGCTCCGGGAAGTGACGCCGCCGGAGGCGGGCCGGGCGTCCTCCAGCTCGTGCAGCAGCCGCCGGCTCCCGGCCGCGAGGCCGCCGAGCGAGGTGGCGGTCTCGGTGTCGTCAGCGGTCAGGCGGGTGCCGAGGCGGGCCCGCAGACCGCGGTGTGCCTCCCGGGCCCTGACCAGCGCGCTCTCCCTGTCCGTCCCCGCGTCCGCCCCCACCGCCGTGCCCCCGTCCAGCACCGCGCGGTCCGCCTCGCAGACGTCCGCGAGGGCGTGCAGGAGCGCGGACAGATCATGAAGTGCGGGGTCCGGTGGCGGGGTGAACCGTGGTTCGTCGCCGGCCGCCTCGGCGAGGAGTCCGGTCAGCGCGGTCAGCCGGCCGGCCACCCGTTCCCAGGCGGCGTCCCAGTGGGTCGAGGGCAGCGCCGGGCCGGGGCGTCGCATGCGGTGGGCGGGGTTGTAGCGGTAGCTCTCCCTGGTCCGGCCGCGGGCGCTGCGCAGGTCGTCGAGCAGCCGGGACAGCCGGCGGGCTTCGGCGTGCCACTCCTGGGCCCGGGACACGTCGTGGCCCCGCTCGATGCCCTGGGCCATGGCGCGCAGCAGTTCGGCGCCGTCGCGCGGGAGGCGGTACAGCGTGTCACGGGCGTGGCGGAGGTGGACGGGCGGCAGGACCAGGGCGTTCACGGCGATGCCGATGACGGCGCCCAGGAGCGTCTCCAGCAGCCGGTGAACGATGTCGAAGCCGGTGTAGGAGCCGTACACCAGGACGAAGAGCGCGGTGGTGGAGGCGTAGATGCCCTGGTCGCCGAAGCGCCGGTGGTTTCCGAGCAGCATCGTCACGGGCAGGACGAGCGCCATGGCGGCCATGGTGTTCCCGGTGAGGGAGACGGCCGCGCTCGCCAGGACGGTCCCGGCCGCGATGAGGACCACCTGCTGGGCTCCCGCGCGCACCGAACGGTAGACCGTGCTCTGCACCAGTACGAGCGCCGTCCACGGCGCCATCAGCGCCAGCGGGGCCTGCCACCACCAGCCGGCCAGGGCCCAGGCGAGGACGGCGGCCCCGGCCGCCTTGAGGGACTGGACGCCCGTGTCGCGCTCGGGTCCGGGTCCGGTGAGGGCGCGGCGCGCCGAGCGCCAGGCGGCAGCCGCCTCCCGGCCGATCCGGCGCGCGAGGGCGTGTGCGCCGGGTGTCGGTGTCACGGCAGCGGGGTGCCGCCGGTGGCGTTGACGATCTCGCCGGTGATGTAGCTCGCGCCCGCCGAGGCGAGGAAGACGTACGCGGGGGCCATTTCGGCCGGCTGGGCGGGGCGGCCGAGCGGCGACTGTTTTCCGAACGCGGCGGTCTCCGGCATGGTCGCCGGTATCAGCGGCGTCCAGACGGGGCCGGGAGCGACGGCGTTGACGCGGATGCCGCGCGGGGCGAGCAACTGGGCCAGGCTGTGGGTGAAGGAGACGATCGCGGATTTCGTCATGGCGTAGTCGAGCAGCGGCGGGCTCGGCTTGTAGGCCTGCACGGAGGTGGTGTTGATGACCGAGCCGCCCCTGGGGATGTGCGGCAGGGCCTGCTTGGTGAGCCAGAACATGCCGTAGAGGTTGGTCTTCATCACCCGGTCGAACTGCTCGGTGGTGATGGCCTCGATGCCGTCGGGCTGCGCCATCTGGTAAGCGGCGTTGTTGACGAGGACGTCGATGCGGCCGTGGGCGCCGACGGCCCGGTCGATCAGGGCGCGGCACTGGTCCTCGTCCCTGATGTCGCAGTCGACCGCGGTGGCCTTGCGCCCGGCGCCCTCGATCAGCCGGGCGGTCTCCCGTGCCTCGCCCTCCTCCTCGGCCAGATGGGTGAACAGGACGTCGGCGCCTTCGCGGGCGTACGCGAGGCAGACCGCCCGGCCGATACCGGAGTCGCCGCCGGTGACCACGGCGAACCGGCCTTCCAGCACTCCGCTGCCGCGGTAGGACTCCTCGCCGTGGTCGGGCGGCGGGTCCATGGGCCCGGTCCAGCCGGGGTGGGGCTGCTCCTGCTCGGGGAAGTCCGGGCGGGGATACCGGGTGACCGGGTCGTGGGCGCGGTCGTCGGGGCGGGGGGCATCGGTCATGGGGGGGCACCTCCTGGTCTGCGCTGTCCGCTCTCCGCGTTCCCCGGAGCGGCCGGGCGATGCACGCGCCGGCCGCCCCGTTGGATCACGGGCGGCCACCCGGCCGGGTCAACGGGAGATGCGGCGCTCCTCGGGGGCGATGGCGAGGTCGTTGATGCTGGCGAGGCGCTTGCGCATCAGGCCGTTTCCGTCGAATTCCCAGTTCTCGTTGCCGTAGGCACGGAACCACTGGCCGCCGGCGTCGCGGTACTCGTACTCGAAGCGCACGGCGATGCGGTTGCCGGTCCAGGCCCAGAGCTCCTTGCGCAGGCGGTAGTCCCGTTCGCGCTGCCACTTGCCGGTCAGGAACGCGACGATCTCGTCCCGGCCGTTGACGAACACGTCGCGGTTGCGCCACTCGGAGTCCTCGGTGTACGCGAGGGCCACCTTCTCGGGATCGCGGGTGTTCCAGGCGTTCTCGGCGAGCTGCACCTTCTGGCGGGCGGTCTCCTCGGTGAACGGCGGCAGGGGCGGGCGCTGGTCGGACACGGTGGTCTCCCTTCACGATGAGAACGGTCGTTCTCACTCGTTGCCGTACCCTACGAGAACGTTTGTTCTCGCGCAACGGAGTGACCACATGGACATCGAGGCGACCCGGGACCGCATCCTCGACGCGGCGGAGGAGCTCTTCTACGGCCGAGGCATCCAGGCGGTCGGCATGGACGCCGTCCGCACCGCCTCCGGCGTCACCCTGCGCCGGCTCTACCAGCTCTTCCCGTCCAAGGACGCCCTGGTGGAGGCCTATCTGCTGCGGCGCGACGCACGATGGCGGGAGAGCCTCGCGGCGTATGTCGACGGCGTGGACGCCGCACCGGCCGGACGCGTGCTCGCCGTCTTCGACTGGCTGCGGCGCTGGTTCGAGGAACCCGGCTTCCGTGGTTGCGCGTTCATCAACTCCTTCGGGGAACTCGGCGCCGGCTCCCCAGAGGTCGCCGAGGCGGCCCGCGGACACAAGGACGCCTTCCGGGTCTACGTCACCGGCCTGGCCGAACGAGCAGGCGCGACCGCACGGACCGGCACCCAGATCACCCTGCTCGCCGAGGGCGCCATGACCACGGCCGCCATCACCGGCTCGTCCGCCCCCGCGGACGAGGCCCGCGAGGCGGCGCGCCTGCTGCTGGGCGGCGCCGCGGAGGAATGACCGCGGACACCGGCGCCGCGAACACCTCCGGCTAACCAGGCACATATCGGGCGCAAAAGATAAAATTCAGACATGGGAGAGCAGCCCGTCGTGCCCACCACGCCCGAGCTGGTCCTCGATGTCGACGGTGACTCGACAGTGATGAGTCCGGACCGGGTCTACCGCATCGGGCGCGACCCCCAGAGCGACATCGTCCTCGGCGATGCCAGGATCTCGTGGCACCACGCGGTCCTGCTGACCGAGAACGGCCAGTGGACCGTCCGGGACCAGGACAGCACCAACGGCACCTTCGCCGACGGCCGCCGCGTGCGGGTGTGGGGCGTCGGACCCGGCAGCGTCCTCCGCTTCGGCCATCCGGCCGAGGGACCGCGTGCCGTGCTGTCCGGACGCCGGCCACCCGCGCCGCAGGGCCCGCAACGCCCGTCGTCCGTCTCGATGCCCGCCGCCACCGGTACCTTCCGGCAGCCGACCTCCGTACGGCCGCTGCCCACGCGCACGGTGCGCATCGGCCGCGGCACCGACAACGACCTGGTCGTGGACGACCTCGTGGTGTCGCGGCACCACGCGGAGCTGCGCGCCCGCGACGACGGCACCTACTGGATCCACGACATCGGCAGCCACAACGGCACGTTCCTCAACGGCCGGCCGGTCGAGGAGGCCCGGGTGACGCCCGGGGACATCGTGGGCATCGGCCACTCCGCGTTCTGTCTCGCGGGTGACCAGCTGGTCGAGTTCACCGACACCGGCGAGGTCTCCCTGGACGTGCAGGACCTGGCCGTCACGGTCGACCACGGCCGCAAGTCCCTCCTGGACCAGGTGTCCTTCCCGGTCGGGCAGAAGTGTCTGCTCGCCGTCGTCGGACCCAGCGGCGCGGGCAAGTCCACGCTGCTCAACGCGCTGACCGGGCTGCGCCCCGCCGACCGGGGCACGGTGCTCTACGACGGCCGGGACCTCTACCGGGACTACGCGGAGCTCCGGCAGCGCATCGGGCTCGTCCCCCAGGACGACATCCTGCACCTCCAGCTGACCGTGCGGCGCGCCCTCGGCTACGCCGCCGAACTGCGCTTCCCGGAGGACACGGCCCACGAGGAGCGGCTGGAACGGGTCGAGCAGGTGATCCACGAACTGGGCCTCGAACAACGGGCCGACCAGCACATTCACAGCCTCTCCGGCGGCCAGCGCAAGCGGGTCAGCGTGGCGCTGGAGCTGCTGACGAAGCCCTCGCTGCTGTTCCTGGACGAGCCGACCTCGGGCCTCGACCCCGGCATGGACCGCTCGGTGATGCACATGCTGCGCGGGCTCGCCGACGACGGCCGTACCGTCATCGTCGTCACGCACAGCGTGCTCAGTCTGGACGTGTGCGACCGGCTGCTGGTGCTCGCCCCGGGCGGACGGATCGCCTACTACGGGCCGCCCGAGCAGACGCTGGACTTCTTCGGCTTCGGCCAGTGGCCGGAGGCGTTCGAGGCGTTCGAGAACGACCGAGACCGCGACTGGGCCGGGCAGTACCGCGGGTCCCGGTTCCACCGTCAGTACATCACGGGTGCCATGGAGCAGCCGCGGCTGCCGGCCACGGAGCCGGTCACGGCCCCGCCGGCGCCGCCGAAGGCACAGAGCTGGGGCGCCCAGCTGCGTACTCTCGTACGCCGCTACACGGCGGCGCTGAGCGCCGACCGCACCTTCATCGCCATCATGGTCGCGCTGCCGTTCGTGATGGGGGCGATGGCCCGGGCCCTGTCCGAGGGGGAGTTCGGCCCGGAGTCCACCCTGAACGTCCTGCTCATCCTCTGCGTCGGAGGCGTCCTGACGGGCGCGGCCAACGCGGTGCGGGAGCTGGTCAAGGAACGCACGATCTACCGCCGGGAGAGAGCCGTCGGCCTGTCCAGATCGGCGTACCTGATGTCCAAGGTGGTGGTACTCGGCCTGATCACGGTCGTGCAGGCCGTCGTGCTGACCCTGGTCGCCCTGATCGGTGTGCCGCTTAACGTCCCGGGCGGCGAGGGCGTGCTGCTGCCGCCCCTGGTCGAGATCACCCTGGCCGTGGCGCTGCTGTCCTTCACGGCGATGATGCTCGGCCTGTTCGTCTCGGCGCTGGTGCGCAAGGAGGAGGTCACCATGCCGCTGCTGGTGCTCCTCGCGATCATCCAGGTCGTGTTCTGCGGCGGCCTGCTGACGATCCACGGCTCGCCGGTCATCGAGCAGCTCGCCTGGCTGATCCCCTCCCGCTGGGCCTTCGCGGCCATGGGGGCGACCGTCGACATCGAGAAGATCGCGCCCAGCGAGAAGACGCAGGATCCGCTGTTCGACCACACGGCGCAGGTGTGGCTCCTGGACATGGGGATGATGGTGGTGCTCTGCCTCGTCCTGGGATTCGTGGTCGCGAGACTGTTGCGCCGGCACGAACCCGCGATCATGCGAAAGTAGGCAGGGCCTATGGGCGTTCCCCTCACCCCCACGAGTTCGTTCGACCTGATCGGCCCGGACTTCAGGCCCACGCACGTCGTCCCCCGCGACGGCCTGCCCGCCTGGGACGCCCCCGATCCCTCGCAGCCGACCGTGCCACTGGACCCGTTCCTCCCCGTACAGCTCGTGGACCGGGTGGGTGACTGGGGACGGATCGTCTGTTCCAACGGGTGGTCCGCGTGGGTGGACGGCCGGCTGCTGGTCTCCGTCCCGCCCGATCCCCCGGCGACGGAACGCCAGCTGACGCGGACGGCCGACCCGCGGCCGCTGCTCGCCAGGGCGGAGGCGGCGGTGCGCCGCTACCGCCAGGCCGTGGAGGAGCTGGCGGCGGGCCGGTCGGACGGCGAGACGTTCCGGCAGGGCACGCGGGGTATGCGCGTGGGCATGGTCGTGGACGGCGAGGCGATGTGGCTCTACGACGCCGAACACGAGCGGTGGGTGTACTGCGACGGCACGCGGCTGACCTCGTACGCCGCCCCGGCGGGGCCCTCGACGGGAGGGGCGCACGCCGAGCCCGCGCCGCACACCGATCCCCGGCCGGCCGGCGGGGAACAGCCCTCCGGGGGCCGGGTCGCGGCCGGGCACGAGCCGACGCGGGTCGTGGACCCGGGGTCCGTACCGCCGGACCCGCACGCCGAGCCCACCCGGATGGTCGAGTGGCCCGGCGGCGAGGGGACGTCGCCGGACCGGGCGGGTGAGCCCTGATGGACCGCGTCACGCACGATTCCGACCTGCCCGCGGGACGCCCGTCGGGGCTGGTCGGCAAGCGCATCGCGGGCTACGAAGTGGAGAGCGAGATCGGGCGCGGTGGCATGGCCGTGGTGTACCGGGCGCGGGATCTGCGGCTGGGCCGCACGGTGGCACTGAAGCTGCTCGCGCCGGAACTGGCCCGCAACGACACCTTCCGCCAGCGGTTCACGCACGAGTCACGGGTGGCCGCCGCGATCGACCATCCCCACATCGTCCCGGTGTTCGGTGCGGGCGAGACGGAGGGCGTGCTGTACATCGCGATGCGGTACGTCGCCGGGCAGGACCTGCGGGCGCTGCTGGACCGCGAGGGGCCACTGCCGCCGGCGAAGGCCGGCCGGATCGCCGCCCAGGTGGCGTCGGCCCTGGACGCGGCTCACGCGCACGACCTGGTGCACCGGGACGTCAAGCCGGGCAACATCCTGGTCGCCGAGGGCACGGACGCCGAGCACCCCGAGCACACCTATCTGACGGACTTCGGGCTCACGAAGAAGTCCCTCTCCCTGACCGGGTTCACCAGCGTGGGCCAGTTCGTGGGAACGCTCGACTACGTGGCGCCGGAGCAGATCTCGGGGCGTCCGGTGGACGGCCGGTGCGACGTGTACAGCTTCGGGTGCGTCGTGTTCGAGACGCTGGCGGGCGCGCCGCCGTTCCGGCGCGACGACGACATGGCGCTGCTGTGGGCCCATCAGTACGACGCCCCGCCGGCGCTGACCGGCCTGCGCCCCGATCTGCCGGCTGCGGTCGACGCCGTCCTGGCGAAGGCACTGGCCAAGTCTCCGGAGGAGCGGTACGACACGTGCCTGCACTTCGTGGCCGAGCTGCGGGCCGCGTTGGGCGGTACCGGCCCCGTGGAACCGGGGCCCACCGGGAAGGGCCCGTCGGTCCCGCGACGTCCGACCCCGCCACCACCGCCGCCGGACTGGGCCCTGCCGGTGTTCCGCGGTCCCGCGTTCGACTAGGGCGTGTTTCGGCAACGCCGCGAGCGTGCGTGCCGGGCATTCCCGGCCGGACGGGACTTTCGAAACACGCCCTGGGCCGCCGCGTTCGGGCCGGTACCGCCCCGCGACGGGGCCCACGGGCCCGTCAGGGGCTGCCGTGCCCCCTCGCGACAGGGGCCTCGACCTCTCCGTGGCGGCGTACGCGGGTGGCCGCCAGACCGCCCAGGAAGCCCGCGAGCAGCCCCCACAGCACCGCCAGACCGACGAGCGCCCACACGTGCGGGTCCAGGGAGACCCTGCCGCCCAGATCGTCGATCTCGCCGATGCCGAGGATGGACAGGCCGAAGCGGGCGGAGACCCGGGTCAGGGGCGCGACGGCGAGCATGGTGAGCCCGAAGGCGACACCGAGGTGCAGGGCGTGCTGCCACAGCCTCACCCGGGCGGGTGAGCGCACCGCCATGACGAAGGCGACGGCCAGCAGCGAGACCGCCGCGACCGGAATGGTCCACCATGCCCTCGGGTCCTGCGCCGCGAGGGTGGACACATCCACGGTGGCGTCCTGGGAACCGCGCATCACCGCGTCCAGCACCTGGGGCATCGGCAGGCCGAAGGGCCCCTCCACCCTGCCGTCCCAGGTGCCGCCGATGCCGATACCGAGGGCGAACCAGGAGATGTTCGGCAGCCCGAGGAGGATCACGGCGAAGGTGTCGGCCGGGTGGTCCCTGGTCGCGGCCACGACCAGGGCGATCACCAGACCGACGGCGACGTACGCGAGGAGCAGGAGCAGCATGGCGAAGGCGGCCGGTCGCACCGGCTCCTGATAGCCCACCAGCCGGACCGGGAGCGGGGCCCGGCGGGACACGAGGAGGGCGACGACGAGGACGCCGAGCACCCACAGCAGCCCGAGGAGCAGGGTGGGCACGACGTCGGCGCGGAAGCCGACCGAGGGGCTCACGTCGTCCAGCAGCTGACCGAGGATGTCGTCGTCGGAGGGGGTGGCGGGCGAGAGGGAGAAGGTGTGCCGGGCCAGGGCGGTGAGGATCGCCAGGGCCGCCACCCACAGCAGGGCCGTCCGGGCGACGCGGCGGAGGAGTTCACCGGTGCCGGTGACGGCGCGGTGCCGCAGCGGGCGCAGGAAGCAGATGCCGAGGGTGAGCGCCCCGGCGAGACTCACCGAGAGCGGCGTGGCGGTCAGTTCGGCGTTCGTCCCGGCGAAGGCGCCCGCTTCGCCGGACAGTTCGACGTCGCCGCCGGCGGCCATGAGCACCACGGCCGCGACGATGTTCCAGAACGCACCGCCCGGCAGGTCGGCCGCGCCCGCCGCCCACAGCCCGAGAGCGGCCGGTACGACCATGGCGACGATCCCGGCGACGACCGCGACGAGGGCGGCTGCCCAGTCGTGGGCGGCTTGGCGCGCCCCGCGCGCGTCGGCTCCCTGACGGCTCACGGGTGTCACGTTAGGCGGGCGAGGGGCAGCTCGCCCGCCGGGCTGGGCCGACGGTGTCCCGGCTTGCGGTGCGCCCGGATTCGGGGCACAAATAGGCCGGAACGGAAGAAAGGGAAAAACGTGGCTTCCCACTCGCCCTCCGATCGCCCCACCGATCCCTCGTCGGGCGCTCCCGCAGGGCCGCCCTCCGGCCCCCTGTCGGGCCCCGGCGGCCGCCCCGAGGGCGGCCACCCGCCACCACCGCCCACCGAACCCTCCGGCGTTCCCCCGGGCGGCGGTCCGGGCGGTCGCGGGCGTGGCGGCGGTCGCGGCGGCGGGGGCGGGGGCGGTGCGGGCGGCGGCGGAGGAGAAGGGGGGCCGTGGTGGCGGTCCGCCCCCAGGATCGCGATCGTCGCCGGCGCGGTGGTCGCCGCGGTCGTGCTGACGGTGGTCCTCACGCGCCCGGGTGGCAACGGCGAAGGCGCGACCGGCAGCGGCGAGCTGTTCCTGGAGCAGGCGTCGGCCGCGGGTCCGGCGCCGTTCACGCCGTCGACGGCACGCACCACCCCGACGTCGCCGCCGGCCAGCCAGCCACCCGCCCCGACGCAGGAGCAGACCGGGCCCAATGTGGTGCGGAAGTGGTCCGGTTCGACGCCCGGCCTGTACGGCGGTACGCGGAACGTCGCGAGTTGTGACGTCGAGAGACAGATCGACTACCTCACGCGTGAGCCGGCCAAGAACGAGGCCTTCGCCGGCGTGCTGGGCATCGACGCGACCGGTGTGCCCGCCTATCTGCGGGGGCTGACCTCGGTCAATCTGCAGTACGACACGCGGGTCACCAACCACGGCTACGAGAACGGCGGGGCGACCGAGTACCAGGCGGTGCTGCAGGCCGGGACGGCCGTACTCGTGGACAACCGCGGCATGCCGAGGGTGCGCTGCGCATGCGGGAATCCGCTGACCGACCCGGTGCAGCAGCAGACGATCGCCCAGCGGAAGGGCGATCCCTGGCCGGGCTACAGTGCGTCGAACACGGTGTTCGTTTCGCCGTCCGAGCGGGTGGTGAAGGTGCTGATCATCTTCGACCCGAAGAAGCGGGAGTGGATCGAGCGCAAGACGGGCGACCCCCAGGGCCGGAGCGACAAGAAGACCACCCCGCCGCCGACGACTCCGTCCCCGACGGTGACGTCGCTGCCTCCGACCCACTCGTCCCCGGTGCCGTGCGTGTCGGGCCTGGCGACCCCGAACAAGAGCGCGATCCCCTGCCCGTCGTCCCCGTCCTCGTCACCGTCGCCGTCGCCGTCACGGTCGCCTTCGTCCCCGACCGGCACGAAGACCTCGACACCGCCCCCGCCGCCGCCCCCGTCGACCCCGCCCCCTCCGACCTCGCGGGAGGAGGACACCCCGACGCAGAGCTCTCCGGGGTACGGCTCGCCCCGGCAGCCGGCGCCGGCAGACTCCGGCGCGCCGATGGGGCTGCGCCGGTAGCGGCACCGTCCGGGCACAGGCCGACGCGGCCGGTCCCGCCCATCCGAGGACCGGCCGCTGCCGCCCGCCGGCCGGCCGAGCCGCCCGGCGGGACCTGTCAGGCCGGTGAGACCGGCCGGGCCTCGACGATCCCGGCGGGCTCCTGATGGCCGCCGCTGGCGATCATTCGCACCTCGCCCCGGTCGCTGATCTCGGCGAGGACGATCCCGGAGTCGTCGGAGTACACGGGGTGGCCACCGGGGCCGGTCCGGTCCGTCCGGCGGACGGCCACCACGTCCTCGCCGTGGAGCACGGCGTCGGGCGGGCTTCGATGCGTGAAGACCAGTTCGTATCGATCCTGTTGATCATGGGTGCGCATGTCGGCCTCCCATCTGCGGAGTCGCCACGCCCCCCGTGTCCCCACATGGGGGTATTCCACACTTCTCCGGACATGGCGCCCTAGCCTGGCGCCATGGCGGACACCCCCGGTGAGGGCCCGGTGCGCGACCCGCACGGCGCCCACGGCAGGCCACCCACGAGAGCCGAGCGATGGGCCGCGTTCAAGGAGTCGCCCGCCCTCCCGGCCTCCGTGCTCGTGCTGATCCTCTCGGCGGCGGCCGCGCTGTTCGCCGGCTCGTACACGTACTCCATGGCCGATCCGACACCGCGTCACATCCCCACCGCCGTGGTCGGCGCGGCGGACACCGCGCAGGGCGGGCGGTTCGTGGACGGCATGGAGGAGGCCCTCGGCGCGTCACTCGCCCTGCGTCCCTACCGCTCCGGCGCCGAGGCACGGCGCGGAGTGGAGGAGCAGGAGGTGTTCGCGGTCCTCACCGTGCGGGCCCGGGCGGTCGAGCTCGACGTGGCCGGTGCCGCCGGGGCCTCGGTGGCCCAGGTCCTGGCCGAGTCGGGCCTTGCGGCGGGCCGGGAGACCGGTGTGCCGGTCGTGGTGAGGGACATCAAGCCGCTTCAGCGGGGCGATCCCCGCGGGCTGGCACTGTTCTACATCTCCCTCGCCGCAGTGATCATCGGCTTCGTGGGGGCCATCCAGATGAGCGTGCACGCCCGGGCCCTGGAGCCGGGCGAGCGGGTCGCCTTCACCCTGGCGTACGCGCTGCTCGGCGGGTTCGCGATCGCCGCCACCGTGGACTGGCTGCTGGGAGCCGTGGACCTGCCGTTCGTGGAGTCCTGGCTGATCCTCTCGCTGACCATGTTCGCCTCGGGGATGGTCTTCTGCATGTTCAACGCCCTGATCGGACGGTGGGCGATGCTCCCGACCTGGGGGCTGATGGTGCTGCTCGGCAACCCCTCGTCGGGAGGCGCCGTGTCCTGGCCCCTGCTGCCCTCGGCGCTCGGGCACATCGGCCGGTGGCTGCCGCCCGGCGCCTCCGTGAACGCGCAGCACACAGCAGTGTACTTCGGGGACCATCAGCACGCGTTCCCGTTCGTGGTGCTGGGCGCGTGGGCCGCCGGCGCCGGTGGGGTGTTCTGGTTCTGGCGCCACCGCCACCCGGGCGGCCGGGAGCGGGAACCCTCGCACGCGGCCTGACCGGGAGCGGGACCCTCGCACGCGGCCCGGGACCCTCGCTCACGGCCCGACCGGGAGCCGGAACCCTCACGCGCGGCCCGACCCGGAGCGGGAACCCTCACGCGCGGCCCGACCGGGAGCGGGAACCCTCACGCGCGGCCCGACCGGGAAGGGGACCCGCCCCGCGCGGGCCGGGGGGCTCAGACGGTGAAGGGCCGCTGCTTGAGGAAACTCTCGCCCGGCGTCCCGGAGACGTAAAGGTTGGGGCTCTGTGTGGGCGGCATGCTGCGCAGGATGTCCCGGTGGAAAACACGGTGGCCGCCCTGGAAGGTGCCGCCGCCCCACACCCTGAGCAGGGTTTCGGTGAACTTGCCGTTCACGGGCCCGTCGGAGGCGAGCTGGTTGTCCTGGCAGGCCGAGATGAGCAGGGCGCTGGCCTCGCGGGCGGTGCCGTCGCCCAGTCCGCGCTGGAGCTCCTGGAAGAAGTCCTTGTCCCGTTCGTAGATCTCGTGCTGCTTGAGGACGGGCATGAGGCGGGCGGTCTGCTCGACGCGTTCCGGGTCGCGGGTCTGGAACTGCTGTTCCAGAGCGTCCGGGTTCAGCAGTTCCCGCACCTCGATGCCGCTGCCGCTGTGGCAGCAGTCGAGGAGCGCGAAGATGCGGACACCGTCCTCGAACCGGGCGAACTCCCGGTTCAGCTCGTCGTCGAGGAACTCGCGGTCGAAAAGCACCAGCGTCTCGTCGAACTCGTCGGCCTCGTCGTCCGAGCCGGTGGTGTTGGGGACCTGACCTCCGTGACCGGAGTAGGTGAACAGCAGGATGTCACCGCTCCTCAGCCTCTTCGCCGCGTCGCGCAGCTCCGCGGTGACGTTCTCTACGGTGCCGTCGGGCGTGAGCAGGGTGGTGTCCGAGAAGCCTGCCTCGCGGGCCAGCCGTGCCATGTCGTTGGCGTCGTTCTCGCAGGCGACGAGTTCTCCGTCCCAGCCGCCGTACTTCTTCGGATCGACCTTGTTGAGACCGATGTGGAGGGAGAGGCCGGTGGGCATGAAGGCTCCTTGTGCGTTCGGGGTCGCTCGGCACCGTGCGTCACGGGCGCCGTCCTGCGGATGGGTTCCAGGAGTGGGCCGGCTCTGAACCGGTCCACGGCGGGAGCCCCCTGAACGGCACACGACTGATCGGGTGGCTTCGGGGGCGGCCCCGCTGCACGCCCCCCCTCATCGGGTAGCGATCATATCGTGATTTCATCTGATTTTTCTGAGCAAGGTGGCGGGGCCGGCGCGGCCACACGCGCGTCGCTCAACGGACGTGAGGGGTACGACGAGGCCTTCCTCGGCCCGGCGGTACCGCTGCCGATGCCCGTCGACCCGGCGATCGAGACGGTCGTCCTGCCCTACACCCACTTCAGCGTGGTGCTGCGGCCGGACCGGCGGATGGCGGCGGCCACCGCCGTCTGTATCGACGGGCAGCGCCTGGTGGAGGACGTGCCCCGCGACGACGACTGGCGCTTCGACCCCCGGGTGCCCGAGCACCAGCAGGCCGGCAACGACGTCTACCGGAACAACAGCCTGGACCGGGGCCACCTCGTGCGTAGGCTCGACCCGGTGTGGGGCGAGCCCGCGGAAGCGGTCCGTGCCAACGACGACACGTTCCACTACACCAATTCCGCCCCGCAGGCGGACGTCTTCAACCAGGGCAAGCAGGTGTGGCAGGGCCTGGAGAACTACCTGCTCGACCACGCCGCCCAGTTCGACCGCAAGCTGGTCGTGCTGACCGGGCCGGTCCTGCACGACTCCGACCCGCCCTACCGGGGCGTCCAGGTACCGCTGCGCTTCTGGAAGGTCGCCGCGTTCATGCAGGAGGGGGCACTCGCCTCGACCGCGTACGTCCTCGACCAGAGCCCGGACCTGACCCGGGCGGCGGACCGCGCCTTCGCCGGGGCCAAGCCCGGCGCCCCGCCACCGCTGGGCGCCTTCCGGACCTTCCAGGTGCCGGTCTCCGACATCGCCGACCTCACCTCCCTGGACCTCGGACCGCTCCCCGACGTGGACCTGATGCCGGTCGTGCGCGCCCCCGAGATGCGCTGGAAGCAGTTGGAGTCCCACGACGACATCGTGATGCGGAGCTGAGGGAGGCCCCATGGACCCGAGGGTGATCTACGTTCACGGCAACGGGAACAAGGTCCGCTCCGAACTGCTCAAGTCCCGCTGGGACCATGCCCTCCTCGGGCGGGACGCCGGCGAGACCTCCCGGATGGCCTACTGGGCCCGGCTGCGCTACGAGACGCCGTTGCCGGACCTGCAGCCGGACCCCATGGACGGCGAGGAGGGCATCGAGGAGACCCTGGCGCCCGCGGATGTCGAGGCGCCCGAGGAGTTCGTGGCACGCACCCTCGGCGAGTCCTGGTTCGAATCGGGCGGCCTGGCCCCCGAGGGGCCGTGGACCGGCGAGCCGGGCGACCCGCTCGGTGGCTGGCTGCGCGACATGACGTACCTCGCCGACACCCTCGCCGAGGCCGAGGCCGTCCGCCCCGGCAGCGCGCCCGGGGAAGGGCCCGGGGAGGAGGCCGGCCTCGAAACGGAGGTGGAGCCCGAGGCACTGCCCCTGCCCTCGGCGGCCCGCAAAGCGGCCTTCCGGCTGCTGGTGAAGCACACGTTCAAGGACGTGCACGCCTACTTCTTCGGCGGCGCGGGCAACGCCATCCGCGAGGTGGTGCGGGCGGAGCTCGACGCCGTGAAGGGCGCCCCGCTCATCGTCGTGGGCCACAGCCTCGGCTCCATCGTCGCCTACGAGGTACTGGTGGAGACGGGGCACGAAGTTGAACTGTTCATCACCGTGGGCTCACCGCTCGGTGTCTCCGAAGTGCAGGACCACCTGGCGCGGCCCATCGCGGTCCCGGCCGGGGTAAGGGCTTGGCGCAACGCCTCCGACCTGCGTGACCTGGTGGCCCTCGACCACACCCTGCTGCCCGAGTACGCCCCGCAGGCGCGGATCACCGACGTGCTGGTGAACAACACCAGCAGAACCCACCACGGCATCGCCGAGTACCTCGGAAACCCGCAGGTCAGCAACGTGTGCCAGGAGCTGCTGGAACGCCTTGCAGGACGCCGAACCGGGTGAAAACATGACAAGTAGCCGCCCGTGGCGTTCGTCCGCATCGTTCTCCCCAAGGGGCGGCGGGTAGGTGCGTCATGCCTCTCGAGGAAACGGACTGGGACGCGGTGACGGTCTGGGTCCGGCAGTACCTGGTCGCCACTGCCCAGCCGCATGACGCCCTCCGGGTGTACTTCCCGGAGGAATTCGTGGCGTCCCTGAGGCTGAGTAGCGTCGCCGCGGACAACGCCCGAGAACTCGTCCATGTCTGCCGACGGGACATCGAGTCCCAGCTCCGGCTCGTGAAGGTCCTCACGGAACACGACGAACTGAGCGCACTGCCCGAGAAGAAGAAGGCCGACGAGTACCTGGAGCGGCTCCGCGAGGACCAGCGTGTCCACCCGATCAAGGACCACTTCCTCACCTGCGTCCTCAAGAACGGCGCCGAGGCGTTCATCGACCGGGGGGAACTGCGGGAGACACTGCGCCGATTCGTGTCCGATCCCGAGAAGCTGGTGCTCCTCGTCGACGGCGAACCCGACAGCGGCAGGTCGTACACCTTCAACCTGATCCGCCACATCGGCCAGCACAGCGGCTTCCGCCCGGTGCGGGTGACCCTCTCGAGCACCGCGACCGCCACCAAGGTGATCCGGCGGCTCGCCGAGTTCGTCACGGACCCCAGGGCGGGCGTCTTCCCCTTCAACCCCACCGAGCTCAACGACAAACTGCCGGCGCTCGACGACGCCGTGCACCATGTCGTCAACTGGGCGAGCAGAGCCGACGAAAGCTTCTGGCTGGTTCTCGACGAGTGCGACAAGCTCGACCCGAACTCGGACGTCTGGGACTTCATCAGCCAGCTCTCCCTCGCCGTCTACGAGCGCCACTCAGCGGGCGACGACCGGGCACCGCGGCTGGTGCTCCTCGGCTACGGGCCCACGATGCGCCAACTGCCCTACGACGTCCGCAACAGCGTCTGCCGGGACACCGCACGGGTGGCCCAGCCCGAGGACCTGCGCAGCTTCTTCGACCAGTACTTCCACGAGGCGTCTCCGGACCGGCTGGGAGAAGGGCCGGAGAAGGACGCCGTCATCGCCGAACTCGTGGACATCGCCGTGCGGGAGGTCCTCAGGTCCGCCGAGACCGGCGGCAACGGGGAGAGCTACATGCGCAGGCTCTGCACCGCGGCGGAAGGGGCGGTCAATGTCTACCGCTCCCTCTGAGATCGCCGAACTCTTCGCCGCGCGGCTCCGCAAGGAGCTGAACGCGCCGGAGACGCACTCCCCCGCGGTCTCCGCCACCCGCAAGGCGTACCGGGAGGCGGCCTGTCTGCTCACCCGTTTCGACCCGCAGACGCTGCGTCGGCCCGGCGAGGAAGCCCCGAGCGGCGGGGCCGTGCTGGAACTGCTCGACGACTGCACGGCCGTGGGTACGGACGGGGCGAGAGCGGTCTGGTCGCTCAAGTCCGAGGTACGGGACAACACCCTGCGGGGGCTGGCCGGCCCGGAGGCCGCACTGCTCGCCCTCACCTCGAACAGCGACCAGTTCCCTGACGAACCCGGCCCCGAGCACAGCGCCCTGGCCTATCTCACCGGCACGTCGCCCGCCCCCGCCGACCAGAGTGTCGACGATCTGGCGGACAGCCTGCAGGCGGTGTTGTGGCTCTCCCGCGTACCCGGTGTGACCGGACTGCCGTACGCCGCCGAGCTCCGGCACACCCTGGAGCAGGCACGGCGGCTGGAGCCCCTCGAAAGACTGGTCCGGGACCCGTTCCAGGGCCGCGAACATGAACTGGAGGAGCTGCGCAACCACGTCGGGCTGCCGAAACGGGGACCCGCCGGCAAAGCCGGGGGCGCCCCGGCGTTCGCCGACGAGGGCCCCCGGGGACCGGCACCGCCCCTGCTCGTCCACGGTCCGGGCGGGATGGGCAAGAGCACCCTGCTCGCCCGGTTCGTCCTGGACCATGTGCACGACCGCACCCCGGACTTCCCGTTCGCGTACGTCGACTTCGAACGGGCCACGCTCTCGGTGCACGAGCCCATCACCCTCATCGCCGAGGTCGCCCGGCAACTGGCCATCCAGTACCCCGCCCACCGCGCCGAGCTGGAGGCGCTCGCGGACGAGTGCCAGGAGACGGCCCGCAGCCAGTGGGAGAGCCAGGAGCGGGTCACCCAGTTGCACCGGCTCGCCACGACCCGGACCGTGCTGGGGCGCAGTTCGTCACGGGAGTTCCAGACGCTCGCCACCGAGGAGGAGACCTCGCTCATCGGCAGGATCGCGGCCGTGATGGTCCGGGCGGTGGCGGGATCCGGCCAGGGGAATCCGCCGTTCCTGCTGGTCATGGACTCGTTCGAGGAGGCGCAGTATCGCGGGTCGCCGGTGCTCAACCGGATGTGGGCCATCTTCTTCGCGTGGCAGAGGCTCTATCCGATGCTGCGGTACGTGGTGTCGGGTCGCGCCCCGGTCGGTCATCCGGCGGCGGGCGCCCTACGGACACTGGAACTGCACGAACTGGACCGGGAGGCCTCCGTCGGACTCCTGCGGGCCTGCGGCGTCCCGGACCCGGAGCTGGCCGGTGAGCTGGCCGACCGGGTCGGCGGCCACCCCTTGAGTCTGAAGCTCGCCGCGAAGGCGGTGGAGTGCGCGCGGGAGAGGGGCGAACAGCCGGACGAGCTGCTCCGCGGTCTGCCGGAGCGGCGCGAACAGGTCTTCCAGCGCGTGGACCAGATGCTGATCCAGGGCATGCTGTACGACCGGATCCTCAGCCACATCGCGAACGAGGACGTGCGCCGGCTGGCCCACCCCGGTCTGGCGCTGCGCGTCATCACGCCCGAGCTCATCAAGGACGTGCTGGCCGAACCGTGCGGTCTGCGGATCGAGACCATGGACGACGCCCAGGAGCTGTTCGGCGAGCTCTCCCGGCTGGACCTGGTCGAGGCGGTCGGCCCCGGCGCCGTGCGGCACCGGCCGGACGTCCGCGCCATCATGCTGCGGCTGTCGGACGACGACCGTGCCGCCACCACGCGGGCCGTCGAGCGGCGCGCGGTCGACTACTACGCGGCACGGGAAGGGGTGGAGGCCCGCGCCGAGGAGATCTACCATCGACTGCGGCTCGACGAGGATCCGCGCGCGGTGGAGGAACGCTGGCTGCCCGGCGTCGAGCGGTCCCTCGGCGGTGCGGAGCAGGACATGGGGCCGCGGGCGGCCGGACTGCTGAGCGCGAAGCTCGGCCTCGGGCCGCAGAAGCAGGTGATGGAGGGGGCCGACCAGGAGGACTGGGAGCGGCTCGCGGCCCGCGAGGTCGAGGACCTGCTGGCGCAGGGGCTGCCCGAGAACGCCCTGGAGCGGCTGGGCGAGCGCCGGCCGTGGACGCCCTGCAGTCCCTTGCACGCCTTGCTCACGGAGACGCTGAACAGGCTGGGGCGGCACCGGGAGGCCCGTAAGACGGCGGGGGAGGCCCTCGCCGCTCTGGAGGCGGCGGACTGCCCCGAGCGGCGGCTGGAACTGCTGCTGCTCCGCGCCCGGCTCACGGAGGAGGACGGCGACGTGACCTCCGCCGACCGTGACCTGCGGGCGGCCGAGGACCTCGCGGTCGGGCTGGGGCAGGAACTGGAGGCGATGGGCGTGCTGCTGGCCCGCACCCGGCTGGCCGCGAACACGAACACGCCCGACGAGGAGGCCGACGACCGGCTGGCCCGGCGGCTGCGCCGGCTGCCCGACGCGGTGCTCGCCGACCAGCCGGCCCTGGTACGGGCCGTGGCGTCGCAGGTCTACACCCGGGACAAGGACGCGCTCGACCACGCGCTGGACGTGGTGGGCCTCCCGGCGGACGACGAGGTCCCGGACATCCTCGGCGCGGCGATCTCCCGCGCCGTGCGGCAACAACCGGGTCTGATGCCGGTGGTGATGCTGTTCCTCGGTGACGCCGCGGGCCCGTCCCGGCAGGCCGGCGCCGCGTCGCCGTCCAGCATCACCGGGATCCTGCGCCTGGTGCGCGACCACAACAACCTCGACGAACTGGCCCGGCGGCTGCTCCTCGTCCGGGACGAAAGCGGCGAGATCGTGGCGGGTGTCGCGGCGGCCATGGGCCTCGGGTCGTCCCGCCGGAGCGTCGCACGGACGGACCACCCCGGTCGGAAGGGCTCGGGCTGATCATGACCGAGTATCTGTCCTCGGAAGAGCTGCTCCAGGTGAAGGACGCCGCGCTGGAGACAGGGCTGGCCGACCCGATGGTGCGGCCGCTCCTGTTCGACGGGATCATGCCCAAGTACCGCGGGGTGCTGCCGCAGCTCCCCGCACCCGCTCTGCAGGTCCAGTCGGACCTGAGCAGGATGAACCGGGTGGAGCGGCTGATCGACGGCACGGTGCCGCTGGAGATCTGGCTCCGCAACGCCGTGGCCCAGACCGCCGAGGCGGGGCCGCTCGCGGTCTTCCAGCGGGCGCTGGACGACGTGGCGAGGAAGGCCGGCGGCGAGCCGGACGTACTGGACGGAGCGGCAGCCCCGGAGATCAAGGAGCAGATCGTCCACCGGGACGACACGGTCCCGTTCGGGTTCCTCCAGGGCGGCGCCCTGGCCGGCGCGGCGGTCGCGCGCCTGAAGGTGCCCCCCTACGAAGGGGGTTCCCCGGTGCAGCCGAACGGCTTCCCCCACGCGGGCACGGGCTGGCTGGTCACGCCGGACCTGCTGGTCACCAACCACCATGTCGTCAACGCCCGCAACGGCACGGGCGACGGCCGGCCGCTGGCCGGCGACGGCGATCTCGCCCTCCAGGCCCGTCACACCCTCGCCCGGTTCGACTACGACACCGACGACGTGGAGACGGCGGAGGCGACCGTACGGGAGCTGGTGGCGGCCGACTCCGTGCTGGACTACGCGGTGCTGCGGCTGGCGGAGGCACCGGCCCGGCCGGTGCTGAGGCTCGCGCCGAAGGCGCTGAAGGTCGCGCGGGGCGACTTCGTCGCCGTCAACATCATCCAGCACCCGGGGGGTCAGCCGAAGCGTGTGGCGTTGCGCAACAACCTGGTGTACGAGGCGGACGAGCGGGACCTGCGGTACTTCACCGACACCCGGGGCGGCTCCTCCGGGTCCCCCGTCCTCACCGACGACTGGAAGGTGGTGGCGCTCCACCGCGGCACCAAGCGGGTGGAGAACGTGCTGTTCCAGGGCAGGACGACCGCCTTCGTGAACGTCGGTACGCAGATGGAGGCCGTCCTGCAGCATCTGGCGGCCCACCACCCGGCCGTCCACGCGGAGATCGAGGCCGCGCAGCGCGGCTGACCGGACCGAGGGACCGAGGTGAGCTCAATGAGTGGTGGTCGTGGAAGGTCGCCGGTGGCGACCGGCCCCGAGCGGGTCTTCTCGAACCTGCGGGCGGTGGCCGAGCGGGTGAGAGCGGGACTGTGGCAGGAGGTACCGGAGTCGGCGGAGGAGCTGCCGCCGGACGAGGCGTCCGCCGGGCAGATCTCCCAGTTCGCCGGGCAGGAGCGGGACCGGGTGCTGTCGGCGGGCGCCGACGGCCTGGAGAAGCTCGCCGAGGGCCGGGCGGACGAGATCACCGACGACGAGTCCTTCGGGATGGAGGCGATCGTCCTGCTGGAGGGCAGGCCCGCCATCGTCGTGCAGGGCAGTGACTTCCCGTCGCAGACGGGCGACTGGGCGGTCCTCGACGGCCACCGTGCGGCGATCCGGGAGTCGATCGCCCGCGTCGGGCGGGTGGAGGTGTCGGGGCACGTCAGCCTGGACTGGGTCGGAACGGCCTTCCTGGTCGGCCCGGACGTCGTGATGACGAACCGTCATGTGGCGGTGGAGTTCGCGGGGGCGGACAGCGACGGCTGGCGGTTCCAGCAGGGCATGAGCGCACAGCTGGACATGGCGGAGGAGTTCGGAGCCCTGCCGGGGACCGGCGGACCCTCGTTCGAGATCAGCGAAGTGATCGGAATCCACCCGCAGTTCGATCTGGCACTGCTGCGGATCGAGCCGTCCGACGGAGCCGGTTCGCTGCCGGCGCCGCTGGCCGTCGCGGCGGACGCCCCGGCGGATCTGCCGGGACGTCCGGTGTACTGCGTGGGCTACCCGGCGTGGGACGGACGGCGCAACGAGCCGGAGTCGATGCGCCGGATCTTCATGGACATCTACAACGTCAAGCGGCTCCAGCCGGGCACGGCGACCGAGTTGGTGCCGGAGCGGAACGTGATGAAGCACGACTGCTCCACGCTGGGCGGCAACAGCGGCTCCCCGGTCTTCGACCTCACCGACCACCGGGTGCTCGGTCTGCACTTCGGCGGCCGGTACGGCTTCGGCAACTACGCCGTTCCGCTGTGGGAGCTGCTGGACGACCCGCTGCTGACGGCCGCGGGCGTCAACTTCGTGTGAGGGGACAGCTGTTCAGCAGTGCGGCGGGGCCGGCTGCGTCCGGCCTGGCGACGGTGCGGCTCGCGGGTGGCCGCCGGCCGTCCGTGAGCCAGTCCTCCAGTGCCGTGAACGCCGTGCGGTGGCACGGTACGAGCGGGCGCAGCCGGTCGGGAAAGGCGTCCACGAGCGCGTCGGTGTGGGTGCCGTCCTCGATGCGGTAGTAGCGGTGCAGGGAGCCGCGCCCTGCCTCGCGGACCATGCGCGCGTAGACGTCGGAGGTCCGGGCGGCGGGCAGCAGCACGTCCAGGGTGCCGTGCAGGGTGATCAGGGGTTTCCCGATGCGGCCGGTCAGCGCGATCCGCTCGACGGCGCGCCGCACCTCGGCGGGACGGGCCGCGTAGTCGTAGTCAGCGTCGCACGCCGGTGTGCCGGGGGCGCAGTACGGTGTGCCCGCCTCGGTCTCCCCGTCGAAGCCCGGGTCTAGTTCCTCGCGGTAGAGGCGCTGGGTGAGGTCCCAGTAGTGGGTGTGGTGGACGGGCCAGAGGAATTCCGAGCCGGCCGGGAAACCGGCCTTGTGCAGTGCGGCCCGGGCCTCGGCGGCGTCGGCTCCGGCCGCGGCGTGCGCGGGGTAGTGGCGCAGTGCCGGGGGCAGGAAGGTGAGCAGGTTGGGCCCCTGGGAGCGCCAGAGGGTGCCTTCCCAGTCGATGCCTCCGTCGTACAGCTCGGGGTGGTTCTCCAGTTGCCAGCGGACGAGGTAGCCGCCGTTGGACATGCCGGTCACGAGGGTGAGGTCAGGCGGCCGGTGGTAGTACCGCGAGACGGTGGCGCGAGTGGCTCGGGTGAGCTGGGTGAGGCGTGTGTTCCATTCGGCGATGGCATCGCCGGGCCGGTGCCCGTCGCGGTGGAATCCGGTGCCGGTGTTGCCCTTGTCGGTGGCGGCGAACGCGTAGCCGCGCGCGAGGACCCAGTCGCCGATGGCGCGGTCGTTGGCGTACTGCTCGCGGTTGCCGGGTGTGCCGGAGACGACCAGTCCGCCGTTCCAGCGGTCGGGCAGCCGGATCACGAACTGGGCGTCGTGGCCGAGGCCGTGGTTGGTGTTGGTGGTGGAGGTGTCGGGGAAGTACCCGTCGATCTGGAGGCCGGGCACGCCGGTGGGGACGGGCAGGCCCTTCGGGGTGAGTCCGGCCCAGTCGGCCGGGTCGGTGTGGCCGGAGCGGGTGGTTCCGGCGGTGGTGAGTTCGGTCAGGCACGCGGCGCGCTGGTGGGCGGCGCCGGGCACACGGGGTGCCGGGGCTCCGGTGCAGGCCGTGGCCCGGCGGGCCGGTTCGCCGGCGTCGCGCAGACCGAAGAACCCGGCGATCCAGTGGCTGGAGCAGATCGAGTCGAGGAAGTACGGCGCGCCGGTACTGCCGCACTGCCCCGGTCCCGTGCCGGGGTCGACGGGTGTGCCGTGGCCGATGGCCGGGACGCGGTCGACCTCGACGGCGACCGAACCGTCCGCCGCCGTGTACTGCTCGCGCCGGGTGGAGTCGGGGCCGATGACCGAGGTGCGGGTCGGGGTCTGCGACAGTCCGTGCAGGGCGGTCCACTGGTCGCGCAGTTCGTCGGCGTTGCGGGGCACGACCGTGGTGTCGCGGTCGCCGTGCCAGATGGCGATGCGTGGCCAGGGGCCGGTCCAGGAAGGGTGGGCGTCGCGTACGCGCCGCGCCCACTGGGCGGGCGTCAGGTCGACCCCGGGGTTCATGCAGGTGTACGGGGAGCTGGTGCGGGTGCAGTCGTACGGCAGGCCGGCGACGACGGCACCGGCGGCGAAGACGTCGGGGTACGCGGCGAGCATGACGGCGGTCATCGCTCCCCCGGCGGACAGTCCGGTGACATGGACCCGCGCGGGATCGGCCCCGTACGCGGAGACGGCGTGCGCGACCATCTGGCGGAGGGAGGCCGCCTCGCCCTGTCCGCGCCGGTTGTCGGTGGTCAGGAACCAGTTGAAGCACTTGTTGATGTTGTTGGTCCAGGGCTGTTCCGCGAAGACGAGCAGGAACCCGGCGCGGGCGGCGAGTTCGGGAAGCCCCGAGTGGTCGGCGTAGGTCTGGGCGTTCTGGGTGCAGCCGTGCAGGGCGACCACCACGGCCGGACGGGCGGGCAGGGCCTCGGGACGGTGGACGTACATATGCAGCAGGCCGGGGTTGGGCCCGAAGGAGGCGACGCGGGTCAGTGCGGCGGACGCGGCGACGGACGTCCCGGCGGGGGCCGTCGCGGGGACCGGGGCGCCGGCGGGATCGGCGGCCCGCGCCGGGCCGGCCGGGGCGGTCATCAGGACGGCGATCAGCGCCAGGAGGCTCAACAGGACCCGGGCCGGGCGTTGATGACGGGGGGACGGACAGCGGGTGGGGTGCATGGCGGTCCTCTCGGCGGCTCGTGGTCGACGGGGTGACGGGAACCGTAGGGGCCGCGGCCCGGGCCGGGATATGGCCGGGGACCCCACACTGCGGCGGGGCACGAACACGTGCGCGAGGGTTGTGCGGGCGGCGTTGCACCTGGTAGACGGCCACGCAGCGGCGCCAGGATGCACACCCCGCGCACGACCGCACGCGGGGGCGCGTATGTCTGAGCCCCGCGCCCCTACAAGGGGCGCGGATATGTTCCGATCCGGCCGCCGTGGGCAGTCGCATGGGGTGAACTGGCCAGCGTCCTGCGGGGCTTCCGGGGGCGTGGGGATCGGAGGGGGACGGCATGACGAAGGTTCTGGTGCTGCACAGCGTGAGTCTGCTGAGGTCGGCGCTGACGGCGCTGCTGAAATCGGAGGAGTCGTTCGACGTGTTCTCGGCCGGATGGCGCACCGCGAGCCGATCCGCTGAATCCTTACGTCCCGATGTGTGCGTGGTCGACCTCGACTGTCCGGGTGCCACCGCGCTCCTGGAGGAGGGAAAAGGGCTGCTGGCCTCACGGATCGCGCTGCTGGTACTCGCGTCGGCGGGCCGCCCCGGGGCGCTGCGCAAGGCCTTCGAGGCCAGGGCACTGGGGTACGTCGACAAGGACGGTTCTCCGGGCCGCCTGGTCCGCGGCATCCGCAAGGTCGCGGAGGGCGAGCGGTTCGTCGACGAATCGCTGGCCTTCGGTTTCCTGGAGGCGTCCCGGATGCCGCTGACCGCCCGCGAACTGAGCGTGCTGGCGCGGGCGGCGGAGGGCGCGTCGATCGCCGAGATCGCGCGGAGCCTGCATCTGTCCAACGGCACGGTCCGCAACTACATGGCATCGGCCACCCGCAAGGTCGGCGCGCGCAACCGGATCGACGCGATACGGATCACCCAGGGCGCCGGCTGGGTCTGAGGACCGGGTCCGGGCGGCGTGTCCGACCCCTCCGGGAGTCCCGCTCGATCTCTCATCGCCCACGGCCCGGGCTTAGGATGAAATGGTCCTGTACAGCCCTCGGAAGGGCACGCCATGACCACGCGGAACGTAGCGGGGACGGCCCTCGAAACCCTCCGCCGGACGCTGAGCGGCGAGGCCATCACACCGGGTGACACGGGCTACGACGAGGCCCGGAAGATCTTCAACGGCATGATCGACAGACGGCCGGCGGTGATCGTCCAGTGCGAGATGGCGGCCGACGTGGCCGCCGCGGTCGGGTTCGCCCGGGAGCACGGCCTGGAGCCGGCCGTCCGGGGCGGCGGGCACAGCGTCGCCGGACAGGCGGTCAACGACGACGGACTGGTGGTCGACCTGCGCCGGATGCACGCGGTGACGGTGGACCCGGAAGCCCGCACGGCACAGGTCGGCGGCGGCGCCACGATGAGCCACCTCGACCGGGCGACCCAGCCGTACGACCTGGCGGTCACCGGTGGTCGCGCGTCCACCACCGGCGTCGGCGGCTTCACGCTGGGCGGTGGATCGGGCTGGCTGGAGCGGAAGTTCGGGCTGGCCTGCGACAACCTCGTCTCCGTCGACCTGGTGACCGCCGAGGGGACCGAGGTCCGCGCCAGTGAGGTGGAGCGCCCCGAACTGTTCTGGGCGCTGCACGGCGGGGGAGGCAACTTCGGTGTCGCCACCTCACTCACCCTCCGGCTGCACCCGCTGCCCGCCATGGCCATCGCCATGCTCTTCTATCCGGCGGTGAAGGGGACGGACCTCCTGCCCGTCTACCGGGACGTCATGGAGTCGGCACCGGACGAGATCGGCGGCGGGTTCCTCTATCTCACCGGCCCGCCCGAGGACTTCCTCCCCCGGCACCTCGTGGGGCGGCAGATCTGCGCGGTCCTCCTGACGTGCGCGGGAACGGAGCCCGAGGTGCGGGCGGCCGCGGCACCGCTGCTGGCTCTCGGCCCCGAGGCCGAGATCATCACCGAACTGCCCTACGCCGACCTGCAATGCATGATCGACGACCCGGCAGGACTGCGTAACTACTGGTCGGCCGAGTACCTCGACGCGCTGCCCGACGAGGCCGTGGCCCGCTTCTGCGCCCGCGCCGACGACATGATCGTGCCCTCGGCCTCGCAGCACGTGCTGTTCCCGATGGGCGGCGCGCTGGCACGGGCCGGGTCGCGTTGGCCGGTGCCGTGGCGGGGCGCAAGCTGGGTGGTCCACCCGTTCGGGCTGTGGGAGGACCCCGCCGACGACGAGCGCGGCAGACAGTGGGTCCGCGACGTCCGCAAGGACGTCGAGCCCTGGTCCATCGGCGCCGTGTACCTCAACTTCATCGGGCAGGAGGGCGAGGACCGGGTGATCTCCGGCTTCGGCGAGGACGGTTACCGGCGGCTCGCCGACGTCAAGGCAGAGTACGACCCCGACAACGTGTTCCACCTCAACCACAACATCAGGCCGACGGCTCAGGTTTCCTGACCGACGAGGTCCCGGTAGAGCGGTGACCGGGCGAGGAGTTCGCGGTGCGGCCCGCATTGCGCACGGGTTCCGTCGAGCACCAGGACACGGTCGGCGCGCACGGCCGAGGAGACGCGGTGCGCGACGACGACGAGGGTGCCGGGGCGTGCCGCGAGGGCACGTTCGGCATGCTCCTCGGTGTCCGGGTCCAGATGGCAGGTGGCCTCGTCCAGGACGAGCAAGGGGGCCGTGGAGAGGTGGGCGCGGCCGAGGGCGAGCAACTGCCGCTCGCCGTGGGAGAGTCGGCGCGGATCGACGACCGCGTCGAGCCCGCCGAGCCGTCGCACGAGCGGCCCGAGGGCGAGCGCCTCCACGGTCTGTTCGACCCGGTCCCCGTCCGCGTCCGGGCGCAGGTACCGGAGGTTGTCGCGGACGGTGCCGGTGAAGACGTACGCCTGCTGGGGCAGCAGGGTGCGGCGCGGGTCCGGTGCGCCGGTGCCCGGCGGGCGGGCGGGGGCGCCGGCCAGCAGGACCGTGCCCCGGCAGGGAGGGAGGAGGCCCGCGAGGAGGGCGGTGAGCGTCGACTTCCCGATACCGCTCGGGCCGACGACGGCCATGTGCTCCCCCGCCTCGACGACGAGGTCGAGCCGGTCGAGGACCGGGCGGGCCCGCGGCCCGTACGCGAAGCTGACGCCGCGCAGCTCGGCGGCGGGCGGTGGCCGCCGCGGCGCTCCGCCGCCCGGCGGGGCGGAAGGGCCGGGAGCGGCGGGTGCCATGAGCCGGCCGGGCGGGACGGGGGTCATGAAAGGGTCGGGGGCCCTGAGGGTGCCGGGTGCGGTGGGGGCGTCCCGCGGCGGCGGGGGCGGGCCGTCGACCAGGAAGCGGTCCAGGACCACGAGCAGCCGGGTGCCTGCCGCGCCGACCGCCGCCATCAGGGTGTGCAGGGCAGGCAGCAGCGCCTGCACCACATAGGTGAGCGCGCCCAGCAGCGTCCCGGCCGTGACGCCGCGCCGCAGCAGCCAGGGCGTCGCGACCAGCAGGGCGATCACCGGAAGCCGGCCGGCCAGGCCGAGGGCGAGCGTACGGACGGCGGCCCAGCGGGCCAGGTGCCCCGACAGGCGGGCCGCCGCCCGGACGAGCCGGTCGGTGCCGGCGGCCACGGTCCGCGCACCTCCGCAGGCGGCGATGTCCCGCAGCCCGGTCCCGATCGCGCCGACCCGGTCCGACAGGGCCTCGTCCGTGTCGAGGAACGCGCGTTGCGCCGCCGCCATCGGGCCGAGTGTGGCCAGGAACAGGGCGATCCCCAGCAGCAGCGGGGGCACCACCACCAGCAGCAGCGCGGGCGCCAGCGACGCCATGCCGAGCAGCGCGCCCAGGGCCGTGAAGACGAAGGAGCGGGCGGTCAGGACCAGTCCGGCGAAGCTGTCCCGGGCCATCTCGGTCTGGTGGGTGAGGCGGGACACCGCGGTGCCGTCCGCCCGAGCCGGGTCGGCGGACGCCGTGTCCAGGGCCCGGGTCACCGCCCTGCGGACCAGCCCGTCGCGCAGCGGCTCGACGAGTCCGGCGACGCCGGAGAAGACGCCGCGCACACCGAGCCCGCCCAGGAGGGTCGCGGCGACCGCCACGGCCAGCCACAGCAGCCCGGCGCCGGTGCGCCCGGCGAGGAACCCGTCGTCCAGCGCGCGGGCGACACCGTATCCGCCGAGGAAGGTGTGCGCCGACTCCAGCAGGGACCAGCCGCCCAGCGTGAGCAGGACGCCTACGCGCCGCAGCAGGAACCGCCGCCCCTCGGGCAGCACCCGGCGCAGCGCGCCCCGCTCGTCCGCCGCCGGTCCGGCGGGCGGGGCCGTCGGGGCGCTCACCGGCTCCGTTCCCCTCGGACGGCGGCCGGGCCCTCGCCGGCCGCGAAGACCGCCCGGTAGTCCGGGTCCCGCCACAACCGCCGGTGCGGTCCGACGGCCCGGACCCGTCCTTCGTCGAGCCAGATCACCAGGTCGGCGCGGGTGGCGGAGGAGAGCCGGTGGGCGACGACGAGCCGGGTGCCGGCGCGTACGTCGCTGGTGAGGGCCCGCTGGACCTGCCGTTCGGTCACGGTGTCCAGGCTGGAGGTGGCGTCGTCGAGGATCAGCAGACGCCCGGCGTGGGCGAACGCCCGGGCCAGGCCGAGGCGTTGGCGTTCGCCGCCGGACAGCGGCGCGTCGGCGAGCGGGGTGGCGTAGCCGTCCGGCAGACGCTCGACGAAGCCGTCGGCGCCGGCCGCGCGGGCGGCTGCCCGCACCTCCCGGTCGTCGGGCGTGTGTTCGCCGAAGGCGACGGCCTCGCCCACGGTCGCACCGAACAGGGCGGGCCGGGCGAAGGCGTGGCCGACCTCGCGGCGCAGCTCGTCCGGGCGGATGCGGTCCAGGCGTACCCCGTCGAGCAGGACGGAGCCCGAGTCCGGGTCGGTGAGCCGCCCGGCGACCGCGGCGAGCAGGGACTTCCCGGCCCCGGACCGGCCGACGACGGCCGCGGTGGTGCCGCCGGGAACGACGAGGTCCACGTCGCACAACACTCTGGCCCCGTCCCGCAGAACGGTCACGCCGCGCAGTTCGAGGGTGCCGGGCCCGTGCTGCGGGAGGGCATGGGGGCCGTGGACGAGGGGCGGCAGAGTGAGCAGTTCGGCGGTGCGGCGGGCGGCGGCCCTGCCCCGGACGAGGGTACCCAGGAGCTGCGCGGCCGATCCGATCCCGGCGGCGAGGGCGGCGTAGCGGGAGGCGGCGAGCAGTTCGCCGACACCGAGTGCGCCGGATGCCAGGCGCAGGCCGCCGACGGCCAGGACGACGCACACGAGGAGCGGCATGAGCACGCCGCTGCGGGCGACCGCGCTGCCGTAGACCCGCCACATCCGCCGGCCTTCGGCACCGAGTTGCGGCAGGTCCGCCAGGACGCGATCGCGTTCCCGCCCGGCGGTCCCGGCGGCGGCGACGGTCCACGCTCCGGCGAGGGCCTCGACGAGGCGGTCCGCGATGCGGGACTGGACCTGCTGGTAGCGGGCGACGCTGTCGGAAGAGCTTCGGGTGAAGGAGCGCAGCAGCAGCACGAGCGGCGGCACTCCGGCGAGGAACGCGGCCGCTGTCCACGGGTCGATGACCAGCAGGGCGGCGAGCGCGCCGAACGGGGGCAGCAGGGCGGCCGCGGCGCCCGCCGCCGCGGCGGGCACGGTGCCGGCCTCGGTGGCGTGGGCGGTCAGCCGGGTCGCGAGATCGCCCGGGGCGAAGCGCGCCGCGTGGTGCGGGGCGGCGGCCAGCAGCCGGGTCACGCCCTCCGAGCGGAGCCTGGCGGTGGTGCGGGCGTTGGTGGTGCCGGTGAGCAGCGCGACCCCGGCGTCGAGGAGCACGTCGGTGACGATCAGCACCGCGCACAGGGCGACCCAGCGGGCCGAGCTCGGCGCGCCGGCCAGCAGCAGGTCGATCGTGCGGCCGAGTACGGCCGGTTCGACGAGGGAGACGGCGCCCGAGGCCAGCGAACATACGGCGATCGCGGTGACCCGCCCGCCGCTGTGCCGGGCGGCGGCGAACAGGGCGGTGTCGCCCGCCGCCCGCACGTCGTCGCCCGGTGCGGCCCGGCGCACGCGCGCGGACCGTCCGGCCCACCGCGCGCCGCGCGCAGGTCGTGCGGCCTTGGCGGTTCGCGACCCCGCCGGTGCTGCGCCGGACGCCGCGCGCTCCCCCACCACGGGCGGCACGTCGGCGGTGGCTCGCGCACCCCCCGTGAGTGACGAGCCCTCCCCCGGCACCGCACCGGAGCCGGTGCGCGCATCCGCCCCGGACAACATGCCCGAAACGGCCCCGGCACCCACAGAAGCCACACCGGACGCGATACGCCCATCCCCCACAGGCGGCACAACCGAAGGGGCCCGCGCACAGTCCCCCCACGCCGAACCCTCCCCCGGCACGGCACCGGAGCCGGTGCGCGCATCCGCCTCGGACGACGTGCCCGGAGCGGCCCGCGCGGCACCGGCCGATGGAACACCGGCCGCCGGAGCCGCCCCGGACGCGGTACGCGCATCCACCGCGGAAGCCACCTCAGCGGTGGTGCGCTCAGCCTCCGCCGGCGGCGAGCCGTCTCCCGGCGCCGCGCCGGATGCGGATCGCGCGTCCGCGGGAGGTGACGTGTCGGGGACGGTGCGCGCACCATCCGCGGGCGACGCGGCGGGCGCGGTACCGGGCGCGGTTCGCGCGTCCACCGCGGCTGGCACCCCGTGGGGGGAGCGCGGTTCGTGCGCGGGGCGCGGCGCGGGCATGTCGGTGGGCCTCCTCCTCGCGTGGACGGTCCC
>NZ_JBUEFZ010000042.1:0-45752 GCF_054963715.1 Streptomyces sp. STAM6 | reverse complement strand
CAGGCGTCGGGGGCGACCAGGAATCCCTCGTGCTCCAGACCCACCGCCTTGGCGTTGACGTACCAGTTGCCCGCGTGCCAGCCGACGTCCTTCAGCGGCAGATGCTGGGCGATGTGCCCGTCGGACGAACGCAGCGAGTACTGCCACGACACGTACGTCGGGTCCTGCACCATCTTCAGCGTGATGTCCCACGTCGCCTCGGTGTCATGGATGACGATGTAGTCGACGGACTGGGACGCGGGCCGGTCCGCCTTGTCGTGGTTGCCGTACTCGCCGTCGCCGAACTCCTCGTACGGAGCGGGGATCCACTCGCACGCCACGGTGCGCGGGCACTCGGTCCGCCCGGCGTCGGCCGTGCGCAGTCCGAGCGCGGCGATCTGCGCCGTGTCCGGCGCCACGTCCGGATCAGCGGGCAGGGTGACCACCTGTCCGCTGTCGGTCGTACGACGCTCACCCGTACGAATGACGTCGTAGACATCGTTCGCGTACGTCGCCGCGGTCGCGGTGTCGTCGGCACCCGAGTACCGCGCCACCGCCCCGTACCAGTCGGCCGGATCGGGGCTCGGTGGCCGGCCGAGTTCCCGCTGCGCGGCTGCCAGCAGCGCCGCACCGCCCTGGATGTTCGCCGCCGTGCTGGTGCGCAACTGCTCCGGCGACAGTCCGGAGAGCTCGGCGGCCCGCTCCAGCGTCCGCAGCCGGGGCGGCGGCCCGGACGGATCCGGCAGCCGCGCCTCCGCCCCGTTCCCGGCGGGTCGCGAGGTGTCGCCGCGGGCGTCCTCCGTACCGTGCGCGTGATGCGGCGCGGAAATCACGGTCCGCGCGTCGGTCAGATGCATCGGCCCGTAGCCGCCCGTCACGCTCGGGGCGCCGCCGTGGGTGTCCCAGCGGGACTGCAGGTACGACACGGCGAGCAGCACACTCGGCGGCACCCCGTGGCGGGCCGCGGCCGCCGCGAAGTCGCGCTGCAGCGCCCCGTCACCCGCGGGCGTTCCGGCGGTGGCGGAGGGAGCGGCGGAAACCAGGGGCAGCAGCAGGACCGCGGACGCCGCCGCGCCACCCGCTCTCCATGGACGCCGAGGACGAGCGGTACGGAGCAACGCAGCCTCCTGGGACGGACGGTGGGTGGCCGGACCCGGTGCGCCGGGTGGGCACGGAGATCTTCCAGGCGTAGCGGCTCACACACGAACCGTCAACCAGACTTGCTCAAGCGGGACTTGAAAGTGTGATATCCCGATTTCGACCGCTCGCGGGCCGGGTCGGCGGGGCGAATCGGGGACGGCTCGGAAGCCGTCAGTCGACGTGGACGGCAAGCAGGCAGGCGTCGTCGTGCGCGCTGTGGACGGACTCGTCCGCCAGCCGGTCGACGATCGGCTGGGGCGCCGCTCCCCGGCTCGCGGTGAGCGCCTCCGTCAGGGCCGCGATCCCGCCCGTGAAGTCCTGTCTGGCCGGGGGCCCGCCCTCCGGGCGGACGACGCTACTTTCGAAACACGCCCCAGGCCCGCAAGGTCGCGTCCCACGCTCGACGAAGGCCTTGAGCGACGCGACGCCGGTGGTCCGAGGCAGGGGCATCAGGACCTCACACCCGCGGCCTCCGGAGCCCGCGTGCTGCCGGGAGCGTTCATGGTGACGGCCTTCCTCGTCGTGCTCTCGCCCGCCCGGGCCCGAGCGGCCCCGTGCCGCCCGGGCCCGGGCAGGCGGCTCGTCGCACGGCGAGCGCCGCGCGCCCCTGCCGGGGTGTGCGGCGCCGTGCCGGTCAGGCGTGCGCGCCGTGGCCCCTGCCGGCGAAGAGCCGGTAGAGGGCGAGGATGATCACCGACCCGACGACCGCCGCTATCCACGTGGACAGCTCGAAGAAGCCGTCGATGGAGTCCACGCCGAAAACCACCTTGCCGAGCCAGCCGCCCAGCAACCCGCCGACGATCCCGATCAGCATGGTCACCAGGATGCCGCCCGGGTCCTTGCCCGGCATCAGGGCCTTGGCGATCGCGCCGGCGAGCAGACCGATGACGATCCACGCGATGATTCCCATTCTCGACCTCCATGACGATTGCGCATGTCCCGCGGCCGCGGGAACATTTCACCGCGTTGCCGGACGCGTGGTCGATAAACCCCCGCAAGGTGCTCGCGCAGGCCGGCGGCGCGCGTGCCGCGCCGCCCGCCGCCTTCGCCGGCCGGGCGCTTCGGCAGGAGCGCGCGCCCGACACGACAGTGCGCTGTACGTCCGGTGTGTCGGCACCGGGCGCACAGCGCACGTCCCCCGCGGCGGTGGGTCAGCGAGTGCCCACCGCGGCGCGCACGGCCCGCCGTGCCAGCGCGCAGTCGTCGTGCAGCCGCCTCAGCAGCAGCCGCTGTTCCTCTCCGGTCGACAAGCCTCCGTGCTGGACCGGAATCGAGCCCACGGGTGGCGCCTCCCGGATCGTGCGCTGCACCGCCGTCTCGTATGTACGTATCTCCCGCGTCAGCACGATCATCAGGTTCACCAGGAAGGCGTCCCGCGCGGCGGGGCCCGCCGCCTGCGCCAGCTGACTGATCTGGCGCCGTGCCACCGGGGCATCGCCGAGCACGGCCCACAGGGTGGCCAGGTCGTACCCCGGGAGGTACCAGCCCGCGTGCTCCCAGTCGACGAGCACCGGACCGGTCGGGGACAGCAGGATGTTGGAGAGCAGCGCGTCACCGTGGCAGAACTGCCCCATGCCCTGGCGGCCGCCGGCATGGGCCAGACCGTGCAGCAGCTTCTGCAGGTCGTCCCGGTCCCGGTCGGTGAAGAGCCCGAGCTCGTGGTAGCGGGAGATCCGCGAGGCGTAGTCGAGCGGCGCGTCGAACGTGCCGACCGGCGGGCGCCAGGCGTTGAGCCGGGCGATCGCCCCGAGTGCCGCCCTCAGGTCGGCACGGGGCGGCGCCTCGACCGGATGCCGGGTGAGGGCCGCGGCCCGCCCGGGCATCCGCTCGATGACCAGCGTGCAGTTGTCGGGGTCCGCGGCGATCAGCCGCGGCGCGCGCACCGGCGGACGGTGGCGGACGAAGGCCCGGTAGGCGGCGATCTCGTGCCGGAACCGCTCGACCCACGCGGGGGAGTGGTCCAGTAAACACTTCGCGACCGCCGTCGTGCGTCCCGTCGCGCCGACGAGCAGCACGGAGCGGCCGCTTCGTCGCATCACCTGCACCGGGTTGAACTCCGGGCAGATCCGGTGCACCGAAGCGATCGCCTTCCTCAGCTGCGCGCCCTGGGGACCGGACAAGTCGATTCTCCCGCTGAGCGGCCCGGGGACCGTCCCCGCCCAGCGCCGGGCCCGACCCGCCTGGGTGGGATCCAGATACGGACCGCTGCCGGCCGGGAGGGTTCGCTGCGGCCGGGGCGGGGCGGACACGGAGGACGATGCTGTGTACATGGGCGAGACAGATCCCTTCGTGTGCCGACGAGTTACGTACGCTGCCCCGTCCCGACAACCGGCCGACACCCTGGGGAATGAGGGCCGGTTGCCGGGACGGGGTGGCGCTTTCCTACCTGACACCCGGGCGCGGGTGGCACACCATCTGGCGCACCCTGGCGAACCCTGGCGAATAGTCGCCAGCCCTATGACAGGGGGTTACTGTCAACTCAGCCGAGAACCTGGGGGCTTGACGTGACCGGAGAACCCAACACCCGCCTTGCAGACCTGTTCGGCCTCGCCGGCTGGTCGAAAGGCGAGCTCGCGAGACTCGTGAACCGGCAGGCGGCGGCCATGGGCCACCCGCAGCTGGCGACCGACACCTCCCGGGTGCGGCGCTGGATCGACATGGGGGAGACCCCGCGCGATCCCGTGCCGAAAGTGCTGGCAGCCCTGTTCACCGAGCGACTCGGCCGTGTCGTGACCATCGAGGACCTCGGGTTCGTACGACACGGGCGCGCCGGGAAACGGCGGGACGTCAGGAACACCGAGAACCCTGACGGGCTGCCCTGGGCGCCCGAGCGTACGGCTGCGGTCCTCACCGAATTCACGGGAATGGACCTCATGCTCAACCGACGCGGCTTGGTGGGCGCGGGCGCCGCGCTCGCCGCAGGCTCCGCACTCACCAGCGCCATGTACGACTGGCTCCACACCGACCCCGCATTCACCCCCGACGCTCCCCGCACCGACCCCCTGCACGCCGACCCCGCTGGGTTCGACCGCTACGAGGCCGCCCCCATCGGGTCGCAGGAGATCGAGGCGCTGGAGCGTTCCGTCGAAGTGTTCCGCGCCTGGGACGCCGCCCGTGGCGGCGGTCTCCAGCGCAAGGCCGTCGTCGGCCAGCTCAACGAGGTGGGCGGCATGCTCGCCTACCGCCACCCCGAGCACCTCCAGCGCCGCCTCTGGGGCGTCGCCGCCAATCTGGCGGTCCTGGCCGGCTGGATGTCCCACGACGTGGGCCTGGAGCCCACCGCCCAGAAGTACTTCGTCATCGCCGCGCACGCGGCGCGCGAAGGCGGCGACCGGCCACGTGCCGGCGAGGCCCTCTCGCGTGCGGCCCGTCAGATGGTCCATCTGGGGCGGCCGGACGAGGCCCTCGACCTGATGAAGCTCGCCCGGTCCGGCTCGGGCGAGCAGATCCTGCCGCGGACGCAGGCCATGCTGCACACCATCGAGGCCTGGGCGCAGGCCGCGATGGGTCGCGGACAGGCCATGCGCCGCACTCTCGGCGAGGCCGAGGAACTGTTCGTCTCCGACAAGAGCGATGTGCCCCTGCCCAGTTGGATGCAGACCTTCCGCAGCGAGGACCTGTACGGCATGCAGGCGCTCGCCTACCGGACGCTGGCCGAGCACGAGCCGGGCGCCGCCAGGCAGGCCCAGTACTTCGCCCAGAAGGCCCTGGCACTGCGCAACGACGGCCGGCAGCGATCCAAGATCTTCGACTATCTCTCGATGGCCTCAGCCTGCTTCATCGCGGACGACCCCGAGCAGGCCGACCGGTACGCCCGGCTCGCCCTGATGTCGATGGGCGAGACCTCGTCCCAGCGCACCTGGGACCGGCTGCGCGAGATGTACCGCCTCACCGGACAGTACGCGGGCTACTCCAAGATCCAGGATCTGCGCGAGGAGATCCAGCTGGCCATGCCCAAGTCCGGCACCAAGAAGCCCAGGACCACCGAGATCTAACGAAGGGCCGGCACCATTCCGGCCCTCTCCCACCCTCCTGCCCGTCTGTGCCCGGCACTGTTCCGCAGGCCGGCGGCCGGCCCCGCACACGCCGATGACGCGCAACGCCCATCACGTTGCGCGCCCCGTCCTCCGTTCCCGCCCTCCTAGGTTCCGTCGCCGACCCTGGCGACCAGGACACAGGCGTCGTCCTCACGGGACTCGCCGAACTCCTCCACCACCGACCGCACACACTCCTGTGCATCGCGCGTCCGGGTGAACCGGTGCGCCATGGCGAGCAGCCTGTCGCCTCCGGACGTGTCCGACAGGCTCGTGCCCGCAGTGCGGGTCAGCCCGTCCGTGTGCAGGATCAACAAGTCACCGGGCAGCAGCTGAACTTCCGCCTGTTCGTACGCCGCCCCGGATGTCGCCCCGAGGAGCACGCCGTCCGGACGCGCCAGCGCACGCCCCGTCCCGCCGCGGAACAGCAGCGGGGCGGGGTGGCCTGCCTGCGCCCAGCTGAGCGTCCCGGTCGCGGGACTGTACCGGCAGCACACCGCGCTGCCCAGCGCGGGCTGTGCCGAGGCCTCCAGCAGCTGGTTGAGGTGGCCCATCAGAGCCGCCGGGCGGATGCCGGCGACCGCCATGCCGCGCAGCGCGCCGAGCAGCATCGCCATGGACGAGGTCGCCGTGACGCCGTGCCCGGTCAGATCGCCGACGGTCAGCAGGGTGTCACCATCGGGTAGTTGCAGCGCGTCGTACCAGTCGCCGCCGACCAGCGCCGTGGCTCCGGACGGCAGATAGTGACCCGCCAGGTCCAGGGCGGCGGCACCGCTGTGCGGCATGCGGGTGGAACCGCGCCAGGGTGGCAGGACGGCCTCTTGGAGCTCCACGGCCATCCGGTGCTCGGTCTGCTCGATCTGCTGCCGGCGCTGCAGTGAGCCGCGTGATTCGCGTACCGCCCGTTCGCTGCGGCGCAGTTCGCTGACGTCCCGTAAAACGGCCCACATGGACGCGGTGCAGCCGTCGCTGTCGAGGACCGGCTCGCCCATCATGTGCAGGGTCCGCACACAGCCGTCCGGACGCACGATCCGGAACTCCCCGTCGATCGGCTTGCCGTCGATCAGAGCGCCCGTGACCATCGCCGTCAGCAGCGGCTGGTCCTCGGCGAACACCAGGGAGGGCAACTCGTCCAGCGACATCGGCCCCGCCTCGGGCAGCCGGCCGAAGATCTGGAAGAGCTCGTCCGACCAGCTCACCTCGTCCGTGAGGAGGTTCCACTCGCCGCTGCCGACCCGGCTGAGCAGCGCTCCCGCACGCCCGCCCTGCTCGAACACCATGTCGTCGGACTCCGTGTCGTACGGCTCCGCCGACGTGTCGAAGGCGTCCGGAACGCCTTCCTTCAGCTGGTCCAACTGGGCGCCCACATCGTCCAGTTGGTGCACGGCGAGGTCGCACAACGCGCGCTGCCAGCGTCCCTGCGGGTCGTCCTCGTCCACCACGGCGTCCCGGCGCACGGCGTCGACGTCCCCGCGCAGCCTGCGGGTCTGCGAGATGAGGGCGTCCACCGTGCCGCGCTCGGGCGGTTGCTGGGCGGGACTGTCCGCGAACAGATGGGACGGCATGTCGTACTCCGATACAGGCGCGCACGGCCAGGGTCTGAAAGTGAGGACCGGTTACGACTGTTGCACAGGCGGCGAGGGCCTGTAAGGGGTTTGGCAACACTCGATACGGTGGTGCTTCTGGCATATGCCGAAGGCCCGGTGGGAATCGGCCTGCCCCGGCCGGAACTCGTAACAGGATCGAGTCAACATACCCTCCGTCCACCCGTACCGTGGCCAGGTCGTGGCCGGGTCCTGTGAGGAGCCCGGGTGCACCGCCACGTGCGGGATGCTCTCCGGTTCGGTGGGTCGCCGCAGCAAGGACCGCGGTCGGTGCTCACGCAGGTAGACCGCCGCTCCTCGCCCCATGGCAGGGGGTGGTGGTCGGTCAACTCGGGGACAGCATCCTCCACTTCACTCGTGCGGGTGGGTATCGCGATCGCGTAGTTGACGATGGTGGCCCGGTTCTGTCGCCTCCTTGGCAAAGCCGCGGCCGACCGCCGGCAGAGCCGTTTCGGACATGCCGTAGCGGACCGTCCCCGCCGGGATCACGAGGGCGGAGCCACGACGTATACCGGGCCCGCCTCCAGGGCCGGCCGGGCCTCGAAGACACAGATTGTTGACGAATGCATCGAACTCGGGCGGCGGCTCCACCGCCGGAACCGCCCCCTCTTCGGTGCCGGGTCCGCGGCGACCGGCACGACCACGATGGCGGGCGCCTTCGCGCGTGGCTATTCGACCGCGGCCGCTCGGCTGCGGCCGTCGCCACGCTGCCGGAGCTCCGCCTGTCTGCCGCCATTGGCGCCCCCCGACCGGGCCAGGGCCGGGGCGATCGCCGCGCCGATGGCCCGGGCCGAACCGGTGACGGGAGACGTCCCGCCCGTGAGATCCACCTGTATACGCCGGGTTCCCCTCTCGCGCGGGTCCTCCCCAGGTGCCCTGGTGCCCTGCGGCCCCGCCCGGCACGCGGAGACGTGGACCCCGCGGGAAGGGGTACCCGGACGTCCCGGCAGGGGAGCCGGGGCCGAGCCGCCGGAGGCAGGAAGGGCAGGAACCGTGAGCATGGAAGCCGGCAAGAGGGTTGTCGTCACCGGGGCCACCGGAAACGTCGGGACCAGCGTGGTGGCCGCCCTGGCCGCGGACCCGCGGATCGCATCCGTACGCGGACTGGCGCGGCGGCGTCCCGGCTGGTCACCGCCCAAGACGGAGTGGGACACGGTCGACCTCAGGAAGGACACCGACCTCACCGTTCATTTCGAGGGTGCCGACGCCGTCGTCCACCTGGCCTGGGCGTTCCAGCCCACACACGACCCGGTCATGACCTGGCGCACCAACGTCCTGGGCAGCCTGCGGGTCTTCCGGGACGTGGCCGCGGCGGGCGTACCGGCACTCGTTCACGCCTCGTCCGTCGGCGCCTACTCGCCCGGCCCCAAGGACCGCGGGGTCGACGAGTCGTGGCCGACGCACGGCTGGCCGGACGCCGCCTACTGCCGGGAGAAGGCCTACCTGGAACGCACGCTCGACGCGTACGAGGCACAGAACCCGGGGATCCGCGTCGTCCGGATGCGGCCCGCCTTCCTCTTCAAGGAGGAGTCCGGCAGCGAACAGCGCCGGATCTTCGCGGGGCGTTTCCTCCCGGGCCAGCTGGCCAGGCCCAGCCTGGTGCCCGTGGTCCCGGACATCCCCGGTCTGCGCTTCCAGGCGCTCCACACCGACGACGCGGCGCGGGCCTACCTGCAGGCCGTCCTGCGCGACGTGCGCGGGGCGTTCAACCTGGCCGCCGAGCCCCCCGTGGACGCCCACGCCCTCGCCGCGCTCCTGGGTGCCCGGGTCGTACGCCTGCCGCGCCCCGCGGCCCGCGCGGCCCTCGCCGCCGGCTGGGGCCTCCATCTGATCCCCGCCTCCCCGCACCTCTTCGACGCGTTCCTCCGGCTGCCGCTGCTGGACTGGACGCGGGCCCGCACCGAACTGGACTGGCGCCCCGAGCGCACGTCCATGGAAGCGATCGACGAGATGCTGCGGGGCATGAGGCAGGGCTCGGGCATGGACACCGCGCCCCTGGTCGGCCGCAAGGCGAGCTGAGGCCCTGTCCCAGCGCCAGCGCTGCCGCTCGAACGCGGCGAAGGCGCCCTCCTGGCGCCACTGCACGGCCGCCTTGGCGCTTCCCCGCAGGAAGCGCGCGCAACCGGGGCCGGGACTCCCCCTGCCCGGGCCGGTCGGCGGCACAGACCGGCACGGGCTGGTACGCGGGGCCGGGTCCGCCCCGCCACAGGCTCCGGCCGCGCAGGAATTCGTACTCCAGCGACGAGCGCGCGAGGTCCTTCAGCTCCGGATGGCCGAGCCCGTACGTCAGGGCCGCCCGCTCGTACTCGGCGCTGATGTCGGTCCGGGACACCCCCGGATCGTCCGTGGCGAGAACCACCGGGACGCCGTGCCGGCGGTACAGGCGGAACGGACGGCCGGCGCCCCGCACGCCGAGGATCTGCTCGTTGCTGGTCAGCGGCGTCTCCACGGCGATCCGGCGCCGGGCCATCAGTCGCAGCAGTCCCCCCCGGTCCGGGACCACCCTCCCGGGTGAGGGGGAGGGCCGTCGGGCCGGGGCCGCCGACGCCTCATGTCGGTCAAATACGCGGCGGCAGCGACCGGTATCGGCCATCAGGGGCCCCGGGGCCCGGTGACCGGGTGAGGCGCAGCCGGAGGAGGGGCACACCCAAGGAGGGGAACCAGGACGCCCGGACGTCCGGCCCGTTCCGACAGGCACGAGGGTGAGAGGGGGACAGCCGTGCCGGACAGACGTCCTCGCGGTTACCAGCCCGACTGGCAGCCTCGCCCGGCCACACTGGAACTGCTGTCCGCCGTCGAGGTGATACTCGGCCGGTACGCCGCCCAGCTGCCGCTGACGATCCGTCAGATCTGGTACGCCGCGGTCGCCGAGGGCGTGATCGCCAGGCAGGAGCGGACGTACAAACGTCTCGTCGACGTCCTCGGCATGGCCCGGCGCTCGGGTCGCATCTCCTGGCTGGCCATCAGCGACGGATCGGGCGAAGTGGTGGAGCCCGTCGCCTACGACGGGCCGGACGGCTTCCGCCGGGCGCAGCGGGAGGCGGCCCGCGGCTACCGGCTGGACCGCCAGGCCGGTCAGGAGTCGCGGCTCGAAGTGTGGTGCGAGACCGTCGGCATGGTCCCGCAACTGGCCGCGGTCACCGACCCGTGGGGGGTACCCGTGTACGCGGGCACCGGCTTCACGGGGTTGGCGGGCAAGCGCGAGGCCGCCCGGCGGGCCGCCACCGGTGGACACGGAACCGTGCGCATCATGGTGATCAGCGACTGGGACCCGAGCGGGCTCCACCTGTTCACCGCTCTCGCCGAGGACATCATGGCCTTCGCGGCCCTCGACGCGCCGGACGTCCGCATGGAGTTCGAACGGCTGGCCGTCACCGAACGGCAGATGGCCGACTACCGGCTCCCCACCGCTCCGGTGAAGGCCACCGACCGCCGCTCCTTCCCCGGCACCTCCACCACCCAGGCCGAGGCGCTGCCGCCCGACGTGCTGGCCTCGGTGGTGAGGGAGGCGATCAGCACCCACCGCGACGCGGCTGTGCTGGCCGATCTCCTGGGCCGCGAGGAGGAACAGCGTCGCGTCCTCCTGGACGGGCTGCCCGAGCGGAACCCCTGGCCCCCCGACCGGAACCCCTGGCCCCCGGCCGGCGGCCGCTAGGGCGCTTCCTCTGCTCTTCTGCCGCGCCACTGCTTGAGGCGGCACCACTGCTCGTGGCGGTTGAAACACCGCTCCACGACGTTCCGGTGCTTGTACGCCTGGCGGTAGAAGGCCGGTGGACGGCCTCTGCGGCTGCCTCGCCGGGCCCGGGTGCGGGCCTGGTCGGCCCCCTCGGGAATGGTGTGGGTGATGCCCTTGCGGCGGAGCCGGGTGCGGATCGTCGTCGAGCATTCCGTGTGCGGTCATCGGCCACGCCGCCCCGGTGACCCGGTGGCGGCCGGTCGGCCTGATCGTCATTCCTCTTCCGCGAGGGCCTGGGTGGCCTCCCGCTGGATCCGCGCGGAGCGGTGGAGGAAGTCGAGGATCACGGTGAGCTCCGCGTCCGAGTAGTCCGCGTACAGGTCGGCCAGCCGGGTCGCGAAGGGGGCGAAGAGGGGCGCGAAGCGCTCCGCGACGCCCGGATCGACCTCGACGTTGACCCGCCTGCGGTCCTGGGGGTCCTTCACCCTGCGGGCGTACCCCTTGCGCTCCAGCCGGTCGATCAGCCCGGTCACGGAGGCCGGCACCAGGCCGGTGAGTTCTCCCAGCTCACCCGCGCTGAGTGCGCCGGACCGCTGGAGAAGGTCGAGCGTCTTCTCCTCGACCGCGCTGAGGCCCATCCGGGCGCTGATCGCCGCGTGATACATGACGGCCGCGTTGCTGTGCGTCCGTCCCGCCTCCCGGAGTTCGGCGAGCAGTTTCTCCCTTGACGGCCCCATCACGCCTCCATATATTTAGTTCGGCCGAACGAAATATATCAGGAGCGGAAGGGGCGAGGCGGCGACATGGACACCCGAGAGGCCGAGATCCGCGAACTCTTCGCGACGTACTGCAGGACCTGGACCGAGGGAGACTCCGCCGGGTTCGGACGACTGTTCACCGAGGACGCGGACTACGTGTCCTACGACGGCAGCTGGGCGGCGGGAGCCGCCAGGCTGCGGGACAACCACGACAAGCTGTTCCGCGGCGTGATCGCCGGCTCGGCGATGGTCGGCGAGATCGAGTCGCTGCGCTTCGTCGGCGACTCCGCGGCCGTGCTGGTGGCCAATGGATCAGTGCTCATGCCCTGGCGCAGCAGACTGCCGAAGCGACGGCTGTCACGGCAGACCGTCGTCTGCGTCCGTACGCCGGAGGGCTGGCGAATAGCGGCGATCCAGAACGGCCGGCAGCGGCCGGTGACCATCCCCGAACCGGATTCGATGCCGTCCCGGGCGTCGCAGGCCATGACCCGGCTGGCGCAGCGCCTCGGCATAGGCCGGGCCCGCGAGGTCACCCTGCCCCAGGGCCTGGCGTAGAACCTGTCCCTCCCGAGGAAGGGCCCTGGTCGCCGGCCTCGGCCCGCTCCTTCAGGGCGCGCAGTTCCGTCTCCACGTAGCGGCGGGTCATCGGCGCGGTGAAGAGGCCGACGAGGCCCGCGAGGCGGCCCCGCTGCTCGATGCCCAGCACCACCTCCACGGGGCGGTCGCCGGGCGGCTCGGGGGTGATCAGCTCGTGGGTGGCCGTGGTGGTGACGCCCGTCAGGGTGGAGACCCATGTGAAAGACCGGTGGGGGGAGAGTTCGACCACCTCCCACACGGCCTCCCGCAGGCCCGGCTGCTTGATGCGCACCCTGCTCCCGACCGCGAGTTCCCCCTCGTCCAGGTGGCGCAGGGAGGTGACCGTCGGTGTCCACCGGGGCCAGCGCTCCACGTCCGTCAGGAGGGACCAGATCCGGTCAGGACCGGCATTGACATGCAAAGACGTCCGATACTTCATGCGGATGTTCTACCAGTGCGCGATCAGCCCTGGCGGTCGGCCGTCGTGATGGTGAAGAGTCCGCCGTCCGGGTCGCGGAGCGTCGCCTCGACCTCCGGGGTGTGGCTGATGACGGTGCCGCCGTGCTGACGCGCCGCCGCGACACAGCCCTCGACGTCCGGCACGGGGAAGTGGACCTGCCAGCGCGGACGGATCGTGGGGTCGGGAGCGGCCTCCAGCGCTCCGGAGTTGAGGCGGGCGACCACATGTCCGCCGCTGCGCAGCACGACCTCCTCCTCTTCGTACTCCACGTCGCAGCAGCCCGGCCGGCCGCACGCCCAGTCCAGGACCTCCCCGTAGAAGATCGCGGCCTCGAAGGCGTCCCTGGTCTGCAGCCGTACCCACGCGGGAGCGCCGGCCCGCCAGGTCTCCCATCCCGACAGCAGTTGCCCCTCCCAGATGCCGAAGACGGCCCCGTCCCGGTCGGCGGCCAGGGCACCCCGCCCCAGGGCGAAGGCGACCGGTCCGACGGCGACGGTGCCGCTGCGCTCCCTGATCCGGGCCGCGGTCTCGTCGGCGTTCTGGACGGCGAAGTACGGAGTCCAGGCGACGGCCACCTGGAGGGCGGTGGCGAGCGCCCCGATCCCGGCGACCGGCTTGCCCCTGGCGAGCGCCACGCTGAATTCCTCGCCGAGCCGTGCGGGACGGAACTTCCACCCGAGGACGGCGCCGTAGAAGTCGTGTGCGGCCCCCAGGTCGCGCGTCATCAGACTCACCCAGCAAGGGGCGCCGAACACCGCGTCGGAGGTCACGCCCGAGGCGGTGGTCGCCGTCGGTTTCCTGTTCATGTGCAAGACCGTCCCCAACCGTCCGGTGGCACGCCGCCGCGTCTTTCCGTCCGCGCTTCCCCGCTTCGCGGGCCGCGGAGCCCGGAGTCCATCCTTGCACTGTTTGCGACGAACGGTCCGGTTTGGTGTGGTTCGTCAGCCGTGCACCCTACGTGCCGGTAGGTATGTGGCGTCCTCACGCGCGGTGGAGGCCGGGGAGGCCCGTCCCCGTGGTGAAGGTGGCGGTGGTGCCGATGCCCCCGCCGGGGGTGGTCACGGTCGGCACGTTCTTGAACGCGATCCGGGCCAGGGACGAGGACAGGCTGATCACGGTGTATCCGCGCTGCCCGTTGTAGTACCTCAGATGCGGATTGGCCCTCGTGAGGTTGTCCCAGTTCGCGGGCTTGACACTGCCGTCCCTGCCGCTGGTGAGGGACGTCGTGGAGATCTCGGTGCCGACGGTGCGCGAGGCGGGATCGTCGAAATCGGCCTTCAGGTCGAACGCGTACCCCACATGGGCGTCGCCGGAGAGCACCATCAGGTTCTCCAGGCCGGCCGCCTGCGCTCCGTCCAGGATGCGCTTCCGGGCGGCGGGGTAGCCGTCCCAGGCGTCCATGGAGAGCTTGAAGTCCGGCGTCGGGAGACTGCGCCGCTGAGCGAAGGTGACCTGCTGCGGTACGACGTTCCACACCGCCTGCGAGGCGCGCCAGCCGTCGAGGAGCCACCGTTCCTGAGCGGCCCCCGTCATGGTGCGGGCCGGGTTCTCGGACTCGGGTCCCGGGGCCTGCCACCCGTCGCCGTAGGCCTGGTTGGAGCGGTACTGGCGGGTGTCCAGGATGTCGAACTGGGCGATCTGGCCGAAGCGCAGACGCCGGTACATCCTCATGTCGGGGCCACTCGGGCGCTGCGCCTCGCGCAGCGGCTGGTTCTCCCAGTACGCCCGGTAGGCGGCGGCCCGGCGCAGGAGGAACTCCTCGGGCGGTACGCCGTTCTCGGAGATGTTGCCCGCGTAGTTGTTCTCCGTCTCGTGGTCGTCCCAGGTGACCACGAACGGGTGGGCGGCGTGCGCGGCGATCAGATCCGGATCGGACTTGTAGAGGGAGTACCGCAGCCGGTAGTCCGCCAGCGTGAGCGTCTCACGGTTGAAGTGCGCGGGGAGCGTCCGGTCGGTGTAGCGGCGGTGCCCGCCGGCGGAGTCCACCGGATACTCGTAGATGTAGTCGCCCAGGTGGACCACCATGTCCACGTCCTCGGCGGCGAGGTGTCTGTAGGCCGTGTAGTAGCCGTCGTAGTAGGCCGCGCAGGCGACGGCGGCGAACGACATGTCGAAGACGTAGCCGAGCGGCCCGGGAGCCGTCCGGGTCCGGCCCACCGGACTGATCCAGGTCCCGGCACGGAACCGGTAGTAGTACTCCCGGCCGGCGTCCAGGCCCGCGACCTCCGTGCGTACGCTGTGGCCGAACTCGGGGTGGGCCGTGGCGGTCCCGGTTCTCAGGACGAAGGCGAAGCGTTCGTCGTGGGCGACCTCCCACCGCACCTCCACCCGCTCCGCCGGCAGCCCGCCGTCGGCGCTGTACGCCTCGGGCGCGAGACGGGTCCACAACAGGACGGAGTCCGGCATCGGATCACCGGAGGCGACGCCCAAAGTGAAGGGGTTCTTGGTGATCTTCCGGGCGTCCAGCTCCGCCGCACCCGCGACACCGGCGGTCGGCAGATGCGTGGTCAGCGCGAGCGCGGCGGCGGCACCGGCGACCGAGAAGAACCGCCGGCGGCCGATGCGCCGGGCCGCGGCCCGCAGCTCGGGCGAATGAGTTTCCATACGGCGTGTCATATGACGTACCGGCGAGGGCGGTTGCCGCGGCACTCGGGCGGGCCCGAGCGTCATCCGAACGCATGACGGTGGGCGGGACCCGTTGGGGGAGTGACGGGCGGCAGGCGCTCGATCAGGTCGGAGAGGAGTGCTCGGGCCGCGGGGCTCGACGGGCCGGCGGACCGCCAGGCGAGGGCGACCCGGCCACGCATCCGGGGGCGGACGATGGGCAGGGTACGCAGTGGCCCCTCGACAGCGGGCGCCCCCTCGACAGCGGGCGGCCACTCGGGGGCGGGTCCGTCGCCGCCCGGCAGTACCGCGACGCCGAGGCCCCGGGCGGCGAGTCGGGCGAGGACCTGCGGAGCCGCGGCCTCGAAGGCGACGTGGGGACGGAAGCCCGCACGGGCACACGCGCGTTCGAGCACGGCCCGCACGCCCGTGCCGCGCGGCAGGCAGATCAGCGGCCGCTCACGCAGCTCGGTCAGGGCGACCTCGGTGCGGTCCGCCCGGGTCAGGAGGGGGTCGCCGGGAGACACGGCGGCGACCAGCGGTTCGTCGATCACCGTCTGGAGGGAAAGGCCGGCCGGCGGCTCCTCCGTGGTCGGTCCCAGGAGAGCGACATCGAGCTCACCGGCGAGAAGCGCCACCTCCATCCGCTCCGAGGTGTCCTCGGTGAGCGCGATCTCCACCCGGGGGTGGGCGTCGTGGAAGTCGGCGAGGAGCGCGGCCACGTCGAAGGCGTGGCCGGTGGCGCCGGAGACGAGCCCGATCGAGACCCGGCCGCGCAGTATCCCGGTGAACTCCTCCACCGTCTGCCGCACGCCCTCCACCGCGGCGAGCGCCGCCCGGGCGTACGGCAGCACGGCCCTGCCCACTTCGGTCGGCCTGACCGACCTGCCCGAGCGGTCGAGCAGCGGCTGGCCCAGCTCCTTCTCCAACTGCCGTATCTGCGCGCTCAGTCCGGGCTGGGAGAGGTGGAGACGGGCCGCGGCACGCGTGAAGCCGCCCTCCTCGACGATGGTGACGAAGTAGTGGAGCTGACGCAGTTCCATAACCATTCATTCTAGATCGCAGCAGATCCATGTATTGGACGTATGGCTCAATCCTGCCTCACCCTTGATCACATGGAGATGGACACCCACCGCACCGTCCGGAAGACCGATATCAGGGCCGCGATAGCGGCGGAACGCACCGAGCTGGCGGACTTGCTCGACGGCCTGCGCCCGGGCGAGTGGAACGAGCCGAGTCTCTGCGCGGGCTGGCGGGTGCGCGAGGTCGTCGCCCATATGTCGATGGGTTTCCGGCTCTCCCTGCCGGCCACACTCGCCCAACTCGTGAAGGCACGAGGCGATCTGCACCGGATGACGGACCGCGTCGCCCGTCGGGACGCGGCCGCGCACTCCACCGGCCGGCTCGCCGCATTCCTGCGGGACAACGCGGACCACCCCTGGACGCCACCGGTCGGTGGGTTGGAGGCGGCCCTCGGCCACGACGTCGTGCACGGGCTGGACGTGACCGTGGCCCTCGGTCTCGGCCGTCGCGTCCCCGAAGACCGTCTGCACCTCCTGCTCGGTCAGATCCGCCCCCGCGGCGTCACGTTCTTCGGGGCGGACCTCGACGGGGTGCGGCTGTGTGCCGACGACCTGGACTGGTCCTACGGTGACGGCACACCCCTGTACGGCGCTGCCCAGGACCTCCTGCTCGTCGCGTTCGGCCGCAGGCTTCCGGCCGGCCGGCTGCGGGGCGAGCCCAGCGCCCGCTTCACCCGGGCCTGAGCCGGGGGTCCGCGGAGGCCCGGAGCCGCGACAGCGACCGGCCGGGACCGGTGCGCAGAGGGTCAGAGCCCGCCGGTCTGCAACAGCCGGTTGGGCGAGCCGGGCGTCACCGACAGGATGTCCTTCACCGACCGGTCGGCCAGCCACAGGGCGACGTCCTTGGGCGTCGCGGCCGGGAACCTCTCCTTCAGCAGGGCAGCGACGCCGGCGACGTGCGGCGCGGCCATGGACGTGCCGTTCAGCGCGACGCTTCCGCCCCCCAGCCTCGCGGAGACGATGGCCGCGCCGGGGGCGTACATCCACAGACACGGGCCGTGGTTCGAGAAGGAGGTCTGCCGGTCCTGGGCGTCGGTGGCGCCGACGGTGACGACCCGGTCCGCGCCGGCCGGGGAGACGCCACAGGCGTCCACCGCGTCGTTGCCGGCGGCGATGACCGGCAGGACGCCGCTGTCGGACAGGGCGGTCGCGGCGTCATTGACGGCCTGCGACCTCGGGCCGCCCAGCGATCCGTTGAGGACCGCGGGCTGCCGCGCGTACCGCGCCACCCAGTCCATACCCGCGATCATCCCGGCCAGCGAACCCCTGCCCTCGCAGTTCAGGACACGCACGCTGACCAGCGTGGTGGCCCGGGCGACCCCGTACGTCGCGCCCCCCACGGTTCCGGCGACATGAGTGCCGTGCCCGTTGCAGTCCTGGCCGTTGCGCCCGTCGCCGATCGCGTCGTAGCCGAACACGGCACGACCGCCGAACTCCGGGTGCCGGTAGTCGATCCCGCTGTCCAGGATGAACGCGGCCACGCCCCCACCGGTGCCGTTGACGTTGAACTGGCCGTCGAGCGGCAGTCTGGGCTGGTCGATCCGGTCCAGGCCCCAGCTCGCGGCCGGCACCCGGGCGGAGCGGGCGGCCGGAGTGGCCGTGACCACGGCGTCCTGTTCGACGGCCCGCACTTCGGGGAGGGAGCGGACGGTCGCCAGCTGGGAGGCGCTGAGCTTGGCGGCGAAGCCCACCAGAGCGCTCCTGTACGCGTAGAGCGGTGTGACGCCGAGCTGTTGGGTCACCTGGGTGGCCGAGACCGACCCGCGTTCGAGCGTGACGATGTACTGGCCGGGGACGGCCGCCGCCTCGGCGGTGTGCAGGGGCGCGGGGGCGGAACGGCGGGGCTGGGGGCCGGGCTCGGCCGCGAGGGCGGGAGCCGCGGCGAGGGGGAGCAGCAGGAGCGCGACGGACGCGCAGCGTGCGGACAGCCTCATACGGACACTCCGTTCGGGAAGGTGAGGCGCGTTGTCGGCGGAGGGTCGGCAGGCCGGGGAGCCGGCAGCGATGATGCCGAGAGGCTTGCCGTCCGCGGCCCCGCGCAGTCGCGGATGGCGAGTACCGGCCAGCGGAGAGATCCGTGGCGCAGGGTGCCCTCGGCTCAGCCCTCCGGGGCGACCGCAGCCCCGTCGTGTCCGGGGGCCCCGGTTCCGGCCTGGGCTGCGGCCCGTTCGCGCGCCTGCGCCGCCAATGCCGGATTGCCGAGCCGTTCCTCGAGGCGGGCCTGCGCGGTCCAGTTGTACGGGCAGACCGGGCGCAGCTGGATGCGCTCGCTGAGCAGGGCGCGCGCCAGGTCCGTCCGGTCCGACCGCAGGGCGGCCTCGACCAGGGTCCGCTGGATAGCGTCGCGCTGGGCGTGACTGCCGCCGAACTCGTGGAGGCGGTGCCGCACCGGCAGCAGCAGGTCGACGGCCCGCTCGTACTCCTCGCGCCCGTACACGACGAGCGCCCGGCACACCGGCAGGCCGATGTCTGCCGTCATGGCGCGGTTCGACAGCCGCGCGCGTGAGGTGGCCAGCCACGCCTCCCGGTCGCGTACCAGCCGTTCGGCGAGGGCGATCCGGCCGGCCCCCACGTACGCCATGACGGCGTGCGCGTCGTTGAAGGCGTAGTAGGGCCCGTCCTCCCGGTTCTCCCAGGCGTCGGCCACCTTCGACCACCTGGCGCTCTGTTCGTGCCCCGCCAGATGGAGCCGCCACAGCAGGGCGGAGGCGTCGAGGAGTTCCATCGCGACACCCGCCGAGTCCTGGTGGTGGAGAGCGGCGTCGTAGATGTCCAGCACACGCGTGGTGTCGCCGAGTTCCAGGGCGTAGAGGGCGTAGTGCCACCAGTTGTGGACCGTGAGCAGGGAGTCGCCGGACCAGGCGTCGCGGCGGGCGTCGAGAAAGCGGATCCCGTCGTGGAAACGGCCGCGCATCTCGTAGGTGTGCACGACGCCGTGGATGCCCCACACATCGCGCGGATGGCGGGCGAGGGCCTCCAGCCCGACTTCCTCGGCCCGTTCGTAGTACCCCGACTCCTCCAGGCCGAAGGCGTACATGCCGAGCAGCGGACCCCGGTGGGGATCGTCCTCGGGCCACGCCCCCAGCGCCCCGCCGACACGGTCGCGCAGACGCGCCGCGTCCCCGGTGAGGAAATCGTGCTGATGTCCCGCGAACAGCGCCAGCGCGTCGAGCGGATGAGCCACGGTGAGCTCCCCGAGCAGACGGCCGGCGCCGTGGAGGTCGCCGTCCAGCCAGGCCTCCGCGGCCTCGAGGTGCATCCGCTCGCGGGACGACACCTTCCCCTCGTCGAGCCCGGCGCGGAAGCGGACGAACACCCGCCGTGCCTCGGCCGCGTCCTTCTCCTCCGTGCCCAGCACCGCGAGGTACGCCGCGAGCACCTGTCCCATCACGGACCGCGGTGAGTCGGCGAGCACCGACCGGGCCGCCCCGACGACGTCGCGCCGGAAGAACAGCAAGTGGTCCACGGCCCGTTCGTAGTGGGCGACGGCCTCGGGGCCGGTGTCGGTCATCCGGTGTCCGTGCCGGTCCGCTGTCATGCCTCACTCCTGTCGCTGTGCTGAATGCCGGGGCTGTTCCAGGCCCGGACAGCCTTCCCGGCCGGGCTGCCGGCCATGGCACCCGTGCGCATGAGCCGGTGTGCCGGAGCGCTGACCGGCCGCTCGGGTCCGCGACTTACGATCGGTTCATGAAGCCGCTGTCCAGAGCGGTCCGTGTCGTCGTGTCGGACCATGCCCACCGCACCGTCCCTCCGGCGCACCCGCCGACGTACGAGATCACCGATCCCCAGGAGGTGGGGGCGGTGGTGGCCGCCCTGGCCTCCGCCCCGGAGCCCGATCCCGCTTTCGTGTGCATGTGCGGGGAGGAGCCCCGGGTCACGCTGTACGACAGGGCCGGACAGCGCATCCGCGCGCTGGACGCGCACGCTCTGCCGCTGCTCGACCCGGCGCTGCCGGGGTCGTTGCCCGCCCTCCACCGCGCGGCCTGGGCGGCGGCGGCCCCGCGGGCCCTGCGCGGGTACGCGGAGAAGTGGGCCCGCGGCGAGACACCGGCCCCGGGCGACGGGCGGACCGCACCTCTGAGCCTCGTCCTCAGCTGGCTGGGGGCGCACTCCACCGGCACCGGCGCCGCCCGGCTGGTCGCGCGCCTCGCCCCGCTGACCCTGCTGGAGGCGGCGCCGACGGACGAGCTCGCCTGGGCGGTCCGCGAGACCGACGCCGACGGACTCGACGCCGCGGTGGGCTTCTTCGCGAGCGAGGGCTTCACCTCTCGCCACCCCAAGAAGCGCCGGGTCGGCGCCACGGCCCGCGATCTGCTGCTCGGGCACGCCCGCAGGGCCCACCCCGGACGTCTCACGGTGCTGGAGCGGCGCCTGCTGCTCGCGGCGGAGGACCGGATCCGGCGGTGAGTCCCGGCCCGGACCGGGGCGGCCCGGGCGCGGCCGGGGGCGTCCCGGACCGACGGCCGGCGGGCCCTTCGGGTTGTCGGGCCGACGGGGCGTCAGGGGCCAGGCCGTCGGGGCGTCAGGCCGTGGTCGGAGGGTGCCGCAGCAGATACAGCCCGGTGCTCGCGACGACGACCGTCACACAGCCGGTGAAGATCAGTCCGGCGCGCTCCAGACCGAGCCACATCGTCATCGCGCCCACACCGACGACGGGCAGGGAGATGCCCGTGTAGGCCACCACGAAGAATGACGAGACGGTGGCTCCCCGATGGGCCGGCGGGGCGGCGTCGCTGACGGCGGTCAGGGCGGCACGGAAGGCGAGCCCCTGGCCGAGCCCGCCGCAGACCGCTCCGGCCACCAGCAGTGCCATCGATTCCACCCACAGCGACGTGCCGACGAGCACGAGGCCCACCACCAGGACCAGACAGCCGAGCGGGAGTGCGGCCCGAACGGACAGACGTCCCGTCAGGGACTGGCCGACGGTGGAGGAGAGGAACACCGAGAAGACGATCAGGCCGGAGACGGCCAGATTGTCGACGTCGAGGGTCTGCGAGACGAAGCTCGGCGCCACCGCGGTGAAGAGGCCGAGCAGGGAGAAACCGGCGAACGCGGCCAGCGCCGCGGGCGTGAACACACCGCGGACCTGCGGCGGCACGTACAGCCCCTGCGGTGAGAGCGGAGGCCGGCGCCGCCGGTGCTCGACCGTCTCCGGCAGCAGCAGGACGAGAACGGCGGCCACCGCCAGAAGGACGAGGTGGGTCAGGAAAGGCAGGCTGAGCGGCCACGGGGCGTACTCCGCCAGCAGACCGCTCAGCAGCGGCCCGCAGCCGAGACCGCCCATGTTGGCGGCCGTCGCGGCGAATCCCGCCCGTGACTTCTGTTCCGGCGCCGCCAGTTCCAGCACGGTGACGGTGCCTACGCCGCTGAGCAGCCCGGCCGAGAACCCGGAGAGGACCCTCCCGGCGAAGAGGAGGGGCAGCCCGCCTTCCAGCAGGAAGCACACGGCACTCGCGGCGCCCAGGATGAGGGCGTACATCAGCACGGGGCGGCGGCCCGCCTCGTCGGAGTAGTTGCCCACGAGCAGGAGCGTGGTGATCACGCCGACGGCGTAGACGGCGAAGACCACCGTGACCATCAGCTCGGAGAAGCCCAGCTCCTCCCGGTACAGCCCGTACAGCGGGGTGGGGAGTGTGGTGCCCGCCATGCCGATGGCGAACACCGCTGCCGCCGCCGGATAGCCGAGGCGCCGACCGTGTGAGGAGTGGCGTGCGGCCGGGGGAGTGGTGCGGGTCATGGCGACCACAGTATGGCCGCGAACCGATCTTTCTCAGAAAGCCATAGCGGGCGGAATGTTCGCTTCCGTCAACAAGAGGACACGAGTGGCTATTTTCGGTCAGAGTGCTGTCCGGTGCGATGGCTTCCGTAGTCGGTCGGTATCGCCCAGTGATCGCCGGTTGGGTCCTAGTCGCACGACGGGGCTCGGCATGTGTCGTTCATGCGGAGGACGCCTCTTTCTGGCGAAAGATTTCGTGATCTCGTGCGAAAACAGTGAAGGAAACGACCGAAAGTGCGCTTTGGCTTTTGACTGCTGATCGGCCGTTCAGTGAGGGTCGTTCACATGTCCGCAACATCCCGGGCCGCGACCCGCGGCCCGCTGCGCATGCCCGGTTTCCGGATGCTCCTCGCCGGAGCCGCGGCCGGACAGCTCGGAGCCCAGGTCACCCTCGTCGCCCTGCCTCTCGTGGCGGTCCTCGAACTCGAAGCACCCGCCTTCCAGGTGGGTCTGCTCACCGCGGCCGAGACCGCCGCGTTCCTGCTGATCGGCCTGCCCGCCGGTGCCTGGGTCGACCGGATGCGGAAGCTGCCCCTGATGATCCGGGCCGACGCCGTACGGGCCGTGGCCATGGCGAGCATCCCGCTCGCCGCCGTCGCCGACGTGCTGACGATGGCTCAGCTCTACGCCGTCGCCCTTGTCACCGGCGTGGCGACCGTCTTCTTCGACGTGGCGCACCAGAGCTTCCTGCCCCACCTGCTGCCCAAGGAGCAGCTCGTGGCGGGCAACGGGGCGCTGGAGACCGTTCGCTCCACCGCGCAGGTGACCGGCCCCGGGCTCGGCGGCGGGCTCGTCCAGCTGCTCGGGGCCCACCTCGCCATCGTCGCCGACGCCATCGGCTACACCCTCTCCGCCCTCTTCCTGCGGCGCATCGACCAGCCGGAGGACCGCCCGCAAGCCGCCCCCGGCGCCTCGCTGCGCGAGGACATCGGCGAAGGGCTGCGCTTCGTGTTCGGCCACCCCCTGTTGCGCACCATCGCGGCCGCGACCGGCCTGGGCAACTTCTTCGCCGCCATGCTGATGGCCACCCAGACCGTCTTCCTCGTCCGGGTGCTGCACCTCGCACCGGGCGTGCTCGGGCTCGTGCTGTCCGCCGCCGCCGTCGGCGGACTCGCGGGCGCACTCGGCGCCGGCCCGCTCGCCACCCGGCTCGGCCAGGCCCGCACCATCTGGCTGTCCTCGCTGGTCACCGGACCCTTCGCCTTGCTCTGGCCTCTGTCGGGCCAGGGCGCCGGGACGGCGCAGAGCACCGCCGGCGCCCTGGTCGGCGCGACGCTCTTCGCGGTCGGCTCCGGCGTGGTCTTCTTCGGCGCGGTCGTCTACAACGTCGCCCAGGTCAGCTTCCGGCAGGCTCTCTGCCCACCCCGGCTGCTCGGCCGGATGAACGCCACCCTGCGCTTCCTGATGTGGGGAACCCTTCCGCTCGGCGCCCTGGCCGGCGGTGCCCTGGCAGACGCCTTCGGCGCCCGGGCGGCACTGCTCTGCTGCGCGGCCGGCTTCCTGGTCGTCCCCCTGCCCCTGCTGCTGTCCCCGCTGCGCCGTATGCGTGAACTGCCCACTCCGGCGGACGACGGCGACCAGGAGGCGGCCGGGACCGGCGACACGGCGCCACCCGCCCCCATCGGCTGACCGCCCGCGCCGGTTCCGCCGGCCCGCGACCGCCGGCCCGTCCGGTCACCCGGCCACGCCCACCGGCAACGAACGAGAGGAAGTCGTGCTCAGCATCACCAGCCAGTACCTCGCCCGCTACCGGCGACTCGACACCGGCGCCGGGGCGGCCGCCCTGCTGCCCGTCACCGGAGCCCAGCGCCGCTTCGTACTGGTGCGTTCCCTGGACCCGTCCGGACGGCCCGACCTCGTACCCATGTTCTTCGCCTTCCCACGCGGCACCGTCGACCCGGCGCGCCTCGCGACCGCCGCGAACCACCTCGCCGCGCTCCACCCCGTGCTGCGCGCCCGCCCGGCCGTCGTACGAGGCACACCCGTACTCCGCCTGGAGGCGCCCGCCGTCCCCCTGACCACCGTCCCCCGGGCACCCGGCGAGGACGCCGCCACCGCCCTGAGGCGGGCGCTCGGCACCTGGGAACCCCAGGGTTCGCCGATCCGGCTCTTCCTCACCCGGACCGGAAGCGAGTCCGAGGAGGAGGACCTCCTCGCGATCGTCCTGGACCACACCGCTTGCGACGGCCAGTCACTGGCCAGGATCGTCACCGAACTCGGCGAGGCCTACGACGCCTGCCCGCCGGCCCCACGGGCCCCGGACCCGCGCGACGTCCCCACCGGGCCCGCGCCCGCGGACATCGACGCCGAACTGGTCGCCTACCGCGAGGCGGTGCTGCTCCAGCTGGAGGCCGAGGAGCGCGCCGGCTCCCCGGAGGCCATGCGGTACTGGGGCGAGCGCCTGCGCGATGTCCGCGAACAGGCCGCTCCGCCCGCCAAGGCGCCGGCCACCCCCGCACCGCCCCGGACCGAAGGGACGAGCCCCCTCCCGAGCGGCTCGGCCGAACTGCGCATCCCCGCCCCGCCCGGCGGCGTCCCCTTCCCCGGACTGCTCGACGCCTGCGGCGCGGCCGCCACCGCCCTGTACGGGCCCGGACACGTGATACCGCTCGGCTACCCGTGGGGCGGCCGGCCACCCGCCGCCGCACCGGTACTCGGCTGCTTCCTCAACACCGTGGTATTCCCGGCGGCGACCGGCGACGCTCCGGCCGGCCCCGAGGCGACGGCCGACGCCTGGTGGGACGACCTCGACCGGGCCGACACACCGTTCGACGCCGTCGTCCACGCCGCCCGGGAGGCGGGCTCCGACTGGTCCGGGCGGCTCGACGGCCTGCTCACCGTGGACGACGCCCGGCGGCGGCCCCCGCTCCGGCTCACCGGAGTCGAAGGCCGCGAGGTCCACATCGACGGCAGGCCCGTCCGCGGACCGTTCGCCGTCTCCGTCACCCAGGGGCCGGAACTGCACCTGCGCATGGTGTGGGACCGGGCGATCGTCGCCGACGGCCCCGCCGAGAACGCCTTCGCCGCACTCACCGACACACTGCGGTCGCGGACCGCGGCCACCACGTCCGGCTGACCGGCCCACCGGCCCGACGCCGACCCGACACCGGCCGGTGCCCACCCGGCACCCGCCGGCCGACCCGACACCACGAGACCCACAACCTCAGGGATCGCCCATGCTTCCCCTCTCCTCCTCGCAGGAGATCGTCTGGCTGCACGAACAAGTGCAGCCGGGCAGCCGCGCCTACAACTTCACCGCCGTCCTCGACCTCTGGGGCACGCTCGACACCGACGCGCTGCGCCACGGGCTGGCCGCCTCCCTCGGCCGCCACCCCGGCCTGCGCCTCGAACTCGTTGCCGTACCCGGTGCGATGCCCGGCCAGCGGGTCGCCGAGAATTGCGCGCCGCGCCTGCGCACGGTGGACCTGAGCGAGGACGCCGACCCCGAGACCACGTTCCAGGAACTGCTGCGCGGCGAGGCCGAGACCCCTCTCGACACCTTCGACGCACCCCTGCTGCGCTGGACGCTCATACGGCTGGCCGACGGCCACCACCGGCTCGTCCACGTCGAGCACCATCTGATCCACGACGGCCACTCGTTCGCGATCCTGCTGCGTGACGTCTTCACCGTCTACCGGGGCCACGTCCTGGGTGAACCGGTCGCACTGCCCACCGCGTCCTCGTACGCCGACCACATCCGCGGCCAGGCCACCGACGCGCGCGCCGCCGAGCGGCAGCCCGGTCTGGAATTCTGGGCCCGCGCACTGCGCGACGTGTCGTACGACATGCCGCTGCCCGGACTCGCCCGGCCCGGGGCACGGCGCCGGCACCACGGCGGCCAACTGCGCCAGTCGATAGGCGCCGACCTCGCGCAGCGGCTGCGGGACCACGCCCGCGACCGGGGCCTCACCCCCTTCGCCACCCTCCTCGGGCTCTTCGCCGAACTGCTGCGCCGGCACAGCGGCCGTTCGCAGATGGTGATCGGCACCGCGGTCGGCAACCGCCCGCGCGGCTTCGAGGACGCCGTCGGCATGTTCGTGAACACCATCCCGCTCCCCCTCACCCTGGACCCGGCCGCCCCGGCCGAGGAGACGATGGACGAGGTGACCGACACCCTCATCCGCGCCCTGCCGCACCAGGAGGTGCCGGTCCAGGAACTCACCCGCGCGCTGGGCCTGCACACGTCGGGCGCGGACAACCCGCTGTTCAGCGTGATGTTCAGCGCGCACGACGCCGAACTGCCCGACATCGACGTGCCCGGCCTGGACATCAGCCTGTTCGAGGGGTTCAACACCGGCACCACCCGGTTCGACCTCGACGTCGTGCTCCTGCCGGACGACCGGCGCGGCGTCGGCCCCCGCCACGGCGTGGGCGGCATGACGCTCGTGTGGGACTACGACGCCGACATGTTCGGCGAGGACGTCGCCAAGCTGCTCGCCGGGCGGTTCGTGGACCTCCTGCGGGCGTATCTCGACGCGCCCGGAACCCTCCTGGCGGACCTGGCCCCGCCCCCGGCCCCCGAGCCGGCCCCGACCACGGCGGACGCCGGCCCGGGGACCCCGGCCGGCCCGGTCCCCGACCCGCTCGCCATGCACGACCCCCACCTGCCCGCCCTCCTCGTCGGCGCCCGCCGCGTCACCTACGGCGAACTCGACGCCCGGGTCACCTCCCTCGCCGAGCGGATGACGGCGGCCGGAGTGACCGCCGGGCAGCCCGTCGCCGCCGTGCTGCCCCGCGGCGCCGACTCGATCGTCACCCTGCTGGCCTGCCTGAGGACGGGCGCCGTCTACTGCCCCCTGTCGCCCTCCGACCCACAGGCCCGGCTGGAACTGCTGCTGAACCGGCTGGGGCCCGCTCTGGTCCTGACCCCCGCCTCCACCGCCGACAGCGGCGTCACCGTTCCCGAAGGGCTCCCGACCGCCCCGGTCGACGCCACGGTCCTGCCGCGGGCACGGGCGGCCGAACCGGTGCCCGGCACCGCCTACATCATCCACACCTCCGGCTCGACCGGCATCCCCAAGCCCGTCGCCGTCGGGCCCGCCGCCCTCGCGAACCACATGACCGGCACCGCCGAGCGCTTCGGGCTCGGCCACGGCGACCGTGTGCTCCTCTTCGCACAGCCGTCCTTCGACGTGGCACTGGAGGAAGTGCTGCCCTCCCTCCACGCCGGGGCCTGCGTCGTCGTCCCCGAGCGCGATGTGCCCACCGGCGCCGAGCTGGCCGAACTCCTGGCCGCCGCCCGGGTCACCGTCGCGAACCTGCCCACCAGCTACTTCCTCGCCACGCGCGACGACACCCGCCCCGTCCTCCGCGACGGCCGCTGGACCCCGCGCCTGATCGTCCTCGGAGGCGAACGCCTCCCCGCGGACGTCATGCGGGCCTTCCTCAGCGACACCGACGCCACCGTGCTCAACGTGTACGGCGTGACGGAGGCGGCCATCAGCACCACCGTCCACGAACTCGACCGCGACGACCTCGACGGCCTGACCGAGATCCCGCTGGGCACCGAACTCCCCGGCGAGCGCGTCCACGTCCTCGACGCCCACCACCGTCCGCTCCCCGACGGCGCCGTCGGCGAGCTGGCCATCGCCGGTGCGGGACTGGCCGAGGGATACGCCGGCAACCCGGAGGCCACGGCCGCGCGGTTCGTCCAGGTCGACGCCCTCGGCGGCGAGCGGGTCTACCTCACCGGCGACCTGGGCTACCGCGGCCTCGACGGACTGCTGTACTTCCTCGGGCGCCGCGACAACCAGATCAAGCTGCGCGGCTACCGCATCGAGCTCGAAGAGGTCGAGGCCGCCGCATCCGCGGCCCTCGGCGGCCGGTCCTGCGCCGTCGTCCTGGACCGCGAAGCCCCCGGCGGACCGCGCCTGGTCGGCTTCCTGGAAGGCGGCGACGCGGACGAGGAATGGGACGAGCAGGCCCTGCACGCCGAACTGAGCCGTCGACTGCCCGGCGCGCTCGTACCGGGCCGCTGGGCCCGCCTGGGCACCATGCCGACACTCCCCGGAGGCAAGCCCGACCGCGCGGCCCTCGGCCGCAGGGCAGCCGAACTGGCCCCGACCGTACCGCCGGTCACGGCGACCGCCGGACGAGCGGGCACCGGCGGCGCCCCCGGCGCGGGGGAGCGGGACGGGGAACCGGCCGAGCCGGCGCCTCCCGCCGACCCCATGACCGCGCTGCTCGCCGAGGGATGGCGCCAGGTACTCGGCCACGGCCACTTCGACGAGCGGTCGCACTTCTTCCACACCGGCGGCCACTCCCTGCTCGCCGCCCAGCTCGCCGCGTGGCTGGAGCCGCACCTGGGCGAACGCCCGCCACTGCGCCTGCTGTTCCAGCACCCCGTGCTGGCCGACCAGGCCGGCGCCCTCACCGCCCGCACCCCCGCCGCCGCCACCGCCACGCCGACGGAGTCCTGATGACCGAGCACCCGCCGCAGTTCCCGAGCGTCCACCGCACCCTCAGCATCGCCCACGGCCCGAAGCCCGAGCGGCCCACCACCACCGCACACGTACTGGAGCGCTTCGAGGAGTGGGTCCGCCGCTCCCCGCACGCGCCCGCGGTGATCGACGGCCCGCACAGCTGGACGTACGCGCAACTCGACGCCCGCGCCGACGCGGTCGCCCGGATCCTGCGCGACCGCGTCCGGCCCGGCGACGTGGTCGGGGTCTGCCTCGACAGGTCCGCCGCCCTCGTCGTGACGGCCGTCGCGCTCGCCCGGATCGGAGCGGTCTACCTGCCGCTCGGCCCGCGGCCCGGTGAGCGGCGCATCGCCACCGTCACGGAGGACGTCAACGTCGTCTGCCTCATCGGCGAGCCCGACGTCCTTCCGCCCCGGCACCGGGAGGCCGCCGGCCACACTGCGCTCCCGCTGCCCGGCGAAGGAGCCAACGCCGCCGCCACGGTCGTCGCGGCGTTCGCCCCGCCCGGACCGGGCGCGCTGCCCGCGCCCACGGGATCCTTCTACGCCGTCCTCACCTCCGGCTCCACCGGCCGGCCCAAGGCGGTCGCCGTCGCCGAGCCCGCGCTCGGCACCCTCCTCGACTGGTACCGCGCCGAGACCGGCCTCGGGCCCGGCGACCGGCAGTCCCTGCTCATCGGCGTCGCCTTCGACCCGCACCTGCTGGAGCTGTGGGCCGGACTGACCTCCGGCGCCGCGCTGGTGCCCGCCCCCGACGACGTCCGCTGGGACCCGGCCGTCCTCACCGGGTGGTGGCGCGACGCCGCGGTGACGGTGTGCGTCGCCGCCACCCCCATGGTCGATCCGCTCCTGGACCGGCCCTGGCCCGAAGACCTGGAACTGCGTCACCTGGTGGTGGGCGGCGACCGCATGCGCGTGCACCCGGCCGACGCGGCCGCCCCGACCATTCACAACGCGTACGGCCCCGCGGAAGCCACCGTCGTCACCACCACGCACGCCATGAGCCCCGCCGGCACCGCGCCGGACAGGCAGTCCCCGCCGCCGATCGGCGTCGCCCTGCCGGGAGTGGCCGTCGTGGTCACCGGCGAGGACGGACGCCCCGTCGCCCACGGCGAGGAGGGCGAACTCCGCATCGGCGGGAGCTGCCTGGCGCTCGGCTACCTGGACCCGGAGCTGACCACCCGCCGCTTCACCGCCCCGCCCGAGGGCGTCGACCTCCCGGGCGTGGACCGCCTCTACCGCACCGGGGACCGGGTCCGGATGAGCGGCGACGGCCTGCTCGACTTCCTCGGCCGCCTCGACGACCAGGTGAAGATCAGCGGCGTACGGATCGAACCGGCGGAGGTGGAGGCCGCGTTCGAGAAGGACCCGGCCGTGCGCGGCACCGTCGTCACCGCACTCCGCACGCCCGAGGGCCACACCCGCCTGGTGGCCCACGTCCGGCCCGCCGACGGCGCCGCCCCGACGGCGGAGTCCCTGCTGTCGTCGGTACGGGCCTGGCTGCCGGAGCAGGCCGTGCCCTCCACCGTGCGCCTCGTGGACGCCTTCCCGCTGGACGCCAACGGCAAGGTCGACCGGGCGGCGCTGAACCAGCAGGCGGCCACCGAGAGTGTCGCCGCGGAGGGCGCCGCCCCCGGCGGTGCAGCACCCGCAGGCGGAGCACTGCCCGACGACGCCACGCCCGGCGAGCGGCTCGTGCTCGGCGCCGTACGCGACCTGCTCGGCCGGCCGCAAGCGGCACTCACGGACAACTTCACCGAGATCGGCGGCACGTCGCTGGTCGCCGCACGACTCCTGGAAACCGTCGAACGGGAGAGCGGGGTGCGCCTGCGCGCCCCGGAGCTGCTGCGCCAACCGGACCTGCGAGCCGTCGCCGCCCTCGTCGACCGACGCCACCAAGCCCTGCGACCGGCGGGAGCCTGACATGACCACCTTCGCACCCGGAACCGGACACGTCTCCCGAGCGGACCACGTCTCCCGGCCCGGCGACCACGCCGGCGGCGACACCCCGGTGACCGGCCTGCCCGCGCTCGTCGCCCGGCACGCCGCGCACACCCCGCACGCCCTCGCCGTGGCCGACGGCGACACGACCCTCACCTACGCCCAGCTCGTCGCCTCCGCCCGGGCACTCGCCGCGCACCTCCACCGGCACGGGGTCCGGCCCGGCGACGCGGTGGCGCTGCTGATGCCGCGCTCCGCCCGCACGGTGGTCGCCCAGCTGGCCCTGTGGTGGGCGGGCGCCACCTGCGTCCCGCTCGACCCGGCGCACCCCCGCCCCCGTGTCGAGGCCATGGCCGCGGACGCCGGGGTGACGCTGACGATCGGCGACGGCAAACTCCTGGAGTCCGCCGGGCTCAGCGGCCCCACCCTCGCCGTGCCGAACGAACCGCTGCTCACCGACGACGGACCGTCGATGCCGGAGCCCCGACACGACGCGGACGCCGCGGCGTTCATCATGTTCACCTCCGGCTCCACCGGCCGGCCCAAGGGCGTGGCGGTCCCGCACCGCGCGACGGCCGAGCTGGTCGCCGACCCGTCCTACGTCACCCTCACGCCGCGCGACCGGGTGCTGTTCCACTCGCCCATGACGTTCGACGCCTCCACGTTCGAAGTGTGGGGCGCACTGGCCAACGGCGCCGCCGTGGTGGTCTGCACCGTGGAGCGTCCTTCCTTCGAGGACCTGGCACGGCACGTCGAACGCCACGGCGTCACCGTCGCGTTCTTCACCACCGCCCTCTTCCACCAGCTGGCCGTGCGCCGCTCCCGGGTGTTCGCGCTCCTGCGCACCGTCGTCGTGGGCGGCGAGGCGCTGGCCGCCAGGCACGCCCGCCGGGTCCTACGGGCCTTCCCGTGGCTGGAACTGGTCAACGGCTACGGCCCCACCGAGACCACCACGTTCGCCACGACCCACCGGGTCACCGACGCCGACTGCGACGGGCAGGTGCCCATCGGCCGGCCGATCGCCGGTGCCACCGTCCATGTGCTGGACGACACCGGCCGGGACGTACCGGACGGCGAGCGCGGTGAACTGTGGATCGGCGGCAGCCGGCTCGCGCTCGGCTACACCGGACAACCCGGCCTGACCGCCGAACGCTTCGTCGACCACCCCCGGCTGGGCCGCGTCTACCGCACGGGCGACCTGGTCTCCCTGCGGCCCGACGGCATCCTCGACTTCCACGGCCGCCGCGACGACCAGGTGAAGGTACGCGGGTTCCGCATCGAACCGGGAGAGATCGAGCACGCCCTGCGCGAGCAGCCCGGGGTCGACGACGCCGCCGTCGCCGTCCACCGCCCCACACCCGACGACGCCCGGCTCGCCGCGTTCGTCGTGGCCGCGCCCGGCCCCGTGCCCCGGCCCGAAGCACTGCGCGCCCGGCTCGCCGACGCCCTCCCCGCCCACCTCGTGCCCGACGAACTGACCGTCGTCGACCACCTGCCGCTCACCTCCTCCGGCAAGGTGGACCGCCGCGCCCTCGCGGAGCTCGTCACCCCGGCCGGACCGGACGAGACGACCGAGCCGATGACCCCGCTCCAGCAGGCCGTGGCCGAGGTGTGGAGCCGCTCCCTGGGCCGCGAAGTCACCCGGCCCGACGCGGACTTCCTCGCCCTCGGCGGCCACTCCCTGCTCGCCCTCGGCGTCACCGACGACCTCCGCGAGGAACTCGGCGTCGAACTGTCCCTCGCCGACTTCTTCGCCGAACCGACGGTGGCCGCCCAGGCTTCCCTGGTGGAGCGCGCCCTGCTCGCCTCCCACACCGATCTGCACCCCGACACCGTCACGGAGAACCCCGATGGCCACTGACACACCCGCGGCCCTCGCCCTCCAGCGGGAACTGCTCCGCCGCGCCCGCGCGGCCCGCGGCTCCGACCGCCCGACGCCCGGCTCCGGCCCCGACGCCGCCCCGCCTGCCGCGACCGGGACGGCCGCGGACCACGGCCCCGCCCCGCTGTCCCACGCACAGCGCCGCATGTGGCTGATGGACCGCCTCGGCCACGGCGGAGCCTCGTACAGCGTGCCGTTCGCCACCCGGCTGTACGGCCCTCTCGACACCGACGCCCTGACAACCGCCCTCACCTCGCTGGTCGAACGCCACGAGATCCTGCGCACCCGGTACGGACAGCGGGACGGCGAGCCGTACCAGGAGGTGCTCCCCGCACCCGCCCCGGTCGAGGTCCGCGTGGTGGAGGCCGACGAGGGCGACGCCCCGACACTGCTCGCCGAAGAGGCGCGCCGCCCCTTCGACCTCGCCGCCGGGCCCCTCCCGCGCGCCCTGGTCCTCCGGCACGGCGAGCAGGACCACACCGTCCTGCTGACCTTCCACCACATCTCGATCGACGGCGGCTCCCTGGAGACGGTCGCGCGGGAACTCGCCGAGCGGTACGCTGCCGCCGCCACAGGCGGGACCGCGAAGGGCGCGACGACGCCCGGCGCGCAGCCGCGGCCGCCTCAGTACGCGGACTTCGCACGGCGCGAGCACGCGGCGGCCGACCGCCTGGAACAGGGCCTGAGCCACTGGACCGGCCGCCTGCGCGGCGCGGCACCCCTGCGCCTGCCCGCCCCCGCCGGCACGGCCGAGAAGCCCGCCGGCACCCGCGCCGTCCCGCTCGACCGGAGCGTCCCGGACGCCCTGCGGAACCTCGGACTGCGCCACCACGCCACCCTGTTCACCGTCGCCCTCACCGCGGCCTTCGCGTCCGTGCACCGCTTCACCGGCGCGGACGACCTCGTCATCGGCATCGCCTCCACCCACCGCCGCGGCACGGCCATGCGCGGACTGGTCGGGCTGTGCGTCAACACCCTCCCGATCAGGGTCGACACCTCCGGCGACCCCGCCTTCACCGTCCTGCTGGAGCGCGTACGGGAAGCCCTGCTGGAGGCCCAGCTTCACGCCGATGTGCCGTTCGACCTGATGCTGGAACGGCTCGGCGCCGCCGCACGCGACAGCGACGGCACGGCGCTCGTCCGCGTGACGGCCGACGTCCTCGGCGCCCCGACCGTGCTGAGGCTGCCGGACACCGTGGCGGAGTACGTCGACGTGGCCGTCTCCGGGGCCAAGTTCGACCTGTCCTTCGGCCTGGACACCCCACCGGAGGACGCCGGACCCGCGAAGGGGGACGAGCCCGACGGGCCGGCACCGCGAGACGAGACCGCCGGACCCACCGCCCTCGTCCAGTACAGCCGGACCGCCCTGGACGACGAAACGGCGGCCCGGCTCGCGGAGCACCACGCCGCCCTGCTCGCCGCCGTCGCGGCCGACCCGGCCCTCCGCCTGTCCGAACTCCCCGGCGAGGTCACCGTCACGGCGCGGCCGTCCGGCGCCGCCCCGGCCACCGAAGCCCAACGGGCCGCCGCCCACCCGGCCGAGGCCGCGCTCCTGGCCCACCCCCAGGTGGCCGACGCCGCCGTACTCGAACCCGCCGACGGGCCCACGCTGGCGTACGCGGTGCTCCGCGACATCGGCGGTCCCTCACCGGCCGAGCTGCGCGCCCGGCTGCGCACCCTACTGCCCCCCGGGCGGCTCCCCGCGGCCGTCATGCTCCTGGACGCCCTGCCGCGTACCGAAGGCGGCGCCGTCGACGCGCTCCGCCTGCCGGGGGCGCCCGTCCCCGCCGCACCGGAGGGTCCCCGCGCCGACGCCGTCACGGAAGGGTTCACCGCGCTGCTCGGCACCAGGCCGGGCCCGGACGACGACTTCTTCGTCCTCGGCGGCCACTCCCTGATCGCCGTCCAGCTCGCCGAACGGCTGCGCGGCGCGCTCACACTGCCCCTCACCGGGCTGGACATCCTGCAGGCCCGCACACCAAGGGCGATCACCGCCCTCCTCGACACCCGCGAGGAAGAGCGGTCCGCGGCCGCATCCGCAGCGAGCCGGCGGCGGTCGGAGCGCTCCTTCGGCCCGCGCCGTGCCCGTACCGGCACGGTCTTCGTGACCGGCGGCACCGGCGGCGTCGGCGCCTTCGTCCTGCGGGAACTCGCCGCCCGGGGCCGCCCGGTGCTGGCCCTGGCCCGCCCCGAATCCGCTCACCTCGTCGACGGTGACGGCGTGGACGTCGTCGAGGGCGACCTCACCGACCTGGACGGTCTGCGCGCGGCGGTCTCCAGCGCGGCCGCCGTCGTGCACGCGGCCAGCACCTTCACCCGGCCCGACGTCGACGTGGCGGCCATGGAGGCCATGGCCGGCGCCTGGCGGCGCGGCCCGTTCGTCTTCGTCAGCAGCGTCGACGCCTACGGGCACCCCGCCCCCCGGCGGGTCACGGAGGAATCGCCGTCCGGCGAGCCGCTGAGCCCGTACGGACGGGCCAAGCTCGACTGCGAGCGGCTGCTGCTCCGTGCGGCCGGCGCCGAGGGCAGGGGCGGCGCGAGCGCCGTACGCTCACCGATCGTGTGGGGGCCGCACGACCGGCTGCGCGACCAGCTGCGCTGGGGCTCCACCGGACTGCTCTACCAGGCCGCGAGCGACGGTCGGCCGATCGCACTGCCCCGGCCGGGCACCCACGGCCACGACTGGTACGGCGCCCCCTGGGTGCACGCGGCCGCCCTGGCGCGGGCGGTGGCCTCGTGTGTGGACACACCCGTGCACGGGGTCGCCAACGCCGTCGGCGGCCATGTCTCGTGGCGCGAGCTCGCCGGCGTACTGACCGAACTGCTCGGCAGCGACAGCGAGATCAGGGAGACCGACGAGGTGCACCCCGATCTCGACCACCACTGGCACTACGACGCGGTCCGGCTGGCCGGTCCCCTCCGCGCACGGCCGGGGGAGGATCTGAGGTCCGTACTCGCCGGGATGCTCTCCCCCCATGGGCACTGACCGCACGGCACGCCCGGTGGCCTCCCTTGCCACCGGGCGTCCGCTCCCCACCCCCCGTTACCCCCGTTCCCCCGTTGCTCTGCGACCGGGGCCGTCAGCCCCCGTCACCACCCCGTCCGCAGCGCGCGATTCGAGCCACCTTGGCCCCCGTTTCCCGAATGCGTGGGCCGCCCTGGGCGGTGTGGTGATCTGATGACCCCGGGTCACGACGCTAGTGGGTGCCGGAGTGCGGCAGTACCACCAGTTCGGGTGGGTTGCGCGGGTGGAGGGGACAGGGGATGAGGATCGGCTCGGGACTCCAGCGCGCGCAGTCGTTCCTGGTCATGGCCACACTGCTGTACCGCGGCAGCCACCTCATGGTCGGTCTGTTCGCGGTCGGTCAGCACCAGCGCGACCGGCCGGTCTCGTGGGCCGTGCTGGCCGTGGCCGTCGGCTGCAGCGCGCTGGTGTGGGGCACCGCCCGCGCCAGGGGCTGGTTCCGGCCGGGCACCGTGGCCGCCGACGTGCTCGTCACCGGCTGCGTCCTCCCGTTCGTCGCCTACGCCTGGGCCGGCACCCGGGACGCCCCGTCCATCGCCTGGATCATGCTGCTCGGGGGCTCGGCCAGTGGGGTGGCCGCCGTGGCCCTCGACCGCTGGACCGCGGTCACGGCCGTCCTCCTCATCGCGGTCACCCATGTCGTCGGCTACCGGATGGCCGACGCGGGCATGGCCGTCGTCGGCGGCCACCTCAACGCCGTCGTCTCCTCGGCGGTCATGACGTCCGTCTTCTGGTGGTATCTGCGGCGCCAGGGCAACCTCCTCGACGCCGCCACCGAGAAGGCCCTGACGGCCGAGGCCCAACGCGCCCGGTACGCCGAGCGGATCGCCCACCACCGGGCGCTGCACGACACGGTCCTGGCCACCCTGACGACCATCGCCGCGGGCCGTGTCGACGCCAACTCGCCCCAGGTGCGCAAGCGCTGCGAGCGTGAAGCGGCGTATCTGCGCAGGCTCGTCCAGCAGAGCGCCGACGCCGACGGCGTCGGGGCCAACCCGGAGGTCGGGGCGGCCCTGGAGAGCGCCGTCCACGCGGCGGAGGACCTGGAGCTGCGGGTCACCGCCCAGTACCACGACCTGCCGACCGTGCCGCCCGGTGTCGCCACCGCGCTCGGCGACGCCGTCACCGAGGCCCTCAACAACGTCCTGCGCCACGCCCGAACGGGCCACGCCTACCTGACGGCCACCGGCCACGACGGCCATGTCGTCGTCACCGTCGTCGACCGGGGCGCCGGCTTCGACCCCGACCGCCTCGACGGCACCGGCCTCGGCCTGCGCCGCTCCGTGTGCGACCGTATGCGCGAGATAGGCGGGGCCGCCGAAGTGGACAGTGCGCCCGGTGAAGGCACTCGTATCGAACTGCGCTGGCCCGGATGATCACCGTAGCCGTGGTCGACGACGACCGGATGCTGCTCGACGGCCTGCGTTCCTGGCTGACGGGGGTCCCCGGGATCCGCCTCGTCGCCACCGTCGCCACCGTCGACGAACTGCTGGCCGGCCCACCGGCCCCGCCGCGGGAACCGGCCTCGCAGTCGCCGGTCGCGCCCGCCGACGTCGTACTCCTCGATCTGCTCCTCAAGGACGGCTCGCAGCCCGCCGCCAACGTCCGCCGGCTGCGTGCGGCCGGCAGCCGCGTACTGATCATCAGCACGGTGGCCGACCGCTCCCGGATCGTCTCCGCGACGGCGGCGGGCGCGGACGGCTACCTGACCAAGGACCACGACCTGGAGACCCTGGTCCGCGCCCTGCGGGAAGTCGCCGCCGGAGGTACGGCCCACTCGCCGGAACTGGCCTTCGCCTGGGCCCACGACACCGGCCCCGGCCGGCCCCGGCTCTCACCGAAGGAACTGGAGGTCCTCCTCGGGTACGCCTCCGGCCTCACCCTCAAGGCCACCGCCCGCCGTGCAGGGATCAGCCCGAACACCGCCAAGTACTACCTGGACCGGGTGAAGGACAAGTACCAGCAGGTCGGCCGCCCCGCCTACACCAAGATCGACCTCGCGCTGCGGGTCCAGGAGGACGGCCTGGAGGCGGAAGCCCGGCCGCCCGGCGCGAGCCGGGAGCCCCGCCGCTCGAGGGCCGGGCGGCACGACGGATCACGGATGAATGACTGATCATCAGGGTGCGGCCGAGCCGGCCGTGGAGCGCCTGGCGCAGTACACCGCGACCGAGCAGAGCGAGATCCTCGGCGACGGCCCCGACCCCTTCGGCGTCGCGCACACGGGAAATGACATGGCTGCCCAAGGGTGATCACTTCGGCATCAGGCGGGACGGCAGGCTCGTCGCCCACGCCGGCCTCCTGAGACTGCCACTGTCGATCGAGGGCGCCCCCACGCGGCCATCGGCGTCGGAGGCGTGGCCGTCGCCCTCGACCACGCCCGCACCACGGGCCCGCCGTCCGCGCCGCTCTTCCGCCGCCCGCCGCTCTCTACCCGCGCCTCGGCCGGCACCTCCTGGACGGGGACGTCCCCGTCGAGCAGCCCGGCGGGCCCCGTCGTCATGCCGCTGAGGACCATGTGGACTCCGCTGCGCGACGGCGTCGAGCGGCCCGCCGGCGAGGTGCGGCTGCTCTCCTTCCCCATGTGATCCGCGTCGCGGACGGATCCGTCCGCGACCCCGCCGCCGTAGCCGGAACCCGATCACCTCCTTTCGGCGTCCTACCGTGCACGTCGTGCTCATGGCCGAGGAGGGCGAGGAACGGTCCAGGGCGAAGGAGTGGGACGTGGCCGATCAGCTGGACACCGACATACCGCCGCGGTCCGGCCCGCGGTCCGGCCGGCAGCGGCACGGACCGCCGCGAACGGCGGCACGCCGGTGGTGGCAGCCGCGCCCGCGGACGGAAAGCCGGTCCCGCTGGGCGCGAGGTCGTGTCCTCGCCTCGGTCGCGGTCCTCACCGCCGGCCTGACGGCCTTCCACTCCGCCGTGCCCAACTCGCCCGGCCGCCTCGGCAGCCTGCTGGAGACCTTCCTACCCTGGCTGGGCCTGGCCGTCCCCCCGCTGCTCGTCCTCGCCCTGCTGCGCCGCTCGGCCACCGCGCTGGTGGCCCTGTCACTGCCCGCCGCCGTCTGGGCCCACCAGTTCGGTCCCCTCCTGCTGGCCGAGCGGCACGGCCCGCACGACATCGTGGCGGTCCAGCACAACGTCAGCGACGAGAATCCCGACCCGGCGGGCACGGCGCGCGCCCTGACCGCCCCGGCCCCCGACCTCATCGCCCTGGAGGAGCTCACCCCCGCCGCGCTGCCCGCCTACCGGGATGCCCTGGCCCCCGAGTATCCGCATCACGCGGTCGAGGGAACCGTCGGGCTGTGGTCGAGGTACCCGCTCATCGAAGCCCGCGCCCTCGACATCAAGCCGGCGGGCATCGGCGAGGGCTGGCGGCGCGGCCTGCGGGCCGCCGTCCGCACACCGTGGGGTGACGTCGCCGTGTACGTGGCCCACCTGCCCTCGGTCCGTATCAGGGCGAGCGGCTTCGGCTCCGCTCCGCGGGACGAGAGCGCACGCCTGCTGGGCGAGGCCGTCGCCCGGGAGAAGCTCGAACGGGTGATCCTGCTGGGCGACCTGAACAGCACGGCCGACGACCGCGGACTCGCCCCGGTCACCTCACGGATGGCCACCGCCCGCGACAGTTTCGCGTTCAGCTGGCCGGCGTCCTTCCCGCTGTCCCGGATCGACCACGTCAAGGCCCGCTCGGTCACGGTCACCGAGGTCTGGACCCTGCCCGCCACCGGCAGTGACCATCTGCCGGTCGCCGCAGGCATCGAGGCCGGCTCTCAGCGCCGGGGGCCCGGTCCCGGGCCGGCGTCCGGCCCGGAGTCGTAGTCCTGTCGGGCCCGCTCGACGTCGTCGAGGTGGGTGGCCGTCCATTCGGCGAGGTGAGCGAAGAGGGGGGCGAGGGTGCGGCCCAGCTCGCTGATCTCGTACTCGACCCGCGGCGGGACTTCCGGATGGTAGGTGCGGACGACCATGCCGTCGCGTTCCAGCTGCCTCAGTCGCTGGGTCAGCACCTTCGGGGTGATCCTGTCGATCCGGCGTTCCAGTTCCACGAAGCGCTGTCGGCCGTGCGTGTGGAGGGTCCACAGGATCGGTGTGGTCCACCGGCTGAAGACGATGTCGACGACCGGCCCTACGGGACAGGCCAGTTCAGGGTCGGTATCGGCGGATCGCGTCCATGAAGCCTGGTCGGCCATGCACATCCCTCCGGGGTGGCCACTTTCGTCCGGGTACCGACTTTACCTGCGGTGTTGGCGTCCTGGTGTGTCGCCCGGCGAGCGCATCTCCGGGACGCGTCCCGCCGTTCGGGGATCACCCATCACCCATCACCCATCCGCCATCACCCATCACGCTTCCGAAGCAGGCGAGTTGGGCGTTCGTCCGCGACTACCTGCGCTTGCCCTCCAGCTGGTCCAGTCCGCCCCGGCCCACGTCAACACCGTTCTGGACGCACGCGCACGCCCAGGATGTTCTCGATGAGGTCGGCAGCCCGCGGGGTGCCGCCCTCGGCTCGGGCGGCGGCCTGCAACTGCTTGGATCGGACGGCGCGTTCCGGATCCGTGACCAGGTGGTTCAGCGCCGTGCGGAGGGTTTCGGCGGTGGCGTCAGCGGTGTCCACACGGCGGGCTACGCCGAGTTCCACGAGCCGGTCGGCGTTCATGAACTGCTCGGCTCCCTGCGGCACGGCGATCATGGGAACGCCGGCGAGGAGCCCTTCACCGCAGCCGCCCATGCCGGCGTGGGTGACGAAGGCGTCGGCCTGTTCGAGGATCGCCCGCTGTGGGACCCAGGAGTGCACTTCGAAGTTGGCCGGGACGGTGCCCAGTTCTTCGGGGTCGGTGTACTTGCCGATCTGGAGTACGACATGCCAGCCGGGCAGGTCGCCGAAGGCGGCGATGCACTGGCGGTAGAACGCGGGCCGGTGTGTGTACGCCGAGCCGAGCGAGATCAGCAGCACGTGGGTCGCGGCCGCCGGGCGTGTCCACCGGTCTGTGTCCGCTCGGGTGCCGGAACAGGGGCCTACGAAAGTCACCGTGCCGGTGTCGACTCGATCGGCGTGTGGCTGCATCGCTCGCGGAATGAGGGCGAGCGCCCGGGCGGGCGGGCCGGAGAACGTGTCCACGTCCAAGGTGGTCGCCCCGCAGTCGGAGAGCCACCGCGCGAACCTGTCCTGGTACGCGGCGGCGCCCGGCAGCTTCCTCAGATGCCCCGCGACGTCCTCCTGGTAGCCGTCCCAGCCGACGAACGTCGGGGACAGCTGCACGAGGGGGCGGCCCTGGGCTTCGGCGAGGGCGCGCGCGGCATAGGCGCCGATGTCGTAGAGGTACAGGTCGGCCGGATCGTCGTCGTAGGCGGCGCGCAGTTGCGGGAGCGCCTGGACGGCGTCGTCGAGGAAGAGGCTCGCCGCGGCGATGGGATCGGCGGGCCAGTCGTTGTCCGCGACGGGCAACGTGGAGGTGCAGGGCACCAGCTCCGCGCCGGCGGACTCGATCCGGTCGGCCACGAACGGGTCGTTGGCATAGGTGACCCGGTGCCCGCGGGCCACCAGCTCACGGATGAGCCCGAGGCTGGGCAGGACATGGCTGACGATGGGGACGCCGACCATCGCGACATGGGCGGGGCGACGGAACATGGGCGATCACTCGTTTCTGGCGCGGGACGGGTGCGGGCGGTGTGGCGAGGACGCGGTGTCAGGGCTGGTCGGTCTGCGCGGCGGCCTTCTCCAGGTCGGTGAGGGTCCCTGACATGATCCGTGCGGCGGCGCGGGCGGCTCGCGCACTCACCGGGTGGCGCCGGCCCTCGCCAGCAGCCGGCGCGCCAGCGCCCTGGCCTCGTTGTCGGGGTGCGGCTCACCCGCCCCGAGGAGGTCGGGCGACATGACGCGCCGCGGGGAATGGGCGAGGTTCTCCACGGCCGCGCGGGCCGCCGGCGGGAGCACGGCCATGTCGTGCAGCGCTCCCAGCCATTCGAGGTGGTTCGCATAGAGGTGACGGGCACGCGCGAGCCGGGCCCCCAGAACGGGCGCGGTGTCCTGTGTGCGGCCCGTGATGCGCCAGATCGCGAGCGCGGCCGTCGCCCGGGTGTCCCACCAGGGGCTCGCCGCCACTGCCTCCACCTGGGGCAGCAGCTCTGCCGCCATCGGACCGAGCCGTCCGGCATCCGCCACCGCCCCCGCCGCGTCCGGCCCCTCCAGTGCCGTACGCAGGGCTCGCACGGCCCACGACGGGTCGCCGGTGACGCGGGCGTACCCGACGGCGGCGGACAGGTCGCCGCGCCGGGCCCGTCGCAGCAGCGCACGCCGCACCTCGTCACCGGCCGCCGGACCGAGCGAGGCCAGCACGCCGGCCGAAGCGGGGAGCAGGCCGATCAACCGCTCCTGGCACCCGGCGGCCAGGCCGGGAAAGTGCCGCAGGACGTCGGCCCATTCGGCGCGCGGCCGCTCCGCCACGAGCTCGGCCACCGGCCCGGCCGCCGCTCCGTGGACCTCCACCGCCGCACGCACGACATCCGCCACCCCCTCCTCGCCGGGGTGTTCCACCATCAGCCGGGTGACCAAGCCGAGCGCGTCCGGCGTCCGCAGCCGCACGGCGGTGAGGGTCGCGGCCACCCGCATCGGCGTGGACGACGAGCGCAGGTGCCGCTCCAGCCACGGGGCCGGCTCGCCGCCGGGCAGCGCCGCGGCCTCGGTCGCGAGGCCGCGGAGGTGATGGGGGTGCTCGACCGCGGCCACCAGCCAGGGGAACACGTCCCGCTCCCGGTCCCGCCACACCTCGGTGATCCGCTCGGCCAGAGGTGCTCCGCGGGTCAGGGCGTACAGCGCCGCGTCCGCGTCGTCCAGCAGCCGCTCCTCCACGGGCCGGTAGTGGTCGGGCCACTGGGCGCCTCCGGAGGAGGGCTCACCGGCGGCGTCGTCCAGCGCGTGGTCCACCAGGTCCAGCGGGAGCGGCAGCGCCGCCGTACGCAGCAGATCGGTCGCCGCGGCCACCCGCACGAGCGGCTCGGGGTCCTTCAGCAGGGCCCGCCCCCGCACGGTGCGGGCCTCGTCCGACACATCGAGGAGTCCGAGGGCGGTGACCACGTCCGCCCGTACCTGCGCGTCCTGTTCTTCGCCGAGCCGGGCCCGCAGCAGCGGCAGCAGGGGTACGGAGTGGTCACCGCACGCGGCGATCAGCCACACCATCGCCTGCCGCACGTCACCGTCCTCGTCGGCCGCGAGCCCCAGCAGGGACGGCAGGGCCTCGGCGACCGCGCGCCGCACCGTGGCCCATTCCCGCCCGTGACCGCCGGCGGCGCCGCCCAGCAGCCACAGCAGACCCCTGCGGTCGCCCGGCCCGTGCAGCGCAAGCCGGGCCACGAACGGCACAGCGGCGGCCGTCGCCGAATAGATCGAGCCCTGGTGGCAGAGCGAGGAGTGCAGCTCGTCCAGCGCTTCGGACCGCTCCTCCGGGTCGTCCGAGGCTGCCGCACGCAGCAGTGGCGGCACGTCGTCGGCCGGCCCGTAGGCATGCTCCAGAGAGCCCCAGTCGATGTCGTCGATCCCGTCCAGCATGGGCAGACCCTATGCGAGCGTCCTCCGGACCGGCCGCGCGCACACCGGGGTTAGGGTGAGCCCATGGATGAGCTCGACGGAGTGGAGATCGTCGCCTTCCCGGACGCCGAGTCGTTCGAGGACTGGCTGGCCCGCAACCACACGCGCCACGAAGGCGTATGGGTCAAAGTCGCCAAGAAGAAGTCGGGCATTCCAACGGTCACCGACGACGAACTGGTCGACATTGGGCTGTGCTACGGCTGGATCTCCGGTCAGCGGCGCTCGCTGGACGACCGTCACTACCTCCAGAAGTACGTGCCGCGCCGCCCCCGAAGCCTGTGGTCCCGGGTGAACGTGGAGAAGGTCGCCGCGCTCAAGGCCGCGGGCCGGATGCGGGAACCCGGACTGGCCGAGGTGCGCAAGGCCCAGGCGGACGGCCGGTGGGAGAGGGCCTACGAGTCGCAGAGGGCCGCGACCGTGCCCGACGACCTCACGGCGGCACTCGACGCCAACCCCGACGCGAGGAAGGTCTTCGAGGCGCTCGACCGCACGGGGCGCTACCTGGTGATCCTGCCGCTGCTCCAGGCCCCCACCGCGGAAGCCAGGCGGACCCGGCTCGAAAGGGCCGTCCGGATGCTGGCGAAAGGCGAAGGACCGGTCTAGGGCGTGTTGCGAAAGTGGCGTCGTCCGCCCGGCCGGCCAGACGGGACTTCCGAAACACGCCCTGGTGCTGGGCGTTCGCGTTCGCGTTCGTACGCCGAGCCGTGAAGCGGCAGCCGCGGCCCGGCCGTTGAGTCCGTGATGTCACGTCTGCCGCAGGGTCGGCGCCCCGCCCCGGTCAAGCCCCCCTCCGTGTCGGGCTGTCGTGCCCGTAGGGCCACACCTGGCACACACCTTGCGTTCGCGGCCCACGCGCGCACCGCTTCGGGCCGGGGGAGTGGCGCCCGTGAGGCGACCACACCTAGGACGGCGGGCGTGGGTGCCCCACGCGTCAAGCGATCCGACCGGCTCCTTCCTCGCCGCGTCCGGTTGCCGGCCGCGCGGCAATTCGCTGGCTCCCTCGGCCGACGGGGCTTAAGGTCGCCCTCATGGCGATCACGGGGGCACGGGACATCGACGACATGCTGGCCGTCACCACGGCGGCTCTGCGGAGTGTGGTGGGGGAGGACTGGGCCGCGTCGGCGGCGGGGCTCGAGTGGAGCTGCTACGACACGGCGGTCCACATCGCGGGGGACTACACGGCCTACGCGGCGCAGCTGACCGGCCGCGCCACCGACGACTATGTGCCCTTCGAGATCGTCCCCGACCCCGGCACCGCGCCCGAGGGTCTGATCCACACCATCGAGGCGACCGGCAGGCTGCTGTCCGCCGCCGTCGCCACCACCCCCGCCGGCGTACGGGCCTGGCACCCCTACGGCATGGCGGGTGCGGACGGTTTCGCGGCGATGGGCATCGTCGAGGGCCTGCTCCACACGTACGACATCCTGCGGGCCTTCGGAGCGGACGACTGGCAGCCGCCGGCGCACCTCGCCGCCCGCGTGCTGGACCGCCTCTTCCCGCAGGCCCCCCGCGACGGCGATCCCTGGCGGACCCTGCTGTGGGCCACCGGTCGTATCCCGCTCGACGGTCTGCCCCGGCTGTCCGCCTGGCGCTGGTACGCCGAGCCGATCCGCTCCGAACGCCTCGTCCTGTGCGAGGTCTCGCCGGTCGTCGCGGCCGACCTGCACGGCGGCGGCAGCGGCGGCTTCGCCTGGATCGAGGGAGGGCCGGAAGAGGGCACCCGGTTCGCCGGCGGCATGGTCGTCAAGGCCCGCGAGGCCGGCACCCACCGCCCGGGCTGGGGCCCGTACGCCATCGTCCGAGCCGCTGACGGCCTGGCGGTGGGCGGCATCGGCTTCCACGCCGCCCCCGACGCCGAGGGGCACGCGGAGATCGGCTACGACCTGGTGGAGTCGGCCCGGGGCAACGGCTATGCGACGGAAGCGCTGCGCGCGCTGGTCGCCTGGGCCTTCGGCAGGCCGGAAACGGTCGCGGTGCGCGCCACCGTGGATCACGGCAACGCTCCGTCGCACGCCGTCGTCACCCGTGCCGGTTTCACCCGGACCGGTGAGGACGACAAGACCGTCGTCTACGGCCTGCGCAGGTCCTGACGGTCCGGTCCACTTCCCGCCCCTTTCGCGGTGGATGCCCCCATACCTCTTGCATATTTATGCGGAAAAAGGTACATATGTGTGTACCGCTTGCTTGAGGAGTTTCCCTGTAATGGCCCACGAAGCCAACCCGAACGCTCCCCGCCCCGCGTCCCGCATCGATCTCGCTCTCGCCCGTGGCTGCCACGCCTGCGACGGCTGGGGCAGCTTCATCGGCTCGCAAGGCCGCGAAGAGCCGTGCCCGACTTGTCAGCGACCCGGGAGGGAATGACGAGCCGGCCCGGCCGTCACGTCTCGCGGGCCGCCCCGCTGAGCAGGAGATCGCGCAGCAGTCCGTCGGTGGTGGTCACCACGCCGCTGCGGGCCGCCCACCGCAGAGCCATCGCATGCTCCTCCGCCGAGAAGTCGGCCACCGCGTCGGCGACCACGAACGGCTGGATGTCGTTCATGAAGGCGTCCGCGGCGGTCAGCAGGATGCCGAGGTGCGCGTACACACCGCAGACGATCAGCTGATCGCGGCCGGTGGAGCGCAGCAGTCTGCCGAGGTGGCTGCGCAGGAACGCGTTGTGGCGCACATTGGACAGCAGATGTTCGCCGGGTCGCGGGGTGAGTGGTTCCACGATGGCGGCGGCTTCGGGGTCGTCTCCGATGCCCGGCCCCCAGACGTCCGCCTGGAGGCCGCGCCGGCCGGGGGGCTGCGCCGGTGGCTCGGCGCTGAAGACGACCGGCATCCCGAGCGTGCCCGCGAGCGCGCGCAGGGCGACGATGTTGTCCATCAGCTCCACGACGGGGGAGCGGCCCTGCGGGAAAGCGCTCACGAAGTGGTTCTGCATGTCGTGGATCAGCAGTGCCGCCCGGGACGGATCGATCGTCCACGGGACGCACGACCGGGGGACGCCGGAGCGGTCGGGCATGGCGTAGGAGTCGATGACCGGCAGGCCCATGGGTGAGGTCCTCCCCTGAAGGCGTGGCCGCTCCTCGCCCGTCGGCGGAGCGTGAACGAACCTGGTCCGGGTCCATGTGGATCGGGAGGCCCCGATCACGTCGCTCTCCAGTAGCCCAGTGCGTGCAGTCGTCCCTTCGGTACGCCGAGTTGTCTGCGTACATGAGAGGCGAGGGCCCTCG
>NZ_JBUEFZ010000041.1:0-45842 GCF_054963715.1 Streptomyces sp. STAM6 | reverse complement strand
GGGCGGCGGCCAGGATGGGAACGGCCTTCTCCGGCCTCGGCGAAGGCGCCGGCCGAGGTCGTCGCCCGGTGACGAGGACAGGGATGACGGAGATGTACGACTACGACGTGCTGGTGGTCGGCTCGGCCAACGCCGACCTGGTGGTCGCCGTGGACCGACGGCCGGGGCCGGGCGAGACCGTGCTCGGCTCGGACCTGAGCGTTCACCCGGGAGGCAAGGGCGCGAACCAGGCCGTCGCCGCCGCCCGGCTCGGCGCCCGCACCGCCCTGCTGGCCCGGGTGGGGCACGACGAGCACGGCCGGATGCTGCTGGACTCCCAGCGCGAGGCCGGTGTGGACACGGTCGGCGTCCTGGTCGGCGGCGCCCCGACGGGGGTCGCGCTGATCACTGTCGACCCGTCGGGCGACAACAGCATCGTGGTCTCACCCGGCGCGAACGGCCGTCTGACGCCCGAGGACGTCCGGGCCGCCGGGACGCTCGTCCACGCGGCCCGGGTGGTCTCGGCCCAGCTGGAGATTCCCCGGGAGACGGTGCTGGAGACGGTACGGGCCCTGGCCCCGGACAGCCGCTTCATCCTGAATCCGTCCCCGCCGGCGCCGCTGCCCGGGGAAGTCCTCGCCGCCTGCGACCCACTGATCGTCAACGAACACGAGGCGCGGTACCTCCTCGGCGACGCGGCGGGGGACACCCCGGAGGACTGGGCACGCGGTCTGCTCTCCCGGGGCCCGAAGTCCGTGGTGGTCACACTCGGCGCGTCGGGCGCCCTCGTCGCCGCTGCCGGCTCCGTCACCCGGGTCACGAGCCCGCGGGTGACGGCCGTGGACACCACGGGCGCGGGTGACGCCTTCACCGCCGCCCTGGCCTGCCGCCTCGGCCGGGGCGACGACCTCACGACGGCCGCGGCCTACGCCGCTCGCGTCGGCGCCGCCGCCGTCACCCGCGGCGGCGCCCAGGGTTCCTTCCCGACCGCCGCCGAGGTCGACGCCCTGGCCGGCGGTGCCGGTGGCGAGGTCAGGGCTCTCTGAGGAGGTCCCTGGCCCTGACCGCCGACGGCTCGTCGGGGGCGATGAGTTCCAGCGTGTCGGCGAGGGACGCGCTCAACTCCCGGTCACCGGCCGCGAGCCGCGCCAGCGCCACCAGACGGGACCGGAAGTGCGGGCTCTGCGGGAGCCGGACCCGGCGCCCGAGGCGTTCCCCCGTGAGCTGGAGCCAGAGCTGGAAGCCCGCCTGGTCGTCGAAGACCTCGACGGTCTCCAGTTCGTCCACGACCGACTGTGACCACGCGTGGGCGTCGGTCCGGCCCCCGGCCTGACTGCCGGCCGGGGTCGCCGGGGTCGCCGGGGTGGGGTCGGCAACGGTCGGCGCCGTGGCGGAGGCCCCCGGAGCGGGCGCGAGGTGAGACGGTGCGGTCGGCCTCGGAGCGGACGCGGCGGGAGCTGCCGGGCCGGGCGCGGCAGCGGGTGCCGGTGCACGCCATCCCGCGGGCGGGGCGAGCCCCGGCACGCGGTCGACGGGCAGCGGTGGCGGCGCGACGGCCACCAGGTCGGCGATCCGGTCCGCGACGCGGCTGACGAAGCGGCGGTAGGCGTCCGGCTCGAACCGCATCAGGTCGACGACACAGCTGTCGGCGTACTCCTTGCCCAGGTCGGGAGAGCCCTTCTGGATCGCGTCGACCGCCTCCGGCCACGGTTCCCGCAGCCGGGTCCAGACGAGGGGGAGGATGCAGGGGGGCCGCCGGACACCGGTGGCCGCGGCGAGGCCGGCCCGTTCCTCGAACACCGCCCACTCCCTGCCGCACCACGTACTGGCGAAGTAGTCGTCGCTCACCAGCGGCACCAGTACCGACGCCGTGCACACCGCCTCCTCGATCAGCGGTTCCCAGTCGTCGCCGAGACGCAGCGCCCGCTGGTCGAGGAACCCGACGGTGGACACCCGCCGGCCGAGCTTCAGCTGGAGTTCGGTCTCCAGATCGGCGTGGAAGTCCCGGACGTAGTCCAAGTCGGCTTCCCTGCGCGGATAACTGGTGAAGAAGGGGTAAGGAAGTCGGTTCTCCGCTGCTGTCACAGGTGCCTCCGCTCTTACCGCCGGCCGGGCACGGCCGGCGTCGGTCATGGAACGCCCGGCCCGGTTTCCGGTGCGCGTTCCGGTGGCGTCTCGTATCCCTCCCGTTCCGCGTCGACCAGGCGCCGGAATTCCCGGACGCCGGGATCGTCGCCGCCCACGAGCCGCAGGGCGTCGGCGATCGTCTCCAGCATCGTCAGGCCGGGGGACAAGAACGCCCGGTCGACGAGCCCGGCCAGTCTGGTGCGGAGTAGGTCCGACTGCGGCAGCCTGAGCTTGCCGCATTTCCCCTCGATGGCGCTCTGCCAGGCCCACCAGGTCGCGTTCTCGTTGAGGAAGTCGAGTTGTTCCAGGGCATCGACCAGGGTGGTCCTCCGCCGGAGGTCGCCGGTGGTCTCCGCACGTGGCCGGGGAATGCCCTGAAGGGCAGGGGCCGGTGTCCGCTCCCTCCCCGTGGCCGGTTCCCCGAGCCCCAGCCTGCCCAGATCCAGCAGCCTCGGAACAGCCTTCGGTTTCACATCCTCACGCACCAGCATCCAGCTCACCTCGGTGATGAGGGCGGGATGGTCGCCCAGCCGCTCGGCGATCAGCTCCGAGGTGGGCGGGTCGACGGCGGTCGCGAGCGAGCGGACCAGGGCGGCGGCGCTGGCGCGGTCCAGCGGGCCGAGGGCCACGGAGTCCTTCGGCCAGCCGGCGGTGCGGGCCGACGGTGAGGTGATGAGGATGTGCCCGGCGCCGGTCCGTACGTGCTCGCGCACGGCCTCCGGGTCGGCGACGTCGTCGAACACCAGCAGCCAGCCGTCGTCCGGCCGCAGCAGCCCCTCCTCGCCCTCCTGCGCCTCCGGGACGGTCATGTTCGCCGCACGCAGTTCGCGGTGGAGCATCTCGCGCTGCTGCTCCAGGACGGCCTGGGGGTCGCCGGCCTTGCACGGGAGCCACCACACCACCTCGTAGCGCAGGGAGTAGCGGTGGCAGAACTCGACGGCCGTCTCGGTCCTGCCCGCCTTGGTGAAGCTCTCGGCCTCGTGGAGGAGAGCGGCGCCGTCCTGCTCCAGGTACTGGCATATGAGGTCGATCTCGCCGTCGCGCCCCGCGAAGTTGTGCAGGCGTGAGGGCACGTTCCAGACGGGCGGGAGCTGGGCCGGTGAGCGCGGCTGGTCCCGGGGCGCGGCGGCCAGGGTCACTCGGCCTCTCTCCACCGTCGGGCGACCCGGCCCGCGAGGCGACGGATCTTGGCGTACAGGGCGTCGGCCTCCTCCGCGCCGCCGCCCCGGAGGTCGACGAACTCGGCGGTCCGCAGCGACGGCGGTGGCAGTTCTCCGTCCACCCGGGCGAGGATCAGCCGGTCCTCGTCGTCGGCGGCGGGATCGGCGAGGGTACGGTCCCAGTCCTCCGGCGCGGAGGCGTAGGGCCCGAAATAGCCGCGCGACAGCAGTACGACGACGAACTCGCCAGCGGCTCTCGCGCGCCGCACGGCGTCGTGGACCGGTTCCCCGGACGACGCCTCCCAGCGGACCTGCCGGACGGTCACTTTCCGTCGTTTGAGGATCCAGGTGATCCAGTCGGCCCACTGCTGGTCCGCGCCGACGTAGCTCACCGCGACCGAGTCGGGATCGCCGAGGGGGCCCGCCGCCACGGGTACGTCGAGGCGTCTGGCGCTCAGCGGCGTCGTGTCCCGCAGCGGCTGGGCCGGCGCCCCGGCCTGGACGGGCCTGCGGGCGGGGCGGGCCCGGCCGGGTGCGGGGGCGAGCGGGCGCAGCCCGAGCTGTTGCGCGTCGATGATGCGGCGGGCGATGCGGCGCACCGCGGAGTAGTACTCCGTCTCGTCCCGCTCGCGCGCCAGGTCGTAGAGCCCCCGGTCGGCCGGTACCGGATGCTCTTCGGTGTCCAGCCGGGGCGGCGGTACTTCTTGATGCGGATCGCCGGTGAATGCGGTGCGCGACGTCACTTTCCAGCGCACGGAAATAAGACATTCCGAAGCGTCCCGCGAGGTGGTGGTGCGGTGCAGGGCAATGCGCTCGTGGAAGTGCCGCCATTCCCTGAGGCCGTCCGGGTCGGCGAGATAAGAATCGGACACCAGTGCAACCATGCAACCGACCGAGGCCGCGAGTTCGGCGGGGGTACCCTCGTCCGCCCCTGCCGCGGCCAGCCCCGCCCCCAGCCCCCCGTACGCCGACGACCCTTCCCTGATGCGAAGTTGATGCTCCAGGTCGGCGTGCAACCGCATCGCCCACGCGCGGCCGTCGCCGCGGGCGCAGCTCGTGAAGAAGTATGGCTTCACACAACGCCCCCAGCGGTCCGGCTCAAAAAAGTTCGAGAAACAGCGACAATGAGACCTACCGCCGGATTAAGTGGCTCATTGACTTTTCAGATACCAGAACGCAGGTCAATCGCGTTAGCATACAATAAAGCCCGGTTCAGCAGAGGTCCAGCCTAACAGGTGATCAAAGGGCATTCATAGAGCCGCATTGCTTTTCAGTCAGACGGAGCACGGAACCGGCCACTCGTCGTTTCGAGAGGCGCAGGTGTGTTCAGGGGAGGCCGGTGTGGTCCAGGTCGCACACAACACGGAACGAGCAGCCAGTGACCTCGATTCTCTGGTTCAGCAGATCGGCGCGACCAGCGGAATGCTCACCACCATGCCGGGGAGCGTCCTCGTCACGGCACTCCGCCGACGGCTGGCCCAGGAAGAGGCCGACTCCGTCCATGTCCCTCCGCTGTGGACCAGCGCCGTCTGAACCCCGCGGGCGAGCACCGTCCGGCCCCGGCACCCGGCGCCGCGGATGAGGGGGCCCATGAGGTCGTACGCCATCAGCCAGTTCGTCGTGAAGATCCATGGCCGCTGCAATCTCGCCTGCGACTACTGCTACATGCACCGTGCCGCGGGCCGCAGTTGGGCCTCCCGCCCGCGCGCGATGCCGGACCGGATCCTGGCCGCGGTGGTCGACCGGATCGGCCGGCATGCCGAACTGCACGGACTGCCCCGGGTGAGAGTGGTGCTGCACGGCGGTGAACCGCTCCTCGCGGGCCGTGAGCGGATCGACTCCTTCCTCACCGCCCTGCGCGACCGGTGCCGGGGCGCGGGGACCGCTCTGGACGTGGTCGTCCAGACCAACGGCACGCTCCTGGACACCCCGATGCTCGACCTGCTGCTGCGCCACCGCGTGCTGGTCGGCCTCAGCCTGGACGGCACCGCCCGCGCCCACGACAGGCACCGCACCAACGAGCGGGGCGAAGGGAGTTACGCCGCCACGGCCGCCGCGCTCAGGCGGCTGCGCGCCCCTCGCCACCGCAGCGTCTACGGCGGTCTGCTCTGTACGATCGACCTGGACGAGGACCCGGTGACCACGTACGAGGCGCTCCTCCGGCACCGGCCGCCCACCGTCGACTTCCTGCTCCCCCACGGCAACTGGAACCACCGGCCGCCGCGGGCGAACGATCCGGAGGCCCCGTACGGCCGTTGGCTGGCCGCCGTCTTCGACCGTTGGTACGGAGCCCCGTTGCGGGAGACCGGGGTGCGCATCCTGGACTCGGTCCTGTCGCGCTGCCTCGGCGGCCCCAGCGAGAGCGAGAGCGTCGGGCCCTCGGGCGCCGACGTGGTCGTCGTGGAGACCGACGGGGGCATCGAGCTCAACGACGCGCTCAAGTCCGTCGACGCCCGTGCGGCCAGGACCGGCCTGAACGTCGTCCGCCACACGTTCGAGGACGCGGCCGCCGACTCCCGGTACCGGGAGGAGACTTCGCCGTCCGCCGGGCTGAGCGAGCTCTGCCTCACCTGCCCGGTGCTCAGCGTCTGTGGCGGCGGTCTGCGCGCCCACCGCTACCGCGAAGGGAGCGGCTTCGCCAACCCGTCCGTCTACTGCGGAGACCTGCGGTTCCTCATCGAGCACATCAGCAGCCGCCTGCGCCGTGACCTGCGCGCCCTGGCCGCACCGGACGTGCTCACCGAACCGGCCGGCCACACCGGCCCCACGGGTGTCACCGAACCGGCCGCACCCCTTCTGGCGTCGCAGTCCACGGGCGCGGTCATCTCATCCTCCGGCAGGAGCGAAGGCGGCGGGCGATGCTGATAGAAGTGGGAGGCGTAAGCGCGGACTTCCCGGAGAAACGACATACAGTCATTCGTGTGAGGGCACTTGCCCCTGCCTCCACGACCGGTGCGACCCCCTCTGCCGGCCGCGGACCCCCAAGACGCCCGATTCCGCGCGGTCTCCGCGCCGGAGACCAGGAGCTGGGATGAGCACCACGCAACTCCGTTCCACCTCTGCGACGGCCCCGGAGGACGCTTCGGACGCCGGGGACCACCCAGCCCGGATCATCGGCTTCCACGCGTTCAAGGGCGGGGTGGGCCGGACGATGGCACTGGTCAACGTGGCCACCGTGCTCGCCAGGGCGGGCAAACGCGTTCTGATCGCCGACTGGGACATGGCCTCCCCCGGAGTCCACGGATACCTGAGTCCGTATCTGGACGATCCCTACCTCCGGGACAGCGAAGGCCTCCTCGACATCCTCACCGCCTACCTGGGCGACGAGCGGCACGACCGCCCCGCCGAGGTCCAACACGGCCACCTCGCACGGGAGTACGCCGAACGGCTCGTCGAGGCGGCGGTGCCGGTACGGATGCCCACCGAGGACGGCGGACTGCTCGACTTCCTCGGAGCCGGCCGCCAGGACCTGGACTACCCCACCGCGTACGCCGCCTTCGGGCGCACGGACTTCTACGACGGCATGCGCGGAAGCGCGCTGCTCGGAGCGCTCCGCGACGTGCTGCACGGCAGCGATTACCACTACGTGCTGGTGGACAGCGGCAGCGGCCACTCCCTCAGCGGCAACGTGTGCACCCTCCACCTCGCCGACACCCTGGTCCTCGGATTCAGCATGGGCGCCCGGGCCATCGACGGCGCGGCCGAGCTGGCCGAGGCCGCCCGCCAGGCAGAACCCGGGCTGCGCATCCTCCCCGTCCCGATGCAGGTGCCCCAGGACGACAAGGACAGACGCCGGCAGAGCCTCGTCGCCTGCCGCGCCGCGTTCGGCGACATCCTCGGCCTGTCCTGCGACAGCGCCGAGGAGCAGCGCTACTGGAGCGCCGCCGAGATCCCGCACATCCCCTTCTACGCGCACGAGGAACTCCTCGCCGTACTGATCGACGAGCCGGGCGAGCCGCTGCTGGCCGCGTACGAACGGCTCACCGGTGAGATCACCCGTGGCGCGGTGACCAAGACGGTGCCCCTCGAGGAGGGCGAGCGCGACCTCTACCGCGCCCGCGCGGAACGCGTCGCCGTCCGGGACGGCGCCTGGGTGCTCCTCCACTCCCCCCGCGACCGGATGTGGGCCGACTGGATCCGCGCCGAGGTGGCCAGGGCCGGGGTCAACCTCGGCGGGCGGCTCGTCGGGGACCCGGAGAACGTACCGTCCGACTGCCGCAAGGTGCTGGTGCTCTCCTCGTCCCACCTCGCGCACGACACCGCCGAGCGCGGCCGCCTCGACCACCTCGACGCCCTCCGCTCCACGCCGTGCTCCGGCGCCCCGGAGATCGTCGTGGTACGCGTCGGTGACGGCGCGCTGCCCGTCCTCGACCTGCTCCAGGCGCCCGAACTGCACCACCAGAGCGAGGACGAGGCACGCCGGCTGCTCCTGCACCACCTGCGGCTCCCGGCCCACCCGGCCGCACCCGGCTCCGGCGACCGCTCGATCGGCCCCCGCTTCCCGGGCCTGCGCCCGAAGGTGGCGAAGATGCCGGCGCAGTACCCCAAGTTCGTCGGGCGCGACACCGTCCTCGACGGTCTCCGCTCCCACCTGCGGCCGGGCGCCGCCGCCCCCTCCGTGGTCCTGGGCAGCAGGGCTCCCGGGATGGGCAAGAGCCAGATCGCGCTGGAGTACGTCCACCGGTTCGCCGCCGACTACGACGTCGTCTGGTGGCTGCCCGCCCACGACCCCACCGAGACCAGGTCCGCCCTCGGCCTGCTCGCCGAGCGCCTCGAACTCCCCAACGCGGCACGGTCACCGCAGGCCGCCCGCAGCGTGCTGGGCGGGCTCGGCGAGGACGGCAGCGCCCACGGCCGCTGGCTGCTCGTCTACGACAACGCCGCCGACCCCGCCTCCCTCTCCGGGCTCCTGCCGCCCGACAACACCGGCCACGTCATCATCACCTCGAACGACGAGGGGTGGGACGAGCACGCCCAGTGGATCGAGGTGCCGGAGCTCGGCCGGGACGAGTTCCACGCCCTGCTGCGCCGCCGGGCCGGCAGCCTCTCCGACGAGGACGCCGACCGCATCATGTTCGAGACCGGGCGGACGCCGCACGCGGCGGAGATGGCCGGGGGCTGGCTGGCCCGCAACGAGCCGCCCTACTCCCAGCACGTCGCCGTGTACCTGGAAAGCCTCCAGGAGTACAGCCGGCGGCAGGCCGCACTCCCCTCCACCGAGGGCTACGGGGCGGCCGAGGCAGCCGCCTGGAGCCTCGCCCTGGACGACCTCGAAGGACAGAAGCCCGGCGCGGTGCGCCTCCTCAAACTGTGCGCCTTCCTGTCACCCGACGGCATCGCCACGGACGTCTTCACGATGCCCCCCGTCCTCGACGAACTCGCCTCCGTCGACAGCGCGCTCGGGGACACCGCGCTGCTGCGGACGCTCCAGCCCCGGATCAGCCGGCTCCAGCTCGCCCGCTACGAGCCGCAGTCCGGCCGGCTCGTCCTGCGGCCCGCCCTCCAGCGCTTCCTGCTCTCCCGCATGGACGACGAGGAGCGCAAGCGGCTGCGGTCCGTCGCGCTCGCCGCGCTCGCCGCATACTCCCCGGTGGACGCCAAGGCCGACGACCCGGGCCAGGAAGACGTCTACCGCGAACTCCAGCGACACATCGTGCCGTCCGGCGCCCAGGACAGCGAAGCCCCCCAGGTGCGCCGCTGGCTGGTCAACCAGCTCCGCCACATGTGGCGGACCAACCAGTGGACCGCGGCCCGGACGATGGGCGACGAGATCCGCGAACGCTGGCGCGCCCGGCACGGTGACGACGACCTCCTGCTGCTCCGGCTGACGGCGCAGCTGGCCAACGTCTACCGTCTGCAGGCCCACTTCACCGACGCGTACTCCCTCACCTCGGACACCCTGCGCCGCCAGCGCGAACGTCTCGGCGCCGACCACCCGTTCACCCTCATGACCGCCCGCGGCCTCGGTGCCGACCTGCGCGCCATGAACCGCTTCACCGAGGGGTACGAGTCCGACAACGCCACCCTGGAGGGCCACCGGCTCGTCTTCGGCGAGGACCACCCCGACACCCTCCTCGCCGCGAACAACATGGCGCAGGCCCTGTACACGCTCGGCCAGTACGCAGAGGCCCTGGAGCTGGCCACCCAGACCTTCAACGCCCAGTGCCGGATACTCGGCGAGGAGCACGTACTGACCTGGTGGTTCGCCATAGCGACGGGCATGGCCCACCGCGAGCTCGGGGAACTGGAGCAGTCCGAGCGGCGGATGCGCGAGGCCATGGAGCGGAGCACGACGCTCAAGCGCGTCGGCGGCCAGCAGCGGCACGTGGCCGCCCGGGAACTGGCGACCACCCTGCGCCACCAGGGCCACGTCGAGTCCGCCGCGGGGCGGAGCCGGCAGGCCATGGGGCTCTACCGCGCGGCGCACACACTGGACGTGGAGGCGCAGAACGGGCTGCGCGCGCTGCTGGACAGCCACCACCCCGCGACCCTGATCACCACGCTCGGCCTCGCGACGGACCTGCACGCGATGGGCGAGAGCGACGACGCCGTCCGCCACGCCGACGAGGCGCTCAAGGGCTTCACCGCGATCTGCGGCACGGAGCACCAGGCCGCCCTCGCCTGCGCCGCGATGCGGGCCCGCTTCCTCAGCGACACCCGGAACCCCGGGAGGGCGCTCGAAGAGGGGCGGACCGCCGTGCGCAAGCTGCGCGCGCTGCTGGGCGCACACCACCCCGTGGTGCTCGCCGCGGACCTGAACCTCGCGACCGTGCTGGTGCGCGAAGGACGGCCGGACGAGGCCGTCGCGCTGGAGGAAACGGTCCTCGAGGCCGTCGGCCACCGGCACGGCGACGGGCATCCCCTGGCGCTCACGGCCGACCGCCACCTGCGGCACAGCCGTGCGGTGGCGGCCGGGGCGGACGACGCCGACTTCGTCCGGGGGACGGCCGAGGTGGCCGTCCTGCCCTTCTGATCCGCTGCCGGTCCGCCGCCGGCCCCCTCCGGTCCGGCGGCGTCCGCACCTCCGGTCCCACCGTCCCCGGCGGTGTGGCCGACGCCATTCTTATTGGCCAATTCCGCCATTAGCCCTTACAGCGCAACCCAGTTGAGCCATCCTGGTCGCGCGGCCGCCCCTCGGGGGGGCCGCGGAACCGACGGGGGCAGGAGGGGGAGCCCGTGATGGAGGCGCCTGTGAAGGACGGCCGACCGACGAGCGGGGCGGTACCGGACCCCGTAGTCATACGCACGGACCGTCTCGGCCCGGCAGCCGACGCGTTCCTGGAACTCTGCGCGAGTGCCGTGCTCCCGGCGGGCCTGCACTTCGTCGCCCACTACGACCACGGGATGTTCGACTTCTCGGCCGACGTCCTGGACCTCGCCCCCGGCCGTCCGCCCGTCCCCGGGCTGCGGGAGCTCTACCGCGCCGTGGGCAGCCAGCTGAGTTACACGCTCTCCCGCGTCGACCACGACCTCGCCGTGGCGGACGGCGGACGGCTGGTCCGCACCGTCCTGCGGTCCCCGATGGGCAGCCTCTTCTACTACGAGGTGCGCCCCGGCCGCGAGTACCTGCTCGGCGCCAGTGTGGGCCCACAGGACCCGGAGGCCGCCGCACAGCACATGGACCGGCTCGTGGACGCCTACCGGGCCGCCTCCCACCTCCCGGTCGCCCACCGGAGCGGCCCCGCCGCCATCACCCCCCTGTGGCCGGACAGCGCGGACCCGTGCTACATCCGCACGAGATCCGCGGCCACCGGCAGCACGGCCGGCTTCGCCGGCGCGGGCCTTTCCGGCGGCTTCGCCCCGACCGGGGGCTCCGGTCCGTCGAGCGGCTCCGGTCCGTTCAGCGGCTCCGGCCCGGGCGCCGGCACCGGTGAGCAGGTCCTGGCCCTCTGCCGCACCTTCCTCGACCCGGCGGACCTCCCCTACGTCGCCTGGCTGTCCGGCCCCCAGATGACCGGCTCGGTGGACGTCCTGGAACACCCGCGGCTGAACCCCTACTTCAGAGCCACCACCCACGAGACCCGCCGCCGCTCCTACGCCCGCCTCTCGTTACGCCTGCTGCGCACCTCGGCCCGGCTCGCCGACCCCACGTCCTCCCTGGGCCCCACGCACCTCGTGCGCAGCCTCTTCGACGTGGAGCAGGGCACGGTCCACCTTCGCTCCTTCGGTCCCGGCGGCCACCTGGTCGGCATCACCCTCGACCAGACGAGGGTGCCGGCGGCCGACGCCCGGATGAACCGCCTCGCGTCGGCGATCGACGACACCCTGAAGGCCCCCGCCTGCTACCTCCCGACGGCGCGCATCTGAGACGTGGCGCCAAACCAAAAAGCCCAGCTCAGAGTCGGTTCTGAGCTGGGCTTTGGCTGAGCCGCCTTCGGGATTCGAACCCGAGACCTACGCATTACAAGGGCATGCAAGATCGTGATCAGTGGTGCCGGACGGTGCCACCGAATCCTGTTCTCGCTGATCAGAGACCTGCAGCCTTGATCAGCATGACTCCAGGTCCGCTGTGGTGCCGCCCAGTCCGCTCACGCAGCGCTCACGCTTCAGACCTACGTCCGCACCCAGCAACTGAGCAACGCCCGGTTCTGCTGCCCCTGGTGCTGGGTCGTGTCGAGGGACGCGGTGAGAACAGCGATGCCGTTCGCGCCAGCCGCCGAGCCGCGGGTGCGCAGCGTCGTCGCTGCCGAGGTAGTCACGCCCAGCTGCTCGGGCGGCGACTGGTCCTGGATGAGCGCGAGTGTCATCGTGGCAATGACGGTTCCGATACCCACCGCCTTGCCTGCCAGCCAGGCAAGTTCACCGATTGCACTGAGGGACGCGCTGGAAACCTCAGCTTCCGGAAACCTCTTCGCCCGTACCGCCACCCTGCCTATGCTGCGACCCGCCCCCTTCCCAGACTGACGAGGCCGACATGCAGCAGTCATGGAACAGCGACCGCCGCCGCACCGCGATCGGTCGCTCCAGCCTCTCCGTGCCGGCGCGCCAGGCTCTGGCCGATCGCCAGCTCAACACGGACCGCACGATCCTCGACTACGGCTGCGGCCGAGGCGGCGACGTCGCCTCCCTCCAGCGCCTCGATTGCAAGATCACCGGTTGGGACCCCTACTACAACTCGAGCGCGCCGGTGGCCCCCTCCGACGTCGTCCTCCTCACCTACGTCCTGAACATCATCGAGGACCCCGTCGAGCGCCGGCAGACGCTCAAGGAGGCATGGAGGCTGACCACCTCCGTACTCATCGTCTCGGCTCGCCTCACCTGGGAGCGGTCCAAAGTCCGCGGCCAGGAGTACGGCGACGGCCTCCTCACCAGCCGGCAGACGTTCCAGCACCTCTTCAGCCCGGACGAGCTCCGGATCTACGTCGAGGAGGTCACAGAAACACGCTGCATATCGGCGGCCCCCGGCATCGTGTACGCCTTCAAGGACGACTCAGCCCGACTGGGCTACCTCGCGCACCGCATCGTCCCCGACGCCGAGTGGCTCGCTTCAGCCGATACCACTTCCGCTATCGCCTCGCTGGTCGACTACGTCGAACGGCGTGGCCGCCCGCCCCGTGTCGACGAGATGCCCCGGCCGATGGCCGAACAGCTCGCCCACCTGAAACCCGGCGAACTTAGGCGCCTCATACGCGACTCCGCAGACGCCGGGAGGGTCTCCGAGGGCGCCAAGCGCACGACGCTGAACACGTTGCTGTTCCTCGCCGTCGAGCTCTTCAACGGCCGAGGTCCGTTCAGCAGCCTCCCCCTCGGCATCCAGCTCGACGTCCGTTCGTTCTTCACCTCGTACAAGGAAGCCTGCAGGCGCTCCGACCGTCTGCTCCTCAAGCTCCGGGACGACACCTATATCCGGGGCGCCATGAACGCATCCAGCGTCGGCAAGATCACCCCGACCGCGCTGTACGTGCACCGCCGGGCGATCGACCGGATGCCGACAGTCCTGCGCCTGTACGAGCACTGCGCCTCCGTCGCCGCCGGCCGCCCTCAGGAATGGACCATCGCCAAGCTGAAGCACCAGGGGCGAGCCATCAGCTGGCTCGACTACCCGGAATTCGACAAGGACCCACACCCGCGGATCACGTCCTCGTACCTCGTAGATCTCAAGACTTTCGAGACCTCGCACATGTCCTACGCGAACTCTGCCAACCGTCCTCTGCTCCACCGCAAGCACGAATTCCTGGCGCCCGACGACCCGGACGTTCCGCGTTACCGCCGTCTGACCGAGTCCGAGCTACGCGCCGGCCTCTACGAGAATCCGCACCTGATCGGCACCGAGAATGGCTGGGAGGCCGAACTGATCAGGTGCGGTCGCATGCTTCGGGGACACCGGCTGGTCCAGCGCCCCGAAGACTGAGCAGCTCAAACCGTCAGAGGGCATCCGGTTGCATGTACGCGATCGTCTCCGCCAAGCCGTCCGGGTCGAAGTCCGAGACCTGCCCGGGAAACCACGAGAAGCGGAGGCCATTGGTGGCCACCTCCTCCGGGAGGCCCATTGCGGTCAGCACGTGGCTCGGCGTGTACGAGGCGCTGGTGCATGCGGAACCGGTCGCCACGGCCACCTGGTCCTTGATCCGTACGATCAGGGCCTCGGCATTGAGCCCGTCGAAGGTCACATTGAGGATGTGCGGGACCGCGTGGTCGGCATCGCCGTTGATCTGGAAGCGGGTCTTCCCGAGCGCGGCGAGCAGCCGCTCCCGCATCTCCTTCGCGTCCCGTTCCCAACGCGACCGGTTCTCCTGGAAAACCTTGGATGCTTCGTACAGCCCCATGACCAGTGGCACGGGAAGCGTCCCGGGGCGCAGCTTTCGTTCCTGCCCGCCGCCAAACATGATCGGCTCCAGCGGCACCTTGTCCCAGCCGCGGCGCCGGGTCACCAGAGCGCCGATCCCCTTGGGTGCACCGATCTTGTGACCGCTGATGCTGGTCAAATCGATGGGCGCCTTCAGGTCCTCGGGAACCTTCGCGTACCCCTGCGCGGCATCGACGTGGAGAAAAGTCGGGGTCTTCTGGAGCTTCTCCGCCAGCTCGGCCACGGGCTGGATGACGCCTGTCTCATTGTTCACGTGCATTAGCGAGACGAGCAGGGTGTCTGGCCTCAGCTTCTCCAGCACGGCCTCCGTAGAAATCCGCCCCGAGGGACCGGGCTTCAGGAAATCGACCTCGAACCCCTGCTTCTCCTGCAGATGCAGCAGGGGCTCGATGACCGCCTTGTGCTCGATAGCGGAGGTGATGATGTGCTTCCGGGCGTGCTTCTCTCCGTACGGGGCCATGCCGAGCAGCGCGATGTTGTTGGACTCCGTCGCTCCACTGGTGAAGATGACCTCTTCGGTCCTCACACCAACTGTCCTGGCGAGGAACGTCCTTGCCTCCTGGACCGCTTTCTTTGCCCGGGCTCCGTACTCATGGGTGCGGCTGCCGGCGTTGCCGAAGTCCTCGGTCATCCAGTGGAGCACCACGTCAGCCACCCGCGGCTCCACACGGGTCGTCGCCGCCACATCGAGATACGCCACCACCGCGCTCACCCATCCCAGAGCAATCATCCCGTTACCGGGTACGTCAAACCGTTAACGTACACGCATGCTCGGCTGACGCACAGCGCAGCGCCTCAGAGTTGTCAACGCAGACATCAACGTACGCCTTCCCGGGCAGGAACGTCCTTCGCGCCAGCCGGGCGTAACCCCAGACATGCCGGTGTGTCTTACGTACGTGAAGGTGACGTAACTTCAGCAAGCTCCGTACGTTAAACGGATGACGTACGCTAAGGTTGCCGGGTGGAGATCAAAGCAGCGACACCAGCGCCCCGAGTCGTAGCTCCGCGCACCTCAACGGGGTTCGAGTACACGTTCCCGGCGATCCGCGGCATCCAGGCAGGGCGCGAGTATTACGTCTCGATGTGCCCCCTGCGCCTCATCCCAAAGATCTTTATTTTCGACGAAGACGAGCTCTCGCCGGAACTACGCGCCCAGCGGCTCCTCAACAAGGGGCGCCTCCCGGCACTCACGAAGTACATTCTGGACAATCCAGGGGATTACGTCTTCAGCGCTTTGACCGCATCCGTCGACGGCGACGTGGAGTTCGACCATCTCGGCTCCGACGGCAACGCCTTCCGTACCGGGCAGCTGCGCATCCCCATGGACTCCCGCTTCCTGATCAACGACGGCCAGCACCGGCGCGCAGCCATCGAGCACGCCCTCAAGGAGAACCCGGACATCGGCAACGAGACGATCGCCATCGTCTTCTTCCATGACGCGGGGCTCGCCCGCTCGCAGCAGATGTTCGCGGACCTCAACCGGCACGCGGTACGTCCGGCCCGGTCCATCGGCGTCCTCTATGACCACCGGGACAGCGAAGCCCAGGTCGCGCGCTCGCTGGCCGGCCAGTGCAAGGTCTTCAAGGGCTACGTCGAGATGGAGAAGAGCACCCTCTCCGCCCGTTCCCGGATGATGTTCACCTTGAGCGCTCTCTACTACGGCACCCAGTCCCTCCTGCAGGGCCTGGAGATCGAGGCAGACGCCGCAGCCGAGCTGGCGCAGGAGTACTGGGAGCACATCGACACGACGCTTCCCGAGTGGGAGATGGTTCGCAAGCGAGAGCTCTCGGCACCCGAGATGCGGCGCGACTTCATCCACAGTCACGGAATCGCATTGCACGCTCTCGGCCGCATCGGAAATTCCCTACTTCGGGAATCCACCACGCCTAGTAAATGGAAACGGAAACTCTCCCCTCTGAAAAAGGTCGACTGGACTCGGTCAAATGCAGATTGGGAGGGCCGCGCCATCGTCGGCGGCCGTGTTTCCAAAAGCCACCAAAATGTAACTCTCACAGTCAACTACCTGCGCAATCACTTGCGCCTCGGCCTTAGCGCCGAAGAGCAGCGGGTAGAGGACGCATACCTGCGAGGCGAAGCATGAGCACCATCCCTCTGCAACTCGGCATCACGCCGGTGCGGCGGAAGCCATTCGACGGGCAACCCCTCGAAGAGGTCATCGCCAAGCTCTCAGACGAGGTTCGTGAGCTCTACACCGCCGACCAGGTGCCCTGGGTCATCGGATACAGCGGCGGCAAGGACTCCACCGCTGTCCTTCAGCTCGTATGGAACGCTATCGCCGCTCTGCCGGCGGAGCAGCGCACCAAGACGGTCCACGTCATCAGCACCGACACCCTCGTCGAGAACCCCGTCGTCGCGGCGTGGGTGACGACATCCCTGGAGACGATGGAGAAAGCCGCCGCCAAGCAGGGCCTCCCTATCGAGCCTCATCGCCTGACGCCGGAGATCAAGGACACCTTCTGGGTCAACCTGATCGGTCGGGGCTACCCGGCGCCGCGCCCCAAGTTCCGCTGGTGCACCGAGCGCCTCAAGATCAAGCCCTCCAACTCCTTCATTCGGAACGTCGTGGCAGCACATGGTGAGGCGATCATGGTGCTCGGTATCCGTAAGACCGAGAGCCAGGCGCGCGCCCGTGCCATGGAGAAGCACGAGAAGCGACGCGTCCGTGATCGTCTCTCCCCCAATGCAAACCTTCCCAACTCCCTCGTCTACAGCCCGGTCGAAGACTGGACCAACGACGACGTCTGGGAATACCTGATGCAGAAGCCCAACCCGTGGGGCTACAACAATCAGGATCTCCTCACCATGTACCAGGGCGCCTCCGGCGATGGCGAGTGCCCGCTCGTGGTCGACTCGACCACTCCCTCCTGCGGCTCTAGCCGCTTCGGGTGCTGGACGTGCACACTCGTCGAGCAGGACAAGTCGATGTCGGCGATGATCCAGAACGACGAGGAGAAGGAGTGGATGAGGCCGCTCCTGGACCTCCGCGACAAGCTCGACGCCCCGTTTGGCTATTTCGAAGAGGGCGAGGAAGGACTCCCCGCCGGCCGGAAGCTCCCGTACCCCCGCCCTGACCAGCCGGCCCGAGACTTCCGCCGCATGAACGGCAGGGTCATGGTCTACACGCGTCGGACTGATGGCGAAGAGGTCCCGATCCACGGCCCGTACCTGCAGAAGTTCCGCCAGGGCTGGCTCAAGGACCTGCTGGACGCCCAGACGTGGATTCGCGCCAACGCGCCGGAGCACGTCAAGAACATCGAGCTGATCACCCTCGACGAGCTGCACGAGATCCGCCGCATCTGGGTCTTCGACAAGCACGAGGTCGAGGACTCCCTCCCCCGTATCTACAAGGAGTCCACGGGCGAGGACTTCCCAGGCGGACCTCTGGACGAGCAGCTCGTCATGGGCGCAGACGAGATGGAGCTCCTGAAGGAGCTCTGCGGGGACGACGACCTGCACTACGACATGGTCCGCGAGCTTCTCTCCGTCGAGCGCAAGTACCGAACAATGTCCCGACGCGCTGGCCTCTTCCAAGCCCTGGAGACCGCTGTAAAGAAGGGTTACTACGAGGACAGCGCCGACGCCATCGACTTCGCGCAGCGCAAGAACAAGTGGCGTGAGGAATCGCAGACCCACCTGACCCTGGACGAAGAAACCAATATCGATGCTCCTGCGTAAGATCACTCTCGAAGAGTTCGGGGCTTACCGCGGCACCCAGTCGCTGGATCTGACCACCAAGACGAACAAGCCGATCGTCCTCATCGGCGGCCTCAATGGCTGCGGCAAGACTACCCTCCTCGACGCCATCCAGCTGGCACTGTACGGGCCGCGAGCGCGTTGCAGCGGTCGCGGCAGCAGGTCGTACGAGACGTACCTCCGCGAGAGCATCAACCGGCAAGCCGACCCCACCCGCGGTGCGCAGATCATCCTGGAGTTCACGGTCACGGTGGACGGCACGGAGCACTACTACAAGGTGGTCCGCAGCTGGCACACCAGCGGCAAGACGACGCTTAAGGAATTCGTGAACGCGTTCGTCGACGAGGAGTACGGCTCCAGGGCGAAGCCGGGGCGACGCGTCGAACCTGAGCTGAAGTACAGCCGGGTTCTCAGCCAGGAGTGGGCCGATCACATCGAGAGTCTGCTCCCGCTCGAGGTCGCCTCGCTGTCGTTTTTCGACGGAGAGAAGATCGAATCGCTCGCCGACCCCGAGCGCGCGGCATCGGTCATCGAATCGGCCATCCACTCGCTGCTCGGTGTCAGCACCGTCCAGCAGCTCCGTACGGACCTGCTCGCGCTCCAGCGCCGGCAGAAGCTGTCGGACGAAGAGCAGCACCTGATGGACAAGATCCACGCGGAGGAGCAGGAACGGCAGGCGGCCGACGCCGCTCTGGAGAATGCAGAACAACGGGCCGCGCAGCGCAACAGCGAGCTCGTCAAAGCTCGGCGCACTCTCGAAACGCTGGAGGCTGCCTACAAGCAGGAGGGCGGAAACCTCTTCGAGCGTCGCGTCGAGATCGAGCGCGAGTACGCGCAGGTTTCCGCTCGACTCGCCGAAATCCGCAGCTCCCTCGTCCAGTTGGCTGCAGGCCCGCTTCCGCTCCTGATGATGGGAAGTCACCTCAAGGAACTGCGCAAGCAGGCTGGTCGCGAGCGGACGGCAGCCGAGTCCCACCAGGTACTGGGGGTGCTCGAAGAGCGTGACCAGTGGCTACTGGACATGCTCCCTGACGAGGCGAAGGCCGCTGTAATGGAGAAGCTGGAGGCTGACCGCGCCAAGCGCGCCAAGTCCGCTGGCCTCAAGGTGGATCTCGGCCTCTCCCCAGACACGCTCCCCCAGCTGTCGGCACTCGACGAGGCACTCAGTCGCGACAAGGCACGAGCTGCCGAGCTCCTTCAGCAGGCTGCGGAAGCCGCCGAAGAGAGTGTGCAGCTGGAGCGTCAGCTGGCAGGTGTACCGGCCAAGAGCAAGGTCGAGGCCATCCAGAAGAAGCGTAAAGACCAGCTCCAGGAAGTCGCACGGCTGGAACGGGAGCACGAGAACAGCCTCAACAACGTCGACGAGTTGAAGCGCCGCCTCGAATACGTCTCCGCCTCTCTTCAGCGTGCCCATGAAGAGTTCGTTCGCACCAAGGTGAAGGCCGAAGAGGTCGAGCGGATCATCAAGTACTCGGAGAAGGCCCGGAAGACGCTGGAAAAGTTCGGCGATGCCCTCCTCAAGCGGCACATCAGCCGCCTCGAGGTAGCAATGCTCACGAGCTTCCAGACCCTCATGCGCAAGCAGGGCCTGGTGAACGACCTCCGCATCGATACCGACAAATTCACGCTCACCCTGGCTGACACCGACGGTGAACCGATCGATCCCGGCCGTCTCAGCGCGGGCGAGCGACAGCTACTCGCCGTCTCCCTACTCTGGGGCTTGATGAAGGTCGCCGGCAACCGCCTGCCCAGCGTCATCGACACGCCGCTCGGCCGGCTCGACAGCCGCCACCGCGAGCACTTGGTGGACCGATACTTCCCATACGCCAGCGACCAAGTCCTCCTTCTCTCCACCGATGAGGAGATCGACGAGTACCTGCTTGGCCGCCTCGAGAAGTCCGTCGCCCACACCTACACCCTGGTTCACGACGACACCACCTTCACCACCAGCGTCGTCGAGGGTTACTGGTGGAACGTAGGAGCCAGCAATGTCGCTTGAGAACATCCGCCTCGCCACCGCAAGTAAGGATCGCCTGAGCCGTCTGAAGCACACCACCGGCATCACCCAGTGGAACGTCCTGTGCCGCTGGGCACTGGTGCTCTCCCTGGCGGACGCCTCTACCCCCCTGGTTCGTGAGGTCGTCACCGACTCCAACGTCGAGATGTCCTGGAAGACCTTCGCCGGACCCCACGGCGACCTCTACCTCGCCCTGCTCAAGCAGCGCTGCGTGGCAGACGGACTGGAGCCGACGGACGAGAACGTCTCCCATACGCTGACGATCCATCTGGCCCGGGGGGTCGGGTACTTGGGTGCGCACAAGGAGATGACAGCGATCGAGGGGCTGATCGGGGCCGTAACAGCCGTCTAAATTGTCAAAAATTGCCCAGTTTAGGGCCGATTCGCCTGCGCGGGTCGGCCCTTCCCTGCACCTCCACACGATTGCGACCAGTCATCAGAAAACACAGATCCACTTAACTCATTGACACTTAAGCTGCCCTGTATGGCATCGGGACACGGCAGCACCTCGCTTCAGCTCTACCTCGTCGGCATCGGTGAGGTCCTGCGCAACAATCGCCTGGTCGTTCCCCAGTTCCAGCGCTCGTACTGCTGGAAGGTGGAGCAGGAGGTCCTCGACTACTGGACCGACCTGAACCGGGCGATCAACGGCGGGGCGAAGGAGGAGTACTTCTTCGGCACGATCGTGATCACCCAGGACGGCGACGGGACTCGGAAGCGGATCATCGACGGCCAACAGCGGCTGGTTACCTCCTCCCTCCTGATCGCTGCCATCCGCGACGAGCTGCGAACCCTGGAGGGGAACCTGCTCAAGGCGGACGACTCCCAGGCTGTGGGCATCAGCCGCACCTTCCTGGCCAGCAAGGCATGGAACGACAGGTACGCAGAGTCGCACCTCAAGCTCAACGAGAACGACAACCCCGACTTCCTCGGGATCACCACCGAGACCGCGCTCCCGGGGAAACCCGCGAGGACCGACTCCGACATCGTCAAGGCGTACCGGTTCTTCCGGGAAAAGATCTCGCAGTTCCGCAGCCTGCATGGGATGGACGCGGCCAACGTCCTCGAGAAATGGGTGAGCTACATCCAGCACCGGGCGCAGCTCGCCGTGGTCGAGACCCCGACCGAGGCAGACGCCTACGTGATCTTCGAGACTCTCAACAATCGAGGCGCCGACCTGACCACCGCGGACCTCCTGAAGAACCACCTCTTCGGAGCCGCCGGCGAGCAGCAGAACCTCAACGCGGTCCGGAACAACTGGCACCAGTCACTCGGGACGCTCCAGCTCGGGGCCGCCGATGCGAAGTTCACCAAGTTCCTGCGCCACTACTGGAGCTCGAAGGTTGGCAAGATCACCGAGCGCGATCTCTACGCGGAGATGCGCAAGGAGGTGACCCATCGACAGGAGGCGCTGCATTTCTCGGAGAACCTCCTGTCAGCCACACACGCCTACACCGCGCTCTCCAACCCGGAGAGCGACTTCTGGGCGACCAAATGCAGCGGCAACGGTCACCGTCCCGCTCTCGACACACTCGCCATGTTCGACCTGGTTCCCAACAAGATCCTCCTGCTGGCGGCAGTCGACCACTTCCACTCCCACGAGCTCGAGAAGCTCCTCCGGGCCATGGTGAACTGGTCAGTGCGCGGCATGATTATGAGCATGATGAACCGCGGCCGCTTCGAGGACCAGTACTCTCAGATCGCGGTCGCCATCCGGAATGGCGAGGTCACCACCACCGCGCAGGTCCGACTGCGCGTAGAGGACCTCATCCCCTCCGACACCGACTTCAGGGAGCAGTTCGCGCTCGCCACCATCGGAAGAAGCGATTCCAAACTTGCCCGGTTCTACCTAAGCGCCCTGGAAACGACAAGGCGAAAGGAGTCCCAGCCAGAGTTCGTCCCCAACAGCAACCCGAGCCAGGTCAATCTGGAGCACGTGTTCCCGCAGAACGCCAAGGAAGCCGACTGGGAGGACTTCATCAAGAAGAGCGGGGGCAAGCAGGACGCCGCCAGCTGGGTCTACCGCATTGGCAACATGGTGCTCCTGCAGGCTGGAGTGAACTCTAAGATCGGGAACAAGTCGTTTGCCGAAAAGGTCGAGGTCTTCAAGGCGTCGGGCTTCGAGCTGACCAGAAAGATCAGCGAGAAGAGCGAGTGGACCCCGGACAGCATCCGACTTCGGCAGACCGTCCTTGCCGGGCTCGCGGTCAAGACCTGGCCGCGCTGAACTACTGCAGGCACGGAGAACCCATTCCTCAACCGGCTCAAACGCCAAAGTATGTGAAATGTCAGCCTGTCGAGGCTGAAGCACGACTTCCCCCGCCTGCCCTTCTACTACATCCTCTCGAATACAAAAATAGCGCCGAGGCTGCAACCATTATTGATCAGAAACTCAAATGGTTCTCTTCGAGGGTGCAGCGGATGTGGAGGCCGTCGAAGTAGCCGCGGACGATGTGGGGCTGGCGCTGGCGGCAGTGGAAGAACCTGCGGTTCTCGGCTGCGAGTTGGGCCTGGTGGCGGGTCCTGCTGCTCATGAGCAGGCTGCGTTTGAGGTCGACGTTGACGAGTTCGTCGGGGGTCAGTTCGGGTGAGTACGGGGGGCAGAAAGTGCAGCTCGATCCTGTCGGCGTGGTCGGCCAGCCATGTGCGGACCACGTGAGAGCGGTGTGCGGAGTGACCGTTCACCACGAGGTGGATCTTGCGGTCGGAAGTGGCCGATGAGCCGGTCGAGGAAGCGGCACATGACTTTCGCGTCGAAGGTCTCGGTGAACACCATGAAGTGCATCCGGCCCTTCGCGCTGATCGCGGACATCGCATTCACGGAGAACCGATTGCCGGTGCGGCGCACGATGGGGGTGCGGCCCTTCTCGCCCCAGGTGCGACCGGTGACCTGATCAGAACGGATTCCGACCTGGTCGGCGAACAGCACCTCACCGTTCTCGGCCTTCGCCGTCGCCCGGATCGCCGGCCATGTCTCCTCCAGCCAGGTCCGCACCGCCTCCGGTTCTGCTCGACCGCGCGCTTGTCGGGCCGCTGGAACGACAGCCCCCAGCGCCGCAGGTACTTGCCCGCCCCGGGCTCGGTCATCCGCACCCGATACAGCTTCGCAATCAGCTCACCCACCTGGCCACGCGTCCACAACTGGCCACGAACACCCAGGTCACACGGCAGGTGATCCAAAATCGCCTGCCGCACTGCTGCCTGCTCGACCCCGGACAGCACCTGATGCTCACCCACGCGCCGCGCGGTCAGCGCCTCCCCCACCAGTTCACTCACGCAGCATTCGACGACCCGGAACGCTTACCGTTTCGGATCAATAAGTGGCATTTAACACTATCCGGTTGCCCACTATCAGACTCCTGACCCTCTCGCCGAAAAATCAATACACCTCCAACAACCTCGATGATTTTCGGCCGATACTCTCTGTAATGAAAGAGCTCTAATCGATGTAGCGTGAAGGTTTTTACTTTGCCATGCAGCGGATCCAGGCTTCATTCTAAATGAAAACGGAACGAAAAGTTCCGAGACTTAGGGCAGCCATCACACGCACCGCCCGGCACTCGAATGAAGTAACCCATATGAGGTGTCGCTTCACTTCCCGCGAGCGCCACCCTCCGGACCAGCAGTTTTAGAGTGCCAGTCTAGGGAGTCTTCCCTTCCGGATTTCCTCGACTGGCACCTAGGCGCCAAGTCGCACCGTTCGCGAAGTGCACTGCGACTTGGCGTGCCGCTGCACGAACATGGTTTCGCGTGTCGCAATGGCGGATCGAATCCAGGGGGCTTGAATTTATAAATCAAAAACTGTGACGCACAGCTACGTATAGCTGTCTGTGAGAACGTCTCGTTCCAAAGCGGTACGACTCGGATGGTGTCAGGGTTACCCCGTCATGGTCGTTCCTCTTCCCTTTGGCTCGCTGCAGCCGAGGGGGAGGGGTAGTTGGGCTCCGCTTTCCCCTGCTACGTGGCAACCGCATGAGCCCAAAGAAAGGAGCAACGTGCACAATCCGCTTGGCGACGATCACTGCTGCACCTCGACGTGCCTGCGGGATGAGGGCCGGAGCACGTCTGGTGGTCAGAGTAACGAGGCCCCTCGAAGGGGCGTATAACTCCGGCCACAATCACGGCAGTTGCCACCCTGGTAACTTCCCTGGCTGCACTGATCACGGCCTTCCGGTAGCAGGCAGCTGTACTGCAATAGTTGAGGCGCAGGTGACGCCGGCTGACCATCTGGGATCACCTTCAGCGTCTTGTCAAGAGTCGCATAACTTCCGAGCACGTTGACCCTATCGGCATCAGTGAATTAGGGCATGAAGCGCTTCGGTGCTAATTAAAGGCTCGATTCCCTGAGCGAATCAAGTCATGGCCCGCTCGTCCTCTTACCCTGCCGAGTTTCGCGAGTGTGCGGTACGCATGGTCGCGGAGATTATTCACAGCCACCCCACCGGGTGGGCCGTTATGAATGCGGTCGCCGCGGACCTGGGCATCGAGGCCGCGGCCACCGCAGAGTGGGCCGACTGGTTCAACAACCAGCTGCTTCACACCGCCATCGGAGACATCCCGCCCCATGAACACGAGACCAACTACTACGTTCCACAGAGGTGGGCAGGGTTGATAGCCGTACGGATTCCGGCTGTCGACCCTGCCCTGAGGTAGCGGCTTTACCAGTCCAGGTCAGCGCTGGCAAGGATGTCGCCAACGTCGTCCTTCTCTGCCTCCGGCGGCGTCCTTAGCCCCTCAAGGACGAGGTTCGAAATGACCGTGTCAAGGTCCTGGTCGGACTGACGATTTATAAGGGTCTGCAGGTGGGACAGGCCAGCGTTCGCGTACTCCTCGAAAATGAGGACCCGCTCGGGCTGCCGGTCCGCGCTGAGGATCTTCGGGTCGTCGGGGCACTCGACGGCTCCAAGCATGTCGAGAAGCACCTCCCCGTAGTCCCGGCTCTCCATCAGCGCGAGGCGAATCGGCTCGTCAGCCTGGTCGAACGGCTTGCGCTCGCCTCGGCGGCGGCCTAGCAGCGCGGCGAACATCATCGCCTCGACCATAGTCGCGAACGTCCCGGTCTTTCTGTCGGTGAGCTTACCGAGCAGGACCTCATGCTCTTGGGGACGGCGGAATCGGTCCGTGTAGGCCATCAGAAGGTCACCTTCTCCAGAACAGTGTGCTCGAAGTCGCCGTGTGACACGTACGGAACCTCACGATTGTTGATCACAATCGTCTCTTCGCCTGCCGACTGGTTCGGCGTATAAGAGCGCAGTACGTACATCTGGTTGGCGGCTTGCTGGAGGTTCTCCAGAACCTTTCCCCGCGCCTGCGACTGCGAGAGCAGGGTGACGATCTGGGATGTCAGCGCTGGCAGGGCCTTGGAGATTTCTTCCTGATAGGTCAGGTCGAGACTGCCGAAGGGGGCATCCATGACGACCGGGTAGACACCGCCGCTGCCGGTCTCGATAGTCGCCTCCCCCCTGTTCTTCTTTCGGGCACTGATGTTCCTGGCAACCTCGGAGACCGCGCCGACGAAGCTGAGCCCGAGGATCTGGTTCTCACCGGTGGAGCGGATGGCCACTCCACTCGCGGTGTGCAGCTCCAGCTCGAAGTCGTCGTTCAGCTCGGGTACGTAGCTCTTGATGAAGATCCGGGAGAAGACCTCCTTGACCTTCTTGTCAAGCTGGTCGCGGACCTCCTCGGTCTTGATCTCGAGGATCTCCTTCAGCGCGGCACGCACCTTCTCGACGAGCTCGACCTGCATCTGAACCTTGCGGGCCTTCTCGCTCTTGACCTCAGCATTCCGGTACTGGCGGCCTGTGGCCTCTGCCTCCTGCTTGATCGAGGTGACCTTGTTCTCAGCCTCCTTGTGCGCGACGCGGGCGTCAGTCTCCTTGGAGGCGTAGTTCTTCCGGCGCTCGATGAGGCGCTGGACGTCCTGGATGTTCACCCCCTCCAGCTGCCGATCGACATCAGAGCGTTCTGCTTCCAGCTCGCTGATCTCGGCGTCTGCTTTCTGAATGTCGGAAGCGTTGAGGGTGAGCTGCTCCAGGATCTCCTGGCGCCTCTCCTCCAGGTTCTTCATCTTGCCGCTGACCCGCATCCAGCTCTCCTGGACGTCCTCGAGACCGGCGTTGTACTTGCGCTTGTCCAGCTCCTCGTACTCCTGGGTCCCTTCTCGGACCTCACGGCCGCACATGCACAGCTGGGCTTCGAGAATGTCCTCGATGAAGCTGCGCTGGATGCCCGCGGGCAGCTGGCGGCGCTCGCGCATCTCGTCCGCGAGCTCAATCACCTTAGTGTCGATCCCGCTGGTCAGAGCCAGGAAGCCGTGCCGTGACAGCAGCTCGCGCTTGCGGCTCTTGTACTCCATGTGCCGGTCATGCGCGGCCTTGATCTGGCGGGTCAGCGAGTCCCGCTTCTTCTGGAGCGGCTCCGCCTCCCTGTTCTGGAGCAGGGCGCGGTCAATGGACTGGACTTCCTTCTGGAAGGCGCTGATCTCGCCGGAAAGGCGCAGCATCTCTGCCACCTCTTCCTTCTCGCGGGTGGCGAGCTGGTCCATATGGTCAGACAGCTGCTTCAGCCTGCTGTCCTCCTTGGAGTCGATCTCACTGGCGAGCTTTCGGGAGACCTTCGGCAGGTCCTCCAGAGCACGCTCGATGGCCTCCAAGTCCAGAAGGGTCTTGATGGCCTTCTGGACCTCCTGGTTCTTGCCTTCGCCTTCCCGCTTCACGTCGCCGGAGAACATCTTCTCCATGCGCTCACCGTTGAAGAAAAAGAACTGCCGCAGGCCCTTGGGCAGGATCTTCTCGATCCGGTCCTGGCCGTTGAGGATGCTCTGGGCTTCGCCGTCCGTCCCGATCTCCGTGACCGTCAGCTCGGGCTCGACGGGCTCCTGCTCCGCCTTCTCCTTGGTAACGGTGACGTGCCGGACCACGGAGAACCGGGTCCCGTCGTGCTCGAAGTCCAGCCGAACCGAGGCCGTGATGTCCTCCCCGAACGCCGTGTCCGCCCATGCTTTGTCGTGAATGACGCGATGCTGCTGTTCCACGTCTTCCGAGAAGGTGCCGTAGAGGGCCCAGGCGAACGCGTTGAGCAGGGTGGTCTTGCCGGCACCGTTGTTACCGAAAATGAGGACGGCGGGCTTGCCCTCCTCCACAGACAGGTCGAGAACCTGCTCACCATAGAAGGCTCGGAAGTTCTTCAGCGTCAGCTTGAGCAGCTTCACTTGGTCAGCTCCCTCACGGTGTCGACGATCTTCGGGACGACCTTGGTCGTCTCCCTGATGTGGATGTTCTCGGTCTCCAGGTCGATGACCTTCTGGACGAGGATCTTGGCTTCCCGCGGCAGCTCGTTCAGGACGTCGCGCACCGTTCGTGCGGGAGGCTGGCCGGCTGTTTCGTCGCTCACGGGTTACTCCTGGTTCGAGGTAGCGGGTACGGAAGGAATGGCAGTACTTGCAGTGAGGGCTCAGGTGTCGAAGAGGCCGTAGCGCTCGCGCACGGGGCGGAGGACATTGAGCGTGTCCCCCTCGTTGTCAGCGAGGTAGGCGAACTCTTCGACGCGAGCCAGTTCGCGACGGAGCAGGCTGCGTTCGGTCTCGTACTGAATCGCGTCCCCGCCCGCAGGCGGCACGACGACGAAGTCGATGATGTCCGCGTGCTTCTTGCCGGGCGCCTTGCGCAGGACGCGGCCGCGGCGCTGGATGAACTGGCGGGGGTTGGAGGAACTGGACAGGAGGTAGGCGGTCCGGGAGGCCGGGACGTCCACGCCTTCGTCCAGGCAGCGCATGGAGGAGATGACCTGGAGGTCGTTGTTCTCGAAGCGGCGCAGGATGTCCAGGCGGGCCGAGCGCTTGGTCTCCGAGGTGTAGCGGGCAGCGGGCATGTGCAGCTCGTTGCCGACCATCTCCATGACCTGGTCAATCTGACGCGGGCCGTCGGTGCCGTGTTCGTAGAGAAGGGGATGCTTGCCCTCGGCGCAGTAGATCAGCTGGTGGCTGGTGTCCCGGCGCCTCTCGATCTCCGCGTGGAGGATCTCCAGCTTGCCGCGGGCGTGGCCGATGATGTCGGCGCGCTTCTTCAGAAGTCGGCCGAGCGGGGAGTCCCGGTCGGCGGTCTCCTTCAGGTCTGTGCCAGCCGCGATCAGGCGGGCGATCTTCGCGCTGGTCTCTGCGTACAGTTCGGCTTCTTCGTCGTCCAGCTCCACGAGGATGGGCGTGTAGGTGTAGCGGCACAGGGCGCTGCGGCGGATGGCTTCGCCGATTCCCATCTCGAAGACGACTCGGTCGAAGTAGTCGGTGAGGGCGTCGGTTCCCTCCTCATCAAACCAGCGCTCCGGGGTGGCGGAGAGGCCGAGGCGGTACTGGGCCTTCTCCGGGAGGCGGGTACGCAAGTGCGCGGCGCCGAGGTTGTGGGCCTCGTCCGCGATGAGGAGGAGGTGCCCCCGGTAGGAGCTGAGCAGGTTCTGGAAGGCATCGCCGCCGAAGGTGGCGTTGGTAGTGACAATGACGCCGCTTCGGGTACCGCCGAGGGCGATGTTCTGGAGCAGGCTGTGAGCGCGCGGGGACCATCTGCTGGTCGTCTCGTAGGCCCGCAACGGTGTCACGCCGAACCACTCGATGTCCTTGGCCCATTGGTCGACCAGATGCTGGTACGGGGCCACGACGACAGTGAGGAGTGAGGCGGACGCATCGTTCTTCCGAAGGAGCGTGCCGAGCTGGGAGGCAGCGGAAAGTGCGGTCAGGGTCTTGCCTGTGCCTGTGGCCATGCGGAGGATGCCTCGGCACTGGTTGCGGAACCAGTTCTGGACCGCTTCCTTCTGGTAGTCGCGAACCTTCAGACTAGGCGGGATCGCAAGCGTGCCAGGAGGAGGCAGCGGCGTGGTGCGGATGGGGGTTCCGCCGGTCGGGAGTTCGTCCAGCTCGTACTGGTCTGCGGTGGCCCGGGCGCTGCGCTCGACGATCACCTTGGCGGCATCGGTGAACGGGATAACGCGCAGCATCTGCGTGCGGTTCTCCCAGAGGTCATCGAAGTCCTTGCTTATACGCGCGGCCCGGCGTGCATCGCTCGGTTCCCAGCTCCGATAGACCTCGATCGCCTCGAAGTTGCCAACGAGACCGGAGCGGGTCTCGTTGGCGCTGCCCTTGAAGGCGATGATGTCTCGGCCGTCCCGGAAGACACCAATCTTCTCGTGGTACATGCCGACGCGGCCACGCTCTTCGACATAGGCCAGCTTGAAATCGACTCGGTGCTCGGCGACCAGTCGTCCGAGCTTGCCGAGGCCGCGGGCTGCCCGCGCGTCCTCGACCGCCTGCTCTAGGTCGCGGAGGGCAGCACGCTGGAGGACTTTGCGCAGCTCGTAGCCGTCCTCAATGTCCTTGATGTCGGCCGGGTCAAGGTAGGGGGAGGCGATGATCCGCATGGTGCCGCCGCGCGCGGTGAACTCGTCGATTCCCTGCCCGAGCGTGGCGATCACGGACGCAGCGAAGTAGCCCACGGCCCGGTCGTAAGCGGTGGAGGCGGCGAGGGCAGGCAGGTAGAAGTCCTCGACAAGGTTGTTGCGGTCGCTGCGGTAGTCGGACTCCGCGCCGCAGTCGCGGAGGAAAGGGGAAGCCGCCATCAGATCAACCCCAGGTGGTCCATGAGGTCATCCACGTCGGGGGCCTCGTCGACGGGTTGGGGCTGCTGCTTGCCCGACGCGTCGGTCTCAGCGGTGCGGGCTGCGGGGGCAGCTGCTTCCTCGGAGCCAATGTCCAGGTCTTCACCTATACGGCGGACGATCCCTCCGCGTGCGGTGAAGGGCGCAATGGACATGGCGGCCCGCAGGCTGGACTCCTTGATGTCGAAGTCTCGGCGAAGAAGCGCCACGACCTTGTCTGCCTCAACCTGGCCGCCGTGCGCATCGACCATGTCAGAGATCAGTTCCTTGATCGGCTTGTACACCGGGAGGTGCCACTCGGTCAGCGCCCAGTGGTTCCGCTGGCTCCGGCTGAAGCGGGCATCCCCTTCGATCTGCTGCCGGAGATACTGGATCCCGATGGCGACGCCCGTGCGCTCCTTCAGCTCCTCGACAGTCAGCGGGGTGTCCGCCTCGCGCAAGGCGGCCTCCACCTTGTCGAGGCGCTCGCGCTCACGCTGAAGCCCGCCGCGCGAGCCGACGCCGCTGGCAGCCTCGGTGGTCAAGGCGGACGCTTCTTCTTCTCGGGAGGAAAGTCCCTGGGACGGGATTGCTGCAGCGGAGGGTGCAGTCGTGTCGGAACCGTCCTGGAGGCACCAGGCTCCCCTGGCCGTGATCGCGAAGCGCGCATCCGTGAAGAGCGCCTCTGTCACTTCTCCCTGTGGCACGACTCCGTCCAGTGCACCCTCGATGAGCGAGGTGCTCATGCCCTCAGCGCAGCCTTCGAGGAGCTGCGCGATGAGGTCTCCGGGCGACGCCTCCAGACCCGCTTCGCCGGCATCCGCCAGCGTGCCTGCAAGCGAAATGGATCCGTCACTCTCTGCTTCCCTGTTTTTGACTTCCTCGGCCGCACTCGAAGGGCTATTACCCTCCGTAGCGTTCTGCTCTGCCGAGGTTCTGTCGCCTCTCACTGCCCGACGCCGCTCGGAATCGGTGGAGCGATCCGGCACAACCCAGCCCTCGCCCGCCGTGAAGGTGGCGTCTCGGAGCATGCGCGAGACCACTCCAAGCTCCCCGTCCGCCGTCTCCGCCTCACCAAGAAGGTTACCGAGAGTGAGAATGCTCTTGCCGTTCTTATTTCCTAGCAGGAGGGCGGACAACTGGTCGACGAGCTCGGACAGCCCGCCAGAGACGACAGCGGTCTCAGTCGGCTGGGGCTTGGAGCGAGTCAACGAGATCTGGTTGCCCTCACAGTCAAGACCGCAGTGGATCAGCCACTGACGCAGGGTGTCGAGATCGCTGGGGACAGGCACCTGGCGTGCGTCGAGAAGAGCGGAGGCTGTCGACAGGCTCATCAACTCGTCGACACCAAGATCAAGGGCTCTCACCGTGGCGGCGCCGCACTCTTCCAGATCATCCATGAAGATCCACTGTCCGGTCGGGGACGCCGAAGTGGTCGCGTCCAGCCAGCGCATGCCGGTGAACAGGCGGAGGACGGTGAGCCTCTCCCCAATGTTCTCGCCAAGCCAGGCGTGGCGGTCCACAAACGAACTGACGAGGCAAGGTTTCCGCAGGTCAAGCTCCGCGTGCTCTATCCAGGCTCGGAGTATCGAATCCCCCTCAACACTGCGGTTGAACTCGTCCATAAGGAAGTTTCGGCACTGTCGCGCAGTCTCCCGAAGAAGGGCATGCTGAGAAGCAAGTTCGCCCAGCGGAACCGGAGCCTCTGCGCAGAAGTGCTGCAGGACGAGGTCCCGGTTGAAGCTGCTGAGCCCCTTGTACCAACGGTCGAATGCGTTCATGGCCTTCAGAGGTAGGGGTGGACGATGGTCAGCGCGCTGGGAGCAGCGCCTCATCACACGCGGCTATCGGGTTGCCCGTCACCGCGCATTAAAGGCGCCATTGGGTTGTTCGTTCCAGCACACCCCTGTGCCTCTTCCTCCCTCCTGGTACACCAGCGACAGAGCTGATGCTTCCAACGGTACGGGCGACGCCTTGAACTGACCCATGGTTCCCTGCACTGCAGCAGACGGGGAACGGCGGCCGCGGTCCTACAACCTCACGCCCGCCTCCATGTAGTGAATACGGCTCCAGATCGGGTCCGGCCTGACTGGACTGGTGCATGAGTCTCTGCTCTCGGCAACAGGTGAAACGAGGCCCTGGATCACTTTCCGTGCCAGAGCCACGGAGGGTCACCGAAACCGCGATCATGAACGGCCGTGAGCGATGTCGTGTCCGGGGACCTGGGGGAACCTCAGGTCGATGGTGTCCTGGTTGAAGGGGTAGTTGTAGGCGGCGAGTTGGGTGGTGGTGCGGACATGCACCTCTGCCGGCCCGGGACCCGGAAGTGAAGGGCCTGGTCGAACGCGCGAACGACTACCTGGAGACCAGCTTCCTACCCGGCCGCCTCTTCAACGCCCAGCTGACCGCCTGGCTGCAGATCGCGCTTCCCATCGCTACCAGAGGCGCGCTGGGCCGTGCACCGAGAGAACCGCGCCACGAAATGCCCAGAACCTTACTGGCACTCGTGGACGTCACGCACGGCTGATCGCATGATGGCGAAATCCAGTCCGGATTCGCGGGCGAGGTCCCACGCTGCGTCAACAGCCTTTCCTCCCAGACCGTGGTGGGTGAGGAAGCCGTTGGAGGCTTCGATGCCCCAGGTGCTGTGGATGACATAGGCCGACCTCCAAATTCGGGGGTAAGGGCCTCGCCCGCCGAGACTCGCCGGCCACTCTGACTCGTGGTACCTCGTCGAGGCCGACAGAGTGCTGACCGGGGACGGTTTGCCGGATGGTCCCGGACCAGCCTCGGGGTGACCGTATGGCTGGCAACATGAAGGAACGATGTGCGGCGCAGAGCGCAGCGGGAAGGGTCGCTCGACGCGCCACGCAGCCCCGAGCACACAGCTGACCGCCGCGCATTAGGGTGCAGGATGTGCAGCCGTCTCTGGTTCTCTTCGACCTCGACAACACCCTCGTGGACCGGCGAGGAACGCTCGCCGGCTGGGCCGCAGAGTTCACCGCCCAGAACGGCCTGGAGGACGAAGATCAGGCGAACGTCCTAGACATGGTGGCCGAGCGGGCCTATCCATCCACTTTTGAGACGATCCGCACCCGGTACCGACTGCCCATGTCGACTGCGGAGTTGTGGCACACGTACTGCACGGACATCGCTGCCTTGGTGTCGTGCCAGGCCGGGGTCCTCAACGGCTTGGAGGAGCTGCGTGCGGCCGGCTGGCGGGTGGGGGTGGCGACCAACGGTGCGGCGGATATCCAGCGCGCCAAGCTGCGGGCCACCGGTATCTCCGAGTGCGTGGACGGCGTCTTCGTCTCCGAGGAGGCTGACGCGCGCAAGCCGCAGACCCGCCACTTCGCCCTGGCGGCGGCCCGCTGCGGCACCGTGCTGCGCGACGGTGGCTGGATGGTCGGGGACAACCCGGTCAACGACATCGGCGGCGGACGCTCCGCAGGACTGCGCACCATCTGGATCGGCGAAGGCCGTTCCTGGCCGCCGGACGATCCCGGGCCGGACCACGTGGTGCCGCATGCACGCGCCGCCATCGACCTGCTGCTTTTGCACTCCGTCGATCACACAAGGACTGCGGCATGACGAGCACCATTGGGCTGTTGCACCCCGGCAGTATGGGCTCCGCCTTCGGCGCCCAGCTGCGCGCGAGCGGCCACATCGTGCTGTGGTGCCCCGACGGACGCAGCGACACAACCCGCCGCCCGCCCGAACGCGCGGGCCTCGAAGCCGCGGCGCTGCCTGAGCTTGTCTCCCGCTCCGATGTACTGCTCTCCCTATGCCCGCCCGCCGCAGCGGAGGAGACCGCCGGCCAGGTAGCCGAGCTCGGCGTGTCCGAAGCGGGCACGATCTATGTCGACGCGAACGCCGTCTCGCCGTCGCGCGTGGTGAATATCGCCGACCGCCTGGCCCCGACGCCGGTCATCGATGCAGCGGTGGTCGGGTCCCCTCCGGTGGGCGGCAAGTCCCCGACGCTCTACCTTTCCGGCGCCGTCGAGCAGGCCGACCGGATCGCCGAACTTTTCGCCGGCACCGATGTGCGGACCCACATCCTGGGCGACAGCATCGGCAAAGCCTCCGCACTCAAGCTCGCGTACTCCAGCTACCAGAAGGTGTCCCGGGTGCTGGCTGCCGTGGCCTACGGGGCGGCGGACACGTACGGGGTCGCGGACGAACTGCTGGTGATCGCGGCCAAGCGCACCCGCAGCTACCTCGTGGAGACCGACTACATCCCCAAGACCGCTGCCCGCGCCTGGCGTTGGGGCCCAGAGCTTGAGGACGCGGCGGCCCTTCTCGCCGACGCCGGGCTGCCGGACTCCCTTATGCACGCGGCTGCCGCGACGCTTGCCCGGTGGGACGGGAACAGAGACGATCAGCTCGATATCGCTGAGGCCCTGGAAGCTCTGCGCCTTGAGCGGGACCCGGACAACCCGAGTTGAGCAGGTCGCATCCGCTGGGGCGCTGACGTCCTGGCGTCATGTGCTGGCGGGGGCGACTTCGCTGCTGGCGGTCGGCGAGTGGATCGCGGAAGATCGAGGCCCTGGCACCACGTCCGCGACACCACCTTCGGCGAGGACGCCTCCCAGCTGCGGACAGGCAATGCACCCCGGGCGATGGCGACCTGGCGCAATCTCGCCATCGGCGCCATGCGGCTGGGCGGCGTCAAGAACATGGCCGCCGGCCTCCGCCGCAACGCACGCAACGCCTGCCGACCCTCGCGTGATCACAGACCGGACGTCATCCAGTCTTTGCCGAAGCCCTGGGTCCGACGGCTGAGGTTCATCTACTCTGTCGCCATGGCATGTAGGGTTTGTGGACTCGGTGGGCACAACAATCGCACATGTCTGGGTGAACACCCCACGTGTCCGAACTGCGGTAAGCCGACAGCCAACATGAACGACTACTCCGAGCGGCACGACAGCGATTACTGCTCTCCGTTTACCTCCTCCGATTGCTGGGGTGACGCGCGGTGACAGCGCTTGTCTGGACAGGGTGTGCCGATCCCGTCGAGAACGCGACTGACTGGGACGACGAGTCTCAGATGTGCAGCGCTTGTTATGAAGTCAGCGGCGGCCTCACGTAGCCGGTGTCGGAAAAGGCCCGCTGAACAGCGGGTCAGCTGGTTTCTGCCGCCTCCGCCATGAGACGGGCCCGCTTCTCGGCACGCGGTTCGGCTTTCCAGTCGGGCAGGAACGCCGACAGAACTGGGTCGCTTTCGATCTTCTGCTGGGTAGACCGCATGCCTTCGTCGATCAGCGCGTCCCACTTCTCCGTGGCGAACTCGACGCGGCAGGGCAAGTCCTTGATGATCTTCTCGTCCAGGGTCAGGTAGTTCGACGCACGCCCCCTGGCACCACGGGCCGTAGGCACGTACGCGTTGGCGCCGGCCTGGTCGGGAAGCAGGGAGATGAGGACCGCGTCTCCGTCCTCGGCGATCCTTCGGGCCGCCTTGTTGGCTGCCGAGATCTCTGCCTTGGAGGGTTCCCGTTCCAGCATCTCGATCAGGGTGCTGCGGATGCTCACCGTCTTCCGGCTGGCCAGCGCAGTCTGCAGGGCCTGGCGGAAGGTCTGCGTCATCGATGTCATAGCAGCGATTGTTGCGAATGGCTGTCCCGAGGCCGCGCGCTTGAGGGCGGCGCTCGGTGTGTGTTCCCCCGTACGGCAGACGCACGGGGCGTGGTCCCAGCGTGCTCACCCCTCACGAATAGGTTCGCTGCCACAAAGGCCGAAACGGCTGGGTTCGCTGTCAGACGTGTCGATTGAATGGCCCAGGGAGAGCAAGTTCGCCGGGGGCAGACAGGAAAGATCCTGCAAGGGCTGGTGTGCTGCTGCAAACCATGTCAACGTACAGACGCCCTGACGGAAAACCTTCCCCTTGATCCCACGGAGGCGCCCCTGCACCCGCACCACCCCAGCGAACCCTCCCACCCCGACTCGCCAGACCCGGTGTACTGGGTCACCCCGCGCCATCTGGCGGGTGACGACGGGGCCCTCGCCGAACGGATCGGCGACACCCTGGCTGGCCTCGGCTGGCGCATGTGGCCTACCTCCCGTCACACCCTGCTGTACGTCAGCCCAGATGAGCTGCGCGGCGCCGAATGGATCCTCGCGGCCTACCCGTTCGAACTGGGCGGCTCCCCGGTTGCCTGGCAGCTGAGCGCCCGCCCGGATGCCACCTCCGTGGTGCCTGCGTGGAACGCGTACTTCACGGCCGGCGTCCCGTACGAAGCGCTCGCCGATCTCCTCGTGGCGATCGGCACCCGCGAGACGCCCGACGTCGGCTTCGAGGCGCCTGGGACGGTCCTCAACGCACTGGGTGCCCAAGGCTGGATCCGCGATGTGGACCGCCCCCGCACCACCGCCACGGACCCCGGATTCTCCTGCAGCGTCTCCTTGGAGATGCTGCCGCCACTCATCCAGGACGCCGACCCGCGCCCTGACCTGGTGGGCTGGCAGGCATGGGCGGAACCCGTCGTCAGCGCCCCCTATTTGTGGTGTGCCAGCTTCAGCACCAGCGTCCCCCATGAGCTGGTGGCGGCATTCGCCTCCTCGCTCGCCTCACCGGCCCCGGTGCCCCGCCGAACCGTCCCTGCGAGCGCCGAAGGGCGGCTCACCGTCCTCCGCCGCAACTGACGGCGCCCGCCCAGAGGAGCCGCTGTCGTAAACGGCTCGTCGCCGATCTCCCGAGTGGCAGCAAGTCAGACGAGGCGCGCCACCGCGCCCGCCAGATGACAGAGAAGGAGTGTGCCTTGTTCTTGTTCCGACGCGCTCGCGAGGACCGCGCGTTTCGTGAAGCCCAGTGTGCGGGCCACGCGCTGCTCCTGCGGCTGCAGGCCACGCAGCCGTGGCCCAACTTCCCCGAGCCGACCTCACCCGCCGCAGGAGAAGGGGTTGTGCCCGACTTCCTGCCACCGGAGCTGCGGGTGCCGTCGCGCGAGGAGGTGGCCGGGGTGATGATGCGCTGGCTACAGCCGCTCGTCGTCGACGGCGAGGTCCGTACGTGCCCCGAGTGCGGCGCGTACCGGGACTGGATCGTCTTCTGCATGCGGGACGACTCGATATGGCTGCACTGCCGGGCGGGCCACGAGACGAAGGAGCCCGGCCTGGATGCGGTCTGGTTCAACCGCCACTCCGGTCCCGTCGACCAGTTCCACCCCACTCTCGAAGAGGGCCTGCGCCACCTCGGCCATTGACCTCCCGAAACCCCCACTCCCTTCGCACCGCCGGCTCCCGGAGGGCCGGCCTGGTCAGACCGTCCGCTACGCAGGCCACAACAGGCCAAAAAGCGGTTTCCGATGCGCCTTCACGCCAGGACCGTCCTCAGCCTCAGCGCCCTCGCTATCTTGGCCCTGGCGGGCTGTTCCGATGGCAGCGCCGCCTCCTCCGGTCCGATGTCCTCCCCGACCGTCCCGGTGCACCCGGACGGCGAGAGTGCCCCGGCGCTCGCCTCGCTGTCCTCGACCGCGCTGGCCAAGCTCCTCTTGGACGAGAGCGACCTCGGCGGGGGCTACACCCGCACGCCACAGCGCCCCGCGGCGCACGACGATGTGGCTGTGGTGGGCTGCCCGGCCATGGAGAAACTCGGCGGCGACACCGCGACCGGCACAAGTCTCGCCTTCCCCCGCAAGGCGAAGGCGTCCTTCACCTACGCCGGCGGCAGCAACTCCGAGCTGGCCGAAGAGCTGTACAGCGACACTGCGGCGAAGCTGTCCAAGGGCATTGGGGAGATCTTCGATGCGATGGTCTCCTGCCCCACGTACCAGATGGTGTCGGGCAACACCGTCGTCACGGTGGGAACGCAGGTGACGCCCGCCCCCGACCTGGGCAACGAGCAGTGGAGCCAGCTGCTCACCTACTCGATCGGTGGGCAGCGCAGCGTCGTCAAGCAGACGGCGATCCGAATCGGCAACGTCCTTATGCTCGTCTCGGGCGCGCCGGGACTTGTGGACGCCAATCTGGAGAAGGCGCTCGACAAGGCGCAGGCAGCCTTGTGACCTCCCGGTCGGCGTCGTTCGGCGCCGGCGCGCATGACTTTGTCGCCGTGTTCGCCGATTCCCTCAGTTCCAGTGCACCGGTGCTGCGCCGGGTGCTGTCGGAGGGCACATTCGACCGGCTCCTGGACGCTCCAGCAGTTCCAGGGCCTCCCACGCGGTGAAGCCGGGCCTCCCAGTTAGGGGAGCCCGGCTTCGTACTGCGGTGCCTTGTTGCGGCGTCTCCCAGCGCGTCACCGCACGCAGCTGAGATCGTGATCAGCGCCGTCGTGCCGGTGACGGCTGCGGGGCCGGGGCGGCTGCTGCCCTGTGCTCTGGAGCGTCGGGGCGCCGTGCTGCGCTGTCGGCCCAGGCTGGGCTGTGGGCTTGTGCTGCGCGGGCCTGTGTGCTGGGTGCCGGCCTTTCGCTGAGGCGTTGGATGCGCCAGGTCAGGACTCGTGCGGGGCGGCGGGCGTCGTTCAGGGCGCGCTGGTCTGCGATCTGCTGGAGGAGCTGTTCCGGGTCGTGTCCTGCTGCTTCCGCCTCGGCGAGAGCGGTGGTGAGAGCCGCGAAAGCGGGGTCTTCGATGATCTGCTCCGCGTGCTCGGGCACGACTTGGCGGAGGCGGCGGATCTGCCGCTCCACGGCCTGCTGGGGCGGCTGGCGCTGCGCGAGGGCGGCCAGGGGTGCGGCTGCGGCTTGGTCGTAGGCGGCCTGGAGGTGGAGCAGTGTCTGCTGGGCGGCGGCGACCTGCTGGTCGTGGTGGCGGAGCTGGTGCCAGCGGGCAGCAGCAACGACCACGAGGATCGCCGCGTCCAGGAACATCGCCAGGACGGCGCCGTCCTTGGGGGCGGGCTCGCGGAGCATGCCGCGTACTGCGCCGCGCAGGGCGCGGGCGTGGTGGTGTTCGGCCCGGATGCGGGAGCGAGTGGCACGCTCGAACGCGGTTGCCGCCTCTCGGAGTTGGGGGCGCAGGGGCTGGGGTGCGAGGAGGGGGAGGGCGTCGAGGGCCTCGCCGAAGGCGGCGAGGTGGGCCTGGGAGGCTTCGTCGTCCGTCTGGTCGAGGTGATGGGGGATGCGTTCGGCGGCGGCGGTGGCCTGGTGCCAGGGGTTGGGCCCGCGCCGGCCCGGCTTGTCAGCGGCCTGTGGGTCGATGCTCTCCAGGCGCTTTTGGATCTTGGGGAAGGAGAGGTCCGGGGCAAGTTCGGAGCCGGAGAACCAGACGGGCTCATTGTCGGCGGTGGTGGTGTCCTCGCTGGCGACCTTGTAGCCGCGCACGTCACCCGAGGGGAAGTAGACGACCTCGACGAGCACGCCGTCGAGGTGGTTGAGCAGATGGACGAACTCCTCCACGCTGGCAGCGGCGGCCACGGCGGTGCGCACGGTGGCGCTCAGCCGTTCGCGGGCAGGCTTCTCCTGGCCAGCGCGGCGGGCCTTCTCCTGCTCGGCACGGGTGGTCCGCTTCGCAGCGGTGCGGTCACCGCGGACCACTTGGAAGAGGTCGTATTCCTTCTCGATGACCTCTGGGCACGCATCGTTCAGCAGCTCGGAGCCGTACGTCGGTTCCGGGTCCGGCACCGCCTCCTCGGCGGGCTGATCCACCGGAGCGGTCTCCGGTGCCCGCTCATCGGCCGTCGGGGCGGCTTCGGGCGCGTGGCCGGGTCGGCCGGGCACCGCGACCGTCGGCCATGCGGCTTTGCCGGGTGCGGAATGCGGCTCGGGTGTCGTAGGTTGCACAGGGCAGCTCCTTATCCGGTGACGTCGGGCATGCAGGCCCGACTCACGCAGGTCGTTCGTTGGAATGCGGGCAGTGGAGTGTGCGGAGCCTCCGGTGTTGGCGCGCCGGGGGCTTTCTCGCTTCCTGGGCCGGGGCGAGGGAACACGGACAGTACGTCCGCGCCCCGACACAGTCCAGCGTTTCTGTGTCAGCTCAGCGCAGAAGCGTCTGCTATGGGCTCGGGCGGTCATGCGGCCAGGCCGAGCAGGTTCAACAGGTCGGCGGTCACGACGCGGTACGCCTTGCCCAGCCGCAGGACCTTGCACGGGTACTGGCCGCGCTTGGCCAGCTCGTAGCCCTTGCTCCGGCCTAGTACTGCAACGGTGCTTGCCGTGACGGTGGGGCAGGTTGGTCGTTGGTCAGATCATGGGTGGGGAACTTGCTGATGCCCGGTCGTGGGCTGGTGAATTGAAGGCCTTGCATGAGCGGTTCGTGCATCGTTTCGCCAGGTCGGAGCCGCGTGAGTCGGCTCTTGCTTATATGCGTGGGCTGATAAGTCCGCTGGAGCGGAAAAATGGTTGGACGCTTGCCGAGGAGGCTGGGCATGCGGGTCCGGACCGGATCCACCGGCTGCTGAACCGGATCGACTGGGACGCCGATGAGGTCCTCGACGACGTGCGGGACTACGTGGTCGAGCATCTCGGCGACCCGGAAGCGGTGCTGATCGTGGACGACACGGGTTTCCTGAAGAAGGGTGTCCGCTCGGCCGGGGTCCAGCGGCAGTACTCCGGAACGGCCGGCCGGACGGAGAACTCCCAGATCGGGGTGTTCCTCGCCTACGCCGGCGGCCGGGGCCGCACCCTGATCGACCGCCGCCTGTATCTGCCCACGTCCTGGACGGATGACCGTGAACGATGCCGGGCTGCGGGCATCGGGGACACGATCGCCTTCGAGACGAAAGTCGTCACCGCAAGGGCGATGGTCCGCCGGGCCCTCGCAGAGAAGATCCCGTTCCGGTGGGTGACCGCGGACGCCGCCTACGGCTTCTCCAAAGGCTGGCGGCACGAGCTGGAACAAGCAGATGTCTTCCATGTCATGGCCACCACCCGTCACGACACCGTCGTCACCCGCTGGGCCATGGACCATCCCGTCCACGACCTGTTTCCCGGTCTCCCGAGGCAGAAGTGGAAGCGCCGTTCCTGCGGCGACGGCGCCCACGGGCCGCGGGTCTACGACTGGGCGAGGGTGGAGGTCCGGCCCTGGCACCGCGAAGACCGCCGGCACTGGGTGATCGCCCGCCGCAGTGTGAGCCGGCCGCAGGAGATCTCCTATTACATCGCCTACTGCCCCGCAGACACCACACTCGATGAGCTCATCCGTGTCGCCGGCAGCCGATGGGCAGTGGAGGAATGCTTCCAGACAGCGAAGCAGGAGTGCGGGCTGGACGACTACCAGGTCCGCCGCTACGACGGCTGGCACCGCCACATGACCCTGGCCATGGCCGCCCACGCCTGCTTGACCGTCCTGCGGGCCCGTGAACTGGACGCCGGGAAAGCAGAAACGGATCCTCCGGCCTCGTCCCCCTCAGCCTTCCCGAGCTCAGACGCCTGATCCACCGCCTCACCCACCGCCGCCAAGCACCCATCGAACACGTCCTGCACTGGTCACACTGGCGCCGCAGACGACAACACCAAGCCCGCACCAGCCACTACAAACAACGCGGCCACACCCCACCAGAACCTGCCCAACCGTCACAGCAAGCACCGTTGCAGTACTAGCCCCAGCGCCCGGTTGCCGGTGTCGAGGTCAACGGCGGCGGGCAGGGCCAGCAGCTCTTCTCGCGTCATGCCCTTGGGGTGCTCGGCGGTGTTGTTGTTGCGCATCCAGTGCTCCGTTCATGTGAGCCCTCGGCGAACGCGGCATCACGTCCGGCTCCAGGCGATCACTAACCACTATCGGGAAGCTAGTGTGTCTTCATGACACAACGCGGTTTTACTTCTGGAGATGACGAAGACGACGTCCCCGAGTGGGTGGATCAGGTGATGGCCACGGTGGCCGCCGAGGTCCGTAGACGAAGGAAGGAGCTGCGCATGAGCGCCCAGGACCTGGCCGACCGTTGCGAGGAGATCGGCCATCCGATCCCGCGCAATGTGATCGCCAACATGGAATCCGGCCGCCGCGCCAACCTGCCCCTGGTCGACGTCCTCGTCCTCGCCGAAGCCCTACGGACCTATCCCATCTGCCTGCTCTACCCCGTCGGCTACGTCGACCGAGTCCAGCGCCTTCCCCTGCAGCACTCCGACCCGACGTGGGATGCCATGCGCTGGTTCACTGGCGACAGCGAGGACTTCGGCATGGAAGACGACATGCTCCGCAACTTCCGCGCCCACGTCCGCTACCAGCGTGCCGCCCTGGCCGCCCTGAAAGGCGAGAAGCACGAGCGCTGGAAAGCCGAGACGGCACCCAACCAGGCCGAACGCGAGGAAGCCGTACTCACCCAGGCCGACTACGCCGAAAGGGCGTTGGAAGCCAAGTACCGCCTCCGCAGCGCCCGCGCCTTCATCCGCGAAGACGGCGGCACACCACCTCACCTGCCACCAGATCTCGCCGACGTCGACCCGCACGTCGGCAACACCGATGATGAGAATGATCTTTGAAGGGTTCCACCCACCGCCGCTGCTACTGCCGCGACGCCCACACCGGCAAGCCGCTCGGCAAGAAGTGCCCGAAGCTCTCCAGCCGCAAGCACGGCTCGTACTCCATACGCCAGGAGCTCCCGCCCCGCGAGGACGGCACCCGCCGCTCCTTCAGCCGCGCCGGCTACGACTCCCTCAAGGCGGCCCAGGCCGACCTCGACCACGTCCGCGCCCTGCTCGGTCTCGCCGACACCGACGACCCCGAAGGCATGGCACTGATCGCCGCCATGCTGGAGGAGGTCGGCGACGAGAAGTCGCCACTGCCGGATGTCGAGGAGACCCGGCGGCGCCTGAAATCCGGTCAGGACCTGATCGGCCGCCTGACCGTCAGCGAGTGGCTCGACCGATGGCTCGACGGCAAACGCATCCGCAAGTCGGGACTCAACCGCTACGAGACCGACATCCGGTTCCACTTGAAGCCCCGGATCGGCCACCACCGTCTCGACCGCCTGCGCGTGAGCCATCTCAGCGACATGTTCACGGCCATCGCCGACGCCAATGCCGAGATCCTGGAGCAGAACGCCCAGCGCCGGGCCGCGGTCGACGAGTTGGCCACCGTGCCGTGGAAGGGCACGGACAACCGCGCCCGCCGCAAGGTGATGAAGACGGCGATCGACGCCATGCCGCCGTTCCGGCGTGTGACCGGCCCGGCTACCCGGCTGCGTATCAAGGCCACGCTGCGGTCTGCGTTGAACGACGCGATCGGCCAGCAGATCCTCACCTTCAACCCGGCCGCCCACGTCGAGCTCGACCCCGTTCGCAAGCCGAAGGCCCTGGTGTGGACCGACGCGCGGGTCGCCAGGTGGGAGCAGACGGGTGAGAAGCCTTCCCCCGTGATGGTCTGGACGCCCGAACAGACCGGCGCGTTCCTCGACTTCCTCGCGGAGGACCGGCTGTACGCGATGTGGCACCTGATCGCCTTCCGCGGCCTGCGGCGGGGCGAGGCATGCGGTCAGCCCTGGTCGGAGACCAACCTCGATGACCACTCCCTGACCGTCTCCGCCCAGCTCGTCCAGGACGGGTGGGAGGTCGAGACCTCCGAGCCCAAGACGGACAGCGGCTTCCGCGTGGTCGCGCTCGACGACGACACCGTCAGCGTCCTGAAGCGGCACCGCGAACAGCAGGACGCGGACCGCGAGGAGTGGGGATCGGCCTGGGTCGAGACCGGCATGGTCTTCACCCAGGAAGACGGCTCCTGGCTGCACCCCGGCAAGGTGACCGACCTCTTCGAGCGCCTCGTCGCCGCCTCCGGGCTCCCGCCGATCCGGCTGCACGACCTCCGGCACGGGGCGGCCACGCTCATGCTCGCCGCCGGCATCGACGTGAAGATCGTGTCGGACACGCTCGGGCACAGCGACACCCGGATCACGCGGGACATTTACCAGAGCGTTCTGCCGCAGGTCGGCAAGAACGCGGCTGAGGCCACCGCCAAGCTGGTTCCGCTTCAGCGGAAGACCGAGGCGGAGGAGGCCCGTAGGGCCGCCAGGAAGGCCAAGGACAAGGCGAAAGCCGAGGCCAGGGCCAAGAGGAAGGGCAAGCGGAAGAAGCCCAAGAAGTAGGGCACCGGACCGCTCCGCTCACGCATCGCTCACGCAAGCCATCTCGCGGTATCCCGGCCGTGTGACGCGTCATGCCCCGAGCAGCAGAAAACCCCAGGTCAGCGGCTATCTGTCCTGGGGTTTCTCGGAGCCGCCTTCGGGATTCGAACCCGAGACCTACGCATTACGAGGTCATTCTGCGCGCTCCGCCGACCTGCCATGCACGCTAGATAGCGCTCTGACCTGCACGTTTGGCATACCGGACTGTCTTGATCTATCCCGGACTATCCCGGGCTGATGTGTACGGCATGTGTACTGCCCCATTTCCGAGAGTGAGTTGAAAATCGACTCATGTAGAGCTCACCGCCTCGAAAAGAGGTGGCCCCGGTCGGCGGCTGCGTGCACCGAGTGGGGCCTGAGGTCACTTCCCTGTGCAAGAGGGAGAACCCGATGAGCAACACCGTACTGCCCTGGACCATACGGGCGAAAGGGCGCGTCAGCCGCCCCACCGAGCGAGCCGGAATCCAGGCCGCGCTGGAGACACAGAAGCCTCTCCCCGACATTCACCTGATCATCTCCGACATGATCGCCGCCCACCTGGCTGGCGACGTGGAGGGAGCCAACCAGTGCGCCCGCATGGTGTACCGGGCGGCAGGCGAGAAAGGAACCGAATCCGCATGACCAACACTCAGGAGACATGGCCCGAGGGCGTCCTGGCCCGCTACTTCACCCTCGGCGGCGCCACGGTCGACGTCACCGAGACCGGCCCCCGCGACGGTGAAGGCCTCTTCGTCACCGTGGCCCTCTGCAACGGCTGCCGGGAGATGCTCCGGACGCAGTGGGAGGACGGCTACCTCGACCACAAGGGCGGGTACCACCAGCTCGCTCGGGCCCACGCCGTGAGCCGCGCTGAGAAGCGTGCGCGTAGGTGGGCGCAGGACCACGCCAGCGGGTGCCGCGCTATGTCCCGGTCTAGCACCCGACGCCTGTAGCTGGCGCACGGGGCGGGGCGGGGCGGGGAAGCAAGGCGGCTGCCCTGGATGACGCCCAAGTAGGCCTGAGCGGGTTTCCGGTCCCGCCCCGCCCCGCCCCGCCGGATCACTCCACCGAGAAAGCGAGCACGTGATGTCCGAACGCAAGCGGAACAAGGCTGCCGTCAGTCTCCCCGCGAACCTCATCAGGGCCGTGAACAGCGCCGCGAAGCGCGCTAACGCGGTCAAGAACAAGGACGCCGACGGCAAGGGCAAGCCGTAGGTCTGCCCGAAGAGCCGACCCTACGCCCCAAAGCGGCACGGCCCCGACCGCCAGCGGTAGCGCGCTTAACGGTCAGGGCCGTGCCCGACCCCAGTCAGGAGTCACCATGACGGTATCGGACGAAGCGACCCGAGACGTAGCCGACCAGTTCACCGAGATCTACCAGCAGTACCAGCGTCGGCTACGCGTCTTCATCTGGAAGCGGCTGGACATCTCTCAGGAGCACCTCGCCGAGGAGCTCGCCCAGGAATCGTTCATCGAGCTGTGGCGCCGCTACCTGCTGGCCGGTAAGACCGTCGAACGGCCCTACGGCCTGCTGTGCACCATCGCCCGGCATCAGGTCCTGAACTACCGGAAGCTGGAGAAGAACGGGGAGAAGCCCCTGGACTTCGCCGACCCGACGAACACGCCGGTCATCGCCACCGGCAACACCTACGCGGCCGCGGCGCCGGGACTGCACCTGCTGGCGAATGAACTGGACGAAGCCATGGAGCGCATGGAGAAGGCGTCCAAGAGCTGGCGGACCCTGCACGCTCAGGCGCACCGCTTCCGCACCAGGCTCTCAAGCCAGGCGGCCGCTGCCCCGGGTTGGAAGGAGCAGCGGGAGGAGGACCTGGCGGTCGTCGAGCTACGTCAGACTGCCGCGCTGAAAAAGCTGCAAGAGGCCTGTCACCAGGTGGGGACGCTGCGCGCCGAGCTCGAGGCCACTGGTGGTCCGAACTGGAAGTCGTCCACTGGGATGCCGGCCAGCGCGGCCAAGAGCAACCGGCCCGCGGGGACCGTGTCGAGTGATGTCACCGTGACCCACTGCCCCAAGGGTCACCGCCTCGACCTGGCGAACACGCTCTTCGAAGAGTGGGGCCGACGGCGCTGCCGGACGTGCAGGGCTCTGTCCGCAGAAGCGAGCCAGCAGAAGTCGAAGGTGGGTGCCAGGTGAGCCGCCGGAACTTCCCCGACATCGTCGCCGGCGCGGCGGCCGCCGTCACGGTCCTGCTGACCGCGGCCGCGTTTTGGCTGTCGTATGAGCATCTGCACGACGTCGCTCACGACAACGGCCTTCGCCACAGTCCGGCCCGCGCCTGGGCCTGGCCCGCCACCATCGACCTGTTCATCCTCGTTGGCGAGCTGCTGATGCTGTACTCCGCACGGCGAGGCCGCGGCATCGACTGGTACGCCGTAGGCCTCACGGCCGTGGGGTCGCTGGGCTCCATCGCTCTGAACGTGGCCGGTGTCGGC
>NZ_JBUEFZ010000040.1:0-47071 GCF_054963715.1 Streptomyces sp. STAM6 | reverse complement strand
CCCACGCTCGAAGAGGGACGACAACCCTCGTGTCGCCCACAAATCAACGCAACAGGTGACACCTCGAACAACAAGTCGCCCCCCTGCTCCCCCAACTGGCTACACCGTCGGAGGAGATCGCGGCTCCCTCATCGCCGGGGCGGCCCACGGGCGGGCGCGTACCCCGCTCAGCGAAGGCGTGGAGCGGTGTCGGTCACGCCGGCGGGCGGGGTGCGGCCGCGGGATGAAGCACCTGCCCGGCGGCCAGCTTGCGGTAGGTGGGGCTGCTGGTGAGCAGTTCCTTGTGGCGTCCGCTGGCGGTGGCACGGCCGTCGTGCAGGACGATGATCTGGTCGGCGTGCTGCACCGTGGAGAGGCGGTGTGCGATCACGAGGAGCGCGCACTCCTGCGCGGCGTCCTTCATGACGGTGGTGAGCGCGGTTTCGTTGATGCTGTCGAGGTGGGAGGTGGGTTCGTCGAGCAGAAGGAGCGCAGGTCGCGCCAGCAGGGCGCGGGCCAGGGCGACCCTTTGGCGTTCGCCCGCAGAGAGCGTTCCGCCACGCGGGCCGAGCATTCCCGACAGGCTGCCGGGCAGTCGCCGTGCCACGCCTTCCAGTTGGGCGAGCTCGACGACACGCCGTACTTCGGCGTCGGTGGCGTGGGGCGCGGCGTAGGTGATGTTGTCCCGCAGTGTGCCGTGGACGACGTGCGTGTCCTGGTCGACGACGGCGATGCGTTCTCGGCAGGCGGTGCGGGTCAGTTCGGTGGCGGGCAGGCCGTCGAACAGCAGACTCCCGGAGTCCGGTTCGTAGAACCTGGCGATGAGAGCGAAGATCGTGCTCTTGCCCGCGCCCGACCGGCCGACCAGGGCCGTCTGACCACGGTGGGGCACGGTGAAGGAAATGCCGCGCAGTACCGGCCGGTCCGCTTCGTAGCCGAACCAGACGTCACGCAGGCTGAGCGCTGCCTCGCCCTCCTCTCCGGCCGTACGGCAGGGCTCTTTCACGACGGCGGTCGCCGGGCGGAGTCGGGACGGCGTGGCCGGGCCGGTGACCGTTTCCGGCTGCTGGTGTTCGAGGGCGGGCGCGAGGTCGGGGGCCGTGGGTTCCACGGGCAGAAGGAGGGCTTGTTCGATGCGCTGGTAGGCGCCCATGCCGCGCTGGATCAGTCCTGCCGCGCGGAAGACCGAGGAGAGCGGCAGAACCAGGTAGGAGGCGTAGAGCAGGAAGGCCACCAGGTCGCCGAGAGAGTTGGCCTGGCCGGTCACCCTCAGGCCGCCGATGACCAGGACGATGAGGAAGGAGCCCTGCACGGCGAGTTCGACGGCTGGGCTCATGATGGAGGCGAGTTTCGCGGTCCGCACGCCGGCGCTGTACGCCGTTTCGACGCGTTCTCCGATGCGTGCCGCCTCGCGGTCCTCCGCGCGGTGGATGCGGACCATCGGGAGGGCGCCGAGTGCGCGTTCCAGGTCGGCGGCGACAGCGCCCACCGAGTCCTGCATGCGTTCGGAGGCCGCCCTGATTCCCTTGAGCAGGGAGGCGACGATCACGGCGGCGACGGCCACGGTGAGGGCGACCAGAAGCAGCAGCAGCGGATCGATCCACACCATCAGCGCGATGGCCCCCGCCGCTACGAGGGCACCCGTGACGAGGTCGACGAGTGCCTGGGACACCACTTCTCGCAAGAGGGTGGTGTCGGTGGTGACCCGGGAGATCAGGTCACCGCCGCGATGCCGGTCGTACTCCCGCATCTCCAGCCGGAGGAGTCGTGCGACCAGGCCGTGACGCAGCTGGCGGACGACGCTTTCGCCCATGCGTTCCAGAACGAATCGACCTGCCGCACCTGTCGCCGCTTCGGCCGCGAACAGTGCGGCGAGGGCCAGGAGGAGGGGCCAGAGCACCTGTCCGCGGCCACTCGCGTCGATGGCCTGCTTGGCGACGAGTGGCTGGGCGAGGCCCAGAGCGGAGCCGACCAGGGTGAGGGCGGTGGCGATGACGATGGAGGGCCGGTGTCCGGCGGTCAGCCGGTACATGGTGGCGACCGCGGCTCGCGTGGAGCGGTCGCTCTCTGGGGACGGCTGCGCCTGGTCCACTGTGCTTGCGGTCATCGGCCCGATCGGCTCCTGGGGGCGATTGCGATGAGGCGGGTGAAGTAGTCGTCGGGAACGCCCTCGTCGACGAGCCGGCCGTCCACCTCGATCCAGGCATGGGCGGTGAACGGCGGCACCACGCGCACTCCGGTGCACCAGGTGGGCCATGTCCCCGACAGACGGCACAACAGGGCGGCCCCCAGGGAACGAGGCAGGCAGCCCTTGGGGCCGGCGCAGCGCAGGCTCACCGCGCACATCGCGTCCCGGGCGTTCTTCGCCTGCTCGGCGGTGGCCGGCGTGGCGCCGCGGCGTGCGACGCCGAGTAGGGTCCGGATCCGGCTGGGTGGCAGGAGTGCGAGCACCAGCGCGGGGAGCAGGACGAGACGAGCCGCCAGGCGCCGTGCGAACGGGACGTCGGCGGGCCTTTCCAGGGCACTGGGCGTCGTCATTCGGCCAGCCCCGAGGACCGCAGCTGCTGTACGAGGGCTTCGACGTCCCGGGTCGCCTGGGCGAGGTCGATCTCGAAGGCGTCGGTGAGTGCGGCGACCGCGTCCGCTTCGTCACCGCCGGCCATGAGGGTCTTCACCACCAGGGTGCCACTGGGGTTCAACTCCCAGTACTCCCCGGCGCGTTCGTTCAAGAGCACCGTGCCGTAGTCGGTGTCCGCGGTGGAGATGCCGGCGCCGAACCTCAATGCCATCGTGCGTCCCTTTCCGGTGGTGGAGTGCGGAGGCTGGTTCCACGGCGTGTTTCGAAAGTGGCGTCGGCCGCCCGGAGGGCGGGGCCCCGGCCAGACGGAACTTTCGAAACACGCCCTAGGGGCCGGTGCGGGCTGTTGCCTGCGTGGTCCGGGGCAGGCCGCGCAGCCACACTTCGGCGGCGATGGTCGAGTAGAGGATCGCCTCGCGCAGTTCGGGTGTGCCCGGCCGCTGGGCGAGCAGGCGCAGGGCCTTCCCGTCGACCAGACCGAGCTGTTCCAGGCGCGAATCCGTCCACAGTGCCAGCAGGTCGGCGCGGTGTTCGCGCAGTCCGTTGGAGGCGTCCATGGAGGCTGCGGCCTTGTTGGTGCGCCGCAGACACGCTTCGGGAACGATCCCGTGCATGGCGGCGGTCAGGAGGGGTTTGTACTGCCAGGGTGTGACCCGCTCGCTCGGGCGGACGGCGAGGCATGCCTCGATGACGCGGTCGTCGAGGAAGGGCGATGCCATCGGTACGCCGGCGCGGGCGGCCATTTGGTCCCACTGGCGGATGATGCGTGTGCAGGATCGGATCTGCTCCAGATCGGCGTGCATGCCACGGTCCGGATGGATCGGGACGGCGTGCTCGGCGGCCTCGCGCAGGGCCCGCCGGGCGATGCGTTCGGTGTCGGGGGTGACCCAGTCGAAGAGGCGCGGGGGCATGCCCCAGCCGAGGCCGGTGCTGACGGTTGTCGGCAGGGGATCCCGCAGCCGGTGGGCGGCGTCGGCCAGCCAGGCCCCGTACGGCCGTGAGTCCGCCAGCGCGCGTGCCGTGGCGCCGAGGGGCCACTGCCACAGCGCCCGGAAGCCCCGCAGCGTGCGAAGGGCGAACAGCGGTCGGGTGCGCAGCAGCCTGTGGTAGTACGCCTCTGAGCACCAGGCCACGTGGTCACCGCCGATGCCCGTCAGGTGCAGTCGGCTGCCCCGCTCGGCCATGCCCGGCAGATGGTGCAGGACACGTGAACGGTCCATGACGCCGATGGTCGGCTCGTCCAGCAGGTCGTCGATGGACAGCAGATCCTCGTAGACGAGGGGGGACGCGTCGGCGTCCCAGACGATGTGCTCGACGTCCGGCAGCGATTGGATCGCCTGTTCGGCCCAGTAGAGGTCGGTGTCCGCGGGGTCGCGGCCCGGCCAGGTGCTGGCGACCACCTTGGCCGGTGAGCGGTCGGCCAGGAAGCAGATCGAGGTGGAGTCGAGGCCGCCGGACAGGTCGCAGCTGACCACGCCGCCCTGCCTCGTACGGGCGTCCACCGCCGTGGCCAGGGCTTCGCGTACCAGGGGGGCACCCTCGGCGAGGGACCGTACCGGCTCGGGCGGTGTCCACCAGCGGGAGTGTCGTGCCGTCCGGCCGTCCGCGGCGACGACCACCGCGTCCTGGGGTGCCACGGCGGTGACGTGGCGCCACATGGGTGTCTCGCCCAGCGGGTACGGAACGGGCCACAACAGCCGGATGGCCACCTGCTCCGCGTCCGGTTCCGCGTCGCACATACCGGCGAGGACGTCGGCTCGGCTGGCGACCACCTGCACACCGTCCACGGTGGCGTGGAACACCAGCCGGAGCCCTGACGCGGTGCCTTGCACCCTGAGCTGTCCGTCCAGGGTGGCGACGAGGTGGAAGCTCCCGGGAAGCGTGCGGGCCAGTGCGTCGAGCTCGGCGAGGTCGCGCAATCGCCCGGCCCGGCGTTCCAGCCCCGCGACATCGACCGGGCAACAGCCGATGACGGCGATGGCCGTATGGCCGGCGCGTGCGACGACGATGTCCTCGTCGTGCCACTGCCCCACCAGCCAGGGCCGGCCCGAGGCATGCGGCAGGGCGCGTGTTCCGGGGCGGGAGAAGGACCGGGCCACGGCGGCCGCCTCCTCACGGTCGGTGAAGACCGTGAAGTGCGCCTCGCCGGGGCCCGTCCCCGCACTCTCGTGCAGTTCAGTCATGACGTCGGGTCAGAACCGTCGGTCGTCAGTTCTTGCTCAGGATGAGCCGGTCGTTGCCGGAGCGTCCCAGGAGCCCGGTGTTCTTCCGGAACGTCCCGAGCTTGGCCAGCGTCGGCGCTTCGTATGCCTTCTTCATGACCTCTCCTCACACACAGGTGCCACTGCCGCATCCCTGGCGACCGCGAACCGGAGGACGGTTCACAGCCGCCTGCCCGGGGCTCATCCGGAGCCCAGGACGAGGAAGCGGTGTACGCAATAGCTATGCGCATGAGGACAAGGAACAACAAGACCACTAGAGAAAATAGGACTATATGTAAATTTCAAATGTGGCTGAATTTGATACCGGGAACCACACGGGTGATCAATCGTGAGGCACTCGACCGACACCATGACACAGAGTCAAGCAAAAACGTTCCAACCAGTGCACCGATACACACATGACGGGTTTTGCCAGGGGCGTACGCCGGTGGCAACGCGACGGAGCCGCCGGGTCGCACAACGCTCCTGTGCTGCACACCCTCATCGGTGGCCTTCCTGTCTGAATGGCTGGATACCGCTGCCGAATCACTGCCCTCGCAAGCGGTACGAGCGGCCGATATCCCCTCCACCTCGCACCTGACGGACGAAACAGCAGCGCACACCTGTGATGAGAGGGGTCACCGTGGGATGCAGCCACGCCATTAAGGCGACGCTCAACCAAGATTTTTTGTCACGCTTGACAGTCAAAGGACGGCCGAACCGACGCGAAGCCTCCCGGCTTTGACATGGAGCAAGAAATTGCCGTCGGCGAACGCGTGACCGACGTATGCAGTTGCAAGCAGGTGATCTGCTTGCGTTCCACGGGGTGTCCGCCGTGCCGACGAAGCGGAAGAAGCCGATATGGCTCTGGGGGCGTGTGAGGTACGACATCGCCGACGCCACTGGGCTTCGGTCGAGACCCGGTCGCCGACGGACCGGGATCCGGCCGACCCCAGGGTGCCGGCTCCGCGGCGCGACGGCCGCCAGGCCGCTCGCCATCCGCTCGATGACGTCACTGCGAGCCGGCGCTCGCGAGTGACCTGGGCCATGGACACGACCGGGTGGTGACGCAGGTGCTCCCCGCGTGCCCGCGGAGGCTCACCCAGGGTGTGGATGCAGCGTCGCCCGACCCGTGACCGACAGGCCGACTCGCTCGCCCTGTCGGGCGGTTACCGGGCCCGGGGCGCGGACGACAAGGGTGTCGGCGAGCGTGTCGACGGTGATGGTGAGCAAGGCGTCGTGGCCGTGGAAGCGGACCTCGGTCACCGTGCCCTCGACGACCGCGTCGGCGACGGGTGTGAGCCGGAGCTGCTCGGGCCGGAGCAGGACGACACCGTCGTTGTGGGCGGCGGGGGCCGCGAGCGGGATCCGCCCCAGGGCGGTGGTGGCCGTGGTCCCCTGGGCAGTGGCGGGGACGAGAACGGCCTCTCCGACGAAAGAGGCCACCCAGGGGTCGGCCGGAAGGTGGTAGAGCTCCTCGGGGGCGGCGCACTGGGCGACGCGGCCCTCGTTGAGGACGGCGACGAGGTCAGCGGTGGAGAGCGCCTCCTGCTGATCGTGCGTGACGAGGAGGGCGGTGGCACCGCTGTCGCGGAGCACCTCGCGTACGTCCGCTCGTACCGCCTCGCGCAAGCCGGCGTCCAGAGCGCTGAACGGCTCGTCGAGCAGGACGAGCTGAGGCTCGGGAGCGAGGGCACGGGCAAGCGCGATGCGCTGCTGCTGGCCGCCCGAGAGTTCGTGCGGCATGCGTGCTCCGTAGCCCGCGAGCCCGACCATCTCCAACATCTGCTCGACGCGTCCGTGCCGTGCCGCCCGATCGTGCCCCTTCAGTCCGAAGGCGATGTTGCGGGCCACGCTCAGGTGGGGGAAGAGGGCGCCTTCCTGGGGGACGATGCCAATGCGGCGCCGTTCGGGCGGCAGGTGGGTTCCGGGGCCGCTGAGCAGGCGTCCGGCGACGGTGACGCTGCCGGCGTCGGACTTCAGGAAGCCGGCGATGACGCGCAGCAGGGTGGTCTTGCCGCAGCCGGAGGGGCCGAGGACGGCGGCCAGGGTGCCTCCGGGGACGGTGAGGTCGAGGCCGTCGAGGATCGGTGCCCCGGCGCTGTAGGCCTTGACCACGCCGCTGATCTGGAGGTCGTTCATGTGCGGTCTTTCCCGAGGAGGTACGAGGGGACGGCTGCCAGCAGGATCAGCGCCGCGGCGTACGGAGCCGCGGCGGCGAATGATCCGCTGCCGGTTTCCGTCCACAGCCGGGTGGCCAGGGTGTCCATGCCGGTGGGGCGCAGGAGCAGGGTGGCGGGAAGCTCCTTCATGCAGACCACGAAGGTGAGCGCCGCGCCGGCCGCCACGCCGGGGGCCGCCAGGGGAACGGTCACCTCGCGGAGCACTCCGAACGGGGTACGGCCCAGCGAGCGGGCGACGTCGTCGAGGACGGGCGGCGCCTGGAGCACCGCCGCCCGTGTGGCGGCCACCGCGAGGGGCAGGAAGAGCACCGCGTAGGCGCAGACCAGCAGCGGCGTCTCCTGGTAGAGCGGGCGGGCGTAGCGCACCGCGAAGAAGACCATGGCCAGCGCGACGGTGATGCCGGGTACGGCATGGCCGGCGTACGCGGCTTGTTCGAGCATCCGGGCGAACCGCCCGCGGTGGCGGGCGGCGATGACGCCGACCGGCAGCGCGAGCACCGTGGTGAGCGCGGCGCCCGCGGAGGCGAGGCCCAGGGTGGTGAGCGCGGTGGTGGTGAGCGCGGCCGGGTCCCAGGTGGCGGAGGAGCCGACGGCGAGCCAGTAGCACAGTGTGGCGAGGGGGAAGCCGACGGCCGCGGCGACGACACCGCCGGAGAAGGCCAAGGCGCCCGGGCGCCACCGGCCGAGGGCGGCGGGGACGGCCCGCCGGGCGGTGCCCGTGCCGGTGCGGGCGTAGTCGGCGCGCCCGCGGGTGCGGGTTTCGGCGGCGACGAGCGCGATGGTCATGACCACCAGCACGGCGCTCAGCGCGGCGGCCGGGGTGCGGTCGAAGCTGGCCCGGTAGGAGGTGTAGACGCCGAGAGTGAAGGTGTCGTACCGCATGAGCGAGACGGCGCCGAAGTCGGAGAGCACGTACAGCGCCACCAGGAGTCCACCGCCGGCCGCGGCTGGACGCAGCTGTGGCAGGGTGACACGGACGAACGTCCGGAAGGGTCCGTGGCCGAGCGAGCGGGCGACCTCTTCGTGCCCGGGGTCGGTGCCGCGCAACGCGGCGGCGACCGGCAGGTACACGTACGGGAAACATGCCAGGGTCAGCGCCAGGGCGGAGCCGGTGAAGCCGGCCAGCGAGGGCACGGCGGACAGCCAGGCGAAGGCGGTGACGTAACTGGGCACCGCCAGCGGCAGGGTGACGACCACGGACCAGGCGCGGGCACCGGGCAGGTCGGTGCGGACGATGAGCCAGGCGAGCGCGACGCCGAGCACGAGGCAGGCGCCGACGACGGTCACGGTCAGGCCGAGGCTGCGCAGCAGGAGTTCGCCGGTGCGTGCGGCGGCCACGACCTCCCAGGCATAGGCAGGCCCGCGTTCCAGCGCTCGGACGGCGAGGTAGCCGAGTGGCAGGACGGCGAGCAGGGCGGCGGCCGTGGCGGGCACGATCAGGGTCCAGCCTGGCCGGCCGCCTGCACGCCCCCGCCCGGCGAGGGCGGGAGCGCCTGCCGGGCGGGGATCGCGACGGGCCGGGGCGGAGCGCTCCGGTGAGGTCACGTCAGACAAGTCCGACGTCCTGGAGCATGGCCAGGGTCTGCTTGAGCGAGTCGAGCTTTCCGAGATCGATCTTCGGCGGCTGCAGGGTCTCGAGGGGCGGAACGCCCTCGGCGGTCTTGACCCCGGCGGCCAGCGGGTACTCCTTGGTCTCCTCGGCGAAGTACTTCTGGGCCTCGGCGGAGAGCAGGTAGTCGACGGCCTTCTGAGCGTACTGGGCCTGCTTCTTGTCCGCGCCCTTGAGCATGCCGACGCCGGCGACGTTGACGAGACCGCCCGGGTCACCCTTGGGCAGGTAGTGGACCTTGGCCTTGAGCTCGTCGGCACCCTTCTCGGCGGCCTGCTCGTACCAGTAGTAGTGGTTGATCAGGCCCAGAGCGACCTCGCCCTTGTCGACGGCTTCCAGCACCTTGAGGTTGTTCTCGTACTTCTTGGGGTCATTGGCCTTCAGGCCTTTGAGCCAGGTGCGGGCGGCGTCGTCGCCCTCCAGGACACGCATGCCGGTGACGAACGCCTGGAAGGAGGCGTTGGTCGGCACGAAGCCGATCTTGCCCTTCCACTCCGGCTTCACCAGCTCGTGGACGCTGTTCGGCGGGGTGGGAACCTGGTCCGGGTGGTACGCCAGTACACGGACGCGGCCACTGACGCCGGTCCAGTCGCCGGCCGAGCTGCGGTGGGCGGGGGCGACCTTGTCGAGGGTGGTCTTCGGCAGCGGGGCGAGGCGCTGTTCCGTCGAGAGCGCGCCGAGCGCGCCGGCGTCCTGGGAGAGGAAGAGGCCGGCTTCGGTCTTGTCGCCCTCTTCCAGGAGCTGGGCGGACAGTTCGGCGCTGTCGCCGTAGCGGACCTCGACGTTGGCGTTGAGGTGCTTCTCCAGCTTCTCGATCAGCGGCTTCACGAGGTTCTCGTTGCGGCCGGAGTAGATGACGAGGTCGGCCGGTTCGTCGCTGCCGCATGCGGCGAGCATCGGACCGAGCAGGGTGGCCGCGGCGAGCGCGGTGAGGGTACGGGCCAGGGGGCGGCGCATGGGACGGGAATGCCTTCCTGCCGGACCGGCCTCCGGCGCCACGGGGTACGGGGCAGGTGGCGAGCGGCGAAAACTTATCCGAGGAACCTGTGAACACAGTATTGATAAGGTAAAGCTAACCTAAGGGTCAAGTCAGTCTTTGATAACGACCGCATTGCGAAGGGGTATCCGGAGCACCCCCTCCCCCTTTCCGATTAGGAAAGGCTTACCTACGATGCGCCCGTGAAGCTCCTCCCCTCCCCGCCCGCTCGCGGCAGCGTGCTCCCCCTTGCCCACGACCTGGCACGCCACGGCGACCGCACCGCCCTCGTCACCCCCGCCGGTGAGATCCCCTACCGCGAGCTTGCCCGGAGGGTCCACGAGACGGCCCGACGCCTCGGCGTCGAACGCCGGCTCATCCTGCTCCCCGGCGCCAACACCGTCGAGGCACTCGTCATCCACCTGGCCGCCCTCTCGGCAGGTCACCCGGTGCTCCTCGTCCCGGGCGACCACCCGGAGGCCGTGGCCGCGCTCACCGCCGCGTACGACCCCGACATCGTCATCCACCCGGAGCCCGGCGACGACGGTGAGTGGCGGATCGACGAACGGCGGGCGCTCTCGGCCCACGCCCTCCACCCCGATCTGGCGCTGTTGCTCAGCACCTCCGGCTCCACCGGATCCCCGAAACTCGTCCGCCTTTCGTACGAGAACCTCCAGGCCAACGCCGAGTCCATCGCCGCGTACCTGGGGATCCGCGACACGGACCGTGCCGCGACGACCCTGCCGATGCACTACTGCTACGGCCTGTCGGTCGTCCACAGTCATCTGCTGCGCGGGGCGGGCGTGATCCTGACCGGCCTCTCGGTGGCCGACGCCTGCTTCTGGGATCTCTTCCGCTCGGCCCGGGGCACCGCGCTCGCCGGCGTGCCGTACACGTTCGACCTGCTCGACCGGGTCGGCTTCGCAGACATGGACCTCCCGCACCTGCGATACGTCACTCAAGCGGGCGGCCGGCTCGGACCCGAGGGCGTCGTCCGCTATGCCGAACTCGGACGGCAGCGCGGATGGGATCTGTTCGTCATGTACGGCCAGACCGAGGCGACCGCCCGCATGGCCTACCTGCCGCCGGAAAAGGCCACTGCCCATCCCGGCGCCATCGGAATACCGGTGCCGGGCGGCTCATTCGCCCTGGAAACGGTGGAGGAGGCGGACGCCGGCGTCGGCGAACTGGTCTACAGGGGGCCGAACGTCATGCTCGGCTACGCGCACTCCCCGGACGACCTCCGCCTCGGCCGGACCGTCGACGCGCTGCGCACCGGGGACCTGGCCCGGCGCACCGACGACGGCCTGTACGAGATCGTGGGGCGGCGCTCCCGATTCCTGAAGATCTTCGGGCTGCGCATCGATCCCCAGCAGGTGGAGACGATGCTCGAGCGGCACGGGGTGCGCGCGCTGTGCACCGGCGACGACGAACGGCTCGTCGTCGCGGCCGCCCGTCGGCCCGGCTGGGACGTGCGCCGGATCCGGCGGCGGGTGATGGACGAGTGCGGACTGCCGGTACGAGCCGTGGACGTCCACGTGGTCGACGACCTGCCCCGGCTGGCGAACGGCAAGCCGGACTACGCGGCGGTGCGCGGCCTGGCCCGTCCCGTGCCGGAAAGCCCGGCCGCCGCGCCGGCAGGAGAACCGGCCGAGGACCTCTGCGCCCTGTACGCACGGATCCTGGACCGCCACGACGTCACCCCGGAGAGCTCCTTCGTGGGTCTCGGCGGCGACTCGTTGTCGTACGTCGAGATGTCCCTCCACCTCGAACGGCGATTGGGCCGGCTCCCGGCGAACTGGCACACCACACCGATACGCGAACTCCAGCAGAGCGGCCCGCCATCACCCCGGAGCCGCAAAAGAACCCTGGAGACGAGTGTCGCGCTGCGCGCGCTGGCGATCGTCTGCGTCGTGGGCTCCCACATCCGGCTCTTCGAGATCCGAGGCGGCGCTCACCTTCTCCTGGCCGTGGCCGGCTTCAACTTCGCCCGCTTCCTGCTCACCTCGGCCGAGCGCCGAACCCGCGTCCGCCGCACCGCCCGCAGTATCGGGCGGATCGCCCTGCCCTGCATGGCCTGGACCGCCTTCGCGCTGCTCGTCAGTGACGACTACGACCTCTCCAACCTTCTCCTCCTGCACAACGCCCTGTTCCCGCAGGACATGGGCCCGGGCATCCACCTCTGGTTCGTCGAAGCCCTCGTCTACATCCTCCTCACGATGCTCGCCCTGCTGGCACTGCCCGTCGTGGACCGTCTGGAGCGGCGCTTCCCGTACGGAATGCCCCTGGCCCTCGTCGCCGCGGGGCTGCTCACCCGCTACGAACTCGTCGGCCTGCCCGACCGCACCCAGATCACCGACGCGGTCACCGTCTTCTGGCTGTTCGCCCTCGGCTGGGCCGCGGCCCGCGCGAACACCGTCCCCCAACGGCTCCTCATCACGGTCGCCGCGACCGCCACCATCCCCGGCTTCTTCCCGGGCGAGCCACGCCGCGAAATCTTCGTCATGGCCGGCTTCCTGCTCCTGGTGTGGTTCGCCACTCTCCCGAGCGGCCGCCGGCTCAACCAGCTCGCCGGCCTGCTGGCCGGCAGCTCCCTCGCCATCTACCTGACGCATTGGCAGATCTACCCGATCTTCGACGGCCTCTCGAAGCACCTGGCGCTCGCCGTCTCACTCGCCTTCGGCATCGGCTACGCCGCCGCCTCGGCTCGGCTGGTCCGGCGGCTCCCGGAAGTCCGTACGGCCGCGAGCGCCCTCCTGCATCGACGGTTCGGCACCGCTCGCGCGTAGCACCGCCGGCGGGTGGGGAAAGCGATCGCACGTGCCCCCCGCTCCTGTCGTATCGCCGCTGCGAGGGCCGGGACGGTACGCGTCGGTCCCCCACGGCGAACCGGGCGCCCGCCGAGGATGACAGCCGAGCACGATCCGAGAGCTGCATTTTTGTGATGCCATGTCACTGCCGGTTACCATGCACGGCCTTGATCGAGTCGGTCGTGATCGAGACAGATCAGGGGCGGAACGCGAACGGCGACAGGTGAAGGGGCGCGATGGACCAGTTGCAGCATTTGCTTCGTGAGCGGCGGAGCGAGGTCACGCGCGAGGAAGCCGGACTGCCCCCGAGGAAGCCCGGCCGAAAAGGGCCTCGCATCACCGGCCTGTCCCAATCGGACATGGACCAGCTGATGCACCGGGCCATCGGAACGTTCCAGCGGTTCGAGGTCGGCAAGTTCACACCCACCCCCGACTACCTGCTTGAGGTCGCCAAGATCCTTCGCATGCGTGAGAGCGAGTACACACAGATGTACCTGTACTCGCTCGGCCACCAGCCCCTCCAGCCCCTGAACCCGCGGGCCGGCCTGACAGTGCCCGATTCCTGGGAAAGGGTTGTCAAGGGGCAGAAGGAGATGGCCTACGTGAACAACGTCCAATGGGACCTGTTGGTCTACAACGATGCGTTCGCGGCGCTGTTCCCCAGCGGGTCCCCGCCCGAGAACACCATGCGCTGGATGGTCCTCTCCGAGGAGGCCCGGGAGTACTCACTCCTCAAGTGGTCGACGCACTGGGCACCATTCGTTCTCCCTCAGCTGCGCGCCGCCTACATAGCGAACCCCGACAACAAGGTGATCGCCGAGCTGCACCGAGATGTGACCCGGGACAAACTGGCCGGTCCCCTTTACGAGCTGGGCACGGAAGCCTATATCCATCCGGACGGTGACGCGCGTCCCTTGCGGCACGCGCTGCTGGGTCCCGGAGTCACGATCATGACAGCCTCCGAGCCCCTCAGCAGCCGCGGAGCACGTCACATCGTCCTGTGCTTCGACCCCGATCAAGAGGCCGAGTCGCCATCCGGCGACCCGCCCTGACCGGCGGCCGATCGGGCGGGAAGAGGGACGAGGGTGAACAGACGGCACACAGCGCGGTGACGCCGCGGCGCACGCTGCCCGCGGCATCGTTGCTGACGCACAAAACCTTGCCGCCCCCGTCCTGGACGAGCTGACGGTCCCGGGCACCACACGCGGACCGCTCAGGCGTTGAGGGCGTGTCCGGACGTTGCGTCCACGTGGTCCGGGATCTCGTCGTGGCGATCGCCCACGGTCGACGTCCCCGTGGGCTCGAACATGAGGATCGCGGCGCCGGACGGTGCGAACGGCCTGTGCTCCGTGCCTCGGGGAACCGTGAAGAACGTCCCCCGGGGGAGCAGGACCGTGCGCTCGCCACCGGGCTCACGCAGCGAGATACGCAGTTCTCCGTCAAGCACCAGGAAGAACTCGTCGGTGTCGTCGTGGGTGTGCCAGATGTGCTCCCCTCCGACCTTGGCGACACGGACGTCATAGTCGTTGACGCGCGTGACGATGCGGGGGCTCCAGAGGGCATCGAAGGAGGCCAGAGCCGTGCGAAGGGAGATGGGCCGGTCGGCCCTGGGCTGGTTGGTCATGAGCTCATCCTGAGCCGCTTCACCCGGTCGACGGGAGTGCTAGAAATCGCATATGGCGAAAGAATCCTCGCACGGAGCCGGCGCGGCAGGCGCACACCGGGTGGTCGTGATCGTCGACGAGAATTCGAACCCCTTCGAGCTCGGCTGCGCGACCGAGGTCTTCGGTCTGCGCAGACCGGAGATCGGTCGTGATCTCTACGACTTCAGGCTCTGCTCCCCCGAGCCCGACACCCTGATGCGGGACGGATTCTTCACGCTCACGGGAGTCGCCGGTCTGGAGGCGGCCGAGACGGCGGACACCTTGATCGTCCCCAACCGCCCCGACGTCGAGGTGCCCCGTCGACCCGCGGTGCTCGATGCCGTCCGACGGGCACACGCGCGTGGCGCGCGTCTGGTCGGCTTCTGCAGCGGTGCCTTCACCCTGGCCGAGGCGGGAGTCCTCGACGGCCGCCGGGCGACCGCGCACTGGCAGTGGGCGGAATCCTTCCGGGCCCGCTTCCCCTCCGTCCGCCTCGAATCAGACGTGCTGTTCGTGGACGACGGCGACGTCCTCACCGCTGCGGGAAGCGCGGCCGCGCTTGATCTCGGGCTGCATGTGGTTCGCCGCGACCACGGCGCGGAGATCGCCAACTCCGTGAGCCGGCGACTGGTCTTCGCGGCGCACCGGGACGGTGGCCAACGGCAGTTCGTGGAGCGCCCGATCCCTGACCTGCCTGACGAGTCCCTGGCTCCCGTCCTGGCCTGGGCCCAGGAACGGCTGGACGCACCGCTCACGGTCTCCGACCTCGCGGCGCGCGCGGCAGTCAGTCCGGCGACGCTGCATCGCCGCTTCCGGGCACAGCTGGGAACGACGCCGTTGGCATGGCTCACGGGGGAACGTCTGGCCCTGGCATGCCGGTTGATCGAGCGAGGCGAGGCCCGATTGGAGATGGTCGCGCGACGCAGCGGGCTTGGCACCGCTGCCAATTTGCGCACGTTGATGCGCCGCGAGACGGGCATCACTCCTTCGGCATACAAGCGCCGGTTCGGGCCGGAGGCGAGTTGACGGGGAGCACGGTCTCGGGACGGGGTGCGAAGGTGCTCAGCTCCGGATGGCGTTCTGGCCACGCTCACGGCACCGGCCGAGCCAGAACACCACCGGCCTCGGGAACCTCGGTACAGCGGTCGACTTCTGCTCCCGTTCCGCCGGCCGCGTGTCCGCCGGGAAGTCCGCGCCGACATCCACCAGGCCGTCCTCACCCTCGGCTGCGACAGCGCCTCCGGGCGTACCGGCGCCGCAATCATCTGCGGGCGGCGGCGCCTCAAAACGACAACCCAGCGTTGAGTGCCCAGCCCGGAGCCGTGCTCGGTGCCTCGCCGGGCGACCAGCGGCTTCACGCCGAGCTTCCACACCAGGCGACGGTACTTGTCGTGGTCGTGCTCACGGTCAGCGAGAACGACGTCCGGTCGGCGCCGCGGCCGGCCGCGCTTGCCCGAACGGGCGGAACGGCTTCGAGGAGGCTGAGATGGTGCAGTCCGGAGGGCTGCCGTTCCTGGCACTCCGCGGTACGCCTCGGGCAGGCACTAGGTGTTCTGTCCCGGGAGGTTGTGGACGGGTGATGCAGGTCTCGGCTGGGGGATCTTGAACGGGTGAGGGCCTTCCGGGTTCGGTGTGGATTGCGACATCTGCACCGAACGATCAGAAGGCCCTCATGCCCCACCGTAATGCACCCCTGACCGAGACCGGACGACTGCGGCTGGCCCGCTGCGTGGTCGAGGACGGCTGGCCGCTTCGGCGGGCCGCAGAGCGCTTCCAGGTCTCGCCCACCACCGCCCAGCGATGGGCGAGCCGCTACCGGCTCCTGGGCGAGGCCGGGATGACGGACCTGTCCTCCCGCCCGCACCACAGCCCCCGCCGCACCCCGACCCGGACCGAACGCCGGATCATCAAGGTCCGTCTCCTGCGCCGGTGGGGACCGGCCCGCATCGCCCACCTGCTCGGCCTGGTCCCCTCCACCGTCCACCGCGTGCTGACCCGCTACCGGCTGGCCCGCCTCACCCACCTGGACCGGGCAACCGGCCGGAACATACGCCGCTACGAACGCGAGAAGCCCGGCGAGCTGGTGCACGTGGACATCAAGAAGCTCGGCAACATTCCCGACGGCGGCGGGCACAAGGTCCTCGGCCGCCGGGCCGGCCGCAAGAACCGCAAGAACGCCGGCTACAGCTACCTCCACACCGCCGTCGACGACCACTCCCGCCTCGCCTACAGCGAGATCCACGCCGACGAGAAGAAGGAAACCGCAACCGGCTTCTGGACGCGGGCCCAGACGTTCTTCGCCCAGGCCGGGATCACCGTCGAACGGGTCCTGACCGACAACGGCTCCTGCTACCGCTCACGCGACTGGCGCGACACCCTCGCGGCGGCCGGGATCGCCCACAAGCGAACCCGGCCCTACCGGCCCCAGACCAACGGCAAGGTCGAACGCCTCAACCGCACCCTGCTCGACGAATGGGCCTACGCTCGCCCCTACCGCTCAGAAGCCGAACGACGCGACGCCTTCCCCAGCTGGCTGCACACCTACAATCACCACCGCGGACACACCGCGCTCGCAGGCAAACCACCCGCCAGCCGCGTCCCCAACCTCACAGGGCAATACAACTAGGTCGTGTCCGATGGGTCGCGTGACGCTCCCGCTGGGCACTCGTTCCGTGGGACATGGGGCGGGGAGATCTTTCGGATGAAGAGTGGGCTCGACTGGAGCCGCACTTGCCGACGAATCGCGGGCGGGGTGGACGCTGGCAATCCCACCGCCGTGTGATCAACGGGATTCTGTTCCGGCAGCGGACCGGCCTCCCCTGGCGGGACCTTCCTCCCTGCTTCGGTAGCTGGAAGACGGTCCACGATCGTCATCGAAGGTGGTCGGCGGACGGCACGTGGGAGAGGATCCTGCGGGCCGTCCAGGCCGACGCCGATGCTGAGGGCCGGATCGACTGGAGCATGGTCAGCGTCGATTCCACGACCTGCCGCGCTCATCAGCACGCGGCCGGCGTCTCCACTCATGCCCCGAAGATTCCGGGTCGGCGCAGAAGCCCGGCGCGTCACCGTCCCGATGAGGCCTTGGGACGCTCGCGAGGCGGGCTCACGAGCAAGATCCACCTTGCTGGAGAGGGCGGGTGTCGCCCGCTCGGGTTTGTCATCACGCCCGGTCAGTGGGGGGACGCACCGCAGATGATTCCCGTCCTGGAAGAGATCCGTGTGCCCCGACAGGCTGGTGGACGATCGCGCACTCGGCCCGACCATGTCGGGGGAGACAAGGCGTATTCATCACGCCGTAATCGGCGTCACCTGCGCAGGCGCCAGATCAAGCATACGATCCCCGAGCCGAGAGACCAGCGGGCTAACCGCTGGCGCCGCGGCAGCCAAGGAGGCCGGCCCGCAGGCTTCGACAAGACGATCTACCGCCGCCGCAACGAGGTCGAGCGGACCATCAACCGGCTCAAGAACTTCCGCGCCGTCGCCACGCGCTTCGACAAACGGGCGTACGTCTTCCATGGGACGGTCACCGTGGCCGCGATCCGCCTATGGCTCCGTCCGCAGTGAAACGCCCCGTTGCGAGGTCCTTGGCACCTGCGTAGTGGTGGCGCAGTTCGCTGAGTACGCGCTCGTCGACAGTCCTGACGTCCCAAGATGAGCTGTCGAACTCGGTCTACCAGGGTGAGCGGGGGTCGCGGCGTGCTTCTGGGGTCTGCTCGGGCAGAGCCGTGTTTTGGTCGGTGCGCAGCAGCATGCCCGGGTCGGGTTCGAAGTCCTCATCGGGCGGTGCCGGCCGGTGGAAACGCTCGGTGCGCGGAATGGTGACTTCCACCAGCCGGCCCTCGTGGAACATCCATAGCCCGAAGCAGTCGTCGTCCTGGTCGCGAAGCAGAACCTGCACCGTGTGCGGATGCGGCCACGGCAGCGACTCCAGGTGCCTGAGCAGGCCCTGGCGGCCACGCATTTTCTCGAACTCCAGGGCCCATCCGAACTCGTAGCCCCACTGCCCCGCTATCGGGACGAAGCGACCTCGCCACGTGCGTTCCGGGTCGTCCTGGGTCAGCGGTTCCATCACCTCGTCCGACCAGCGGGCGAGCACGATGACCTCGGCATCTCTACTCATGCCGGAGTATGACCGCATCCGCCTGATCCACCGCAACCAAATTCCTCAACCGGCCGACGCAGGCAAGGATGGGCGGATTGGCGACGAGCTCTCAGTGCCAGCGAGCCCGACGACGGAGCCTCCGGAGAAGCTCATCTGCGCCTATGCCACGGCCCTGATCAGCTCACACGACCCATCGGACAGCCCCTAATGCCGGCCGAAGGTCGAGCCCGTCGACGGCGCATGGCAGGCTCATGCCCATGATCGATGATTTCGCGAAAGGCAACCTGCACGGGAGACTGCGGCGGGACCGCAAGGCGCTGCTCTGGAAACTCGACGGCGTGTCCGAATACGACGCCCGCCGGCCCTTGACAGTGACCGGGACCAACCTCCTCGGCCTGGTCAAACACGTGGCCACCGTCGAGGCCAGGTACTTCGGCGAGGTCTTCGACCGCCCTTCCCCCGAACCGCTGCCCCGGTGGCAGGACTACAACGGCAGCGATCTGTGGGCGACCGAGGACGAGACCCGCGATCAGATCATCGAGTTCTACCGGCGCACGTGGGAACACTCGGACGCGACGATCAACGAGCTTCCCCTCGACGCCCCCGGTCACGTGCCGTGGTGGCCGGAGCCTCATCCCAACACGAACCTGTTCGCCGTCATGGTCCATGTCCTCGGCGAGTCCAACCGGCATGCGGGGCACGCCGATATCCTGCGCGAGGGCCTCGACGGCCGGACCGGGTTGCGCCCCGAACACGAAAAGCGGATCGACGAGGAAGCCCGTGCAGCCTACTGCTCGAAGATCGAGCAGGCGGCCAGGTCGGCGGTCAGGGCTTAGTCAGACGTACCAGGCAGCCTGACGTCAGCTCCCCTACCGGCGCTTGCGCTTTCCCAGCACCCCAGGCAAGTTCAGTTGCGGTGCTCGAGCGAGGAGAGCCGGGTGATGTCCTCCTCGCGGAGCTCGTGGCCCCCGGTCTGGAGCTGGGCGACGGCGGCGTCCAGGTTCAGCAGCGCATCCAGGATGTGCAGTGAGTCGCGCGGGGTGCCCGGCACCACCCGAGTGGTTCTCGGGGTTCGCCGAGGGCTGGCGCACACCGTGCGGCCGCCGTAAGCCGATGCGCCGGCGCACGGTGTGGAAGCTGACCCGCCTGGGGCGTCCCCCGATCGTCCGAGCCTCGACGGCCCCGGCTTGACCAAGTGGGTGAGTCGGCGCGTGGGCCCGGCTCCATGAGATCCTTCCGGCCGAGCTGCGCAGCGCGAACGTCCTGGGCTCACGCCAGGGCGTGCTGCGCTCCCCAGACCTGGGCACCCTGAGTGACGTCGAGGCCTCGGTCGCGCTGCTTGCGCTCGCCGGATTCCGCATCGATGGCGGCGAGTGTTCCGGACCGGGCGTCGAGGACGAGCAGGGTGTCCTGGGTCCAGGTGGCGGTGCCGTCGGCGTCGAGATCATGGGCCTGCGTGGCCTCGTCGTTGTCGATGCTCTTGCAGGTGCCTTCCTGGAGGTCCAGGAGGGCCAGGTGCGTGCCGGTGCCGTTGTGGGGGGTCAGTGCGGTGGCGTACCAGCGGCCGGCCGGGTCGAGTACGCCCCGGCCGACGAGGGTTCCCGTGTTGCAAGCTGGTGCCGGTCGTGTGGTCCTGGCCTGGGCGTCGTAGACCTGGATGCAGGTGTTGCCTGTGCAGTCGTCCCGCTTCCACAGCACCCGGCCGCCGGCAGCGGCGAGGACCGCTCCGCTCTGGTCGAGTACCTGACTGATGGCCGTGGCCTCCTTGTTGAGGAGGACGATGCCGGTCCGCACGGTCTTGGCGTTGCCGCCGGCGGGGATGTCCTTCGTTGTCTGCTGGGCGAGGATTCCATTCGGTGTCTGCGCGAAGGGCTGGACCGCGCACGGCAGTTGCACGGTGCGGTGGGACGGACCGCCGGATTCGGCGTACTGAGTGATGGTGTAGCGGGCACGGACGGACCCGGGAACGGACTGCCCGGCGCATGCCGTGTCAGTGGGTTCTTCCGTGACGGCCCAGATCTGCTCCGGTTCGGTCGCCGGGAACCACGCCGTGGCAGGGGCGATCAGGACCGCTTTTCCGGGAGCCTTCGGGTCGACAGCCACCACGGAGCCGTCCCGAATGCCCAGAATCCGCCCGGATGAAAGCTGGCGGGTGCCGGCGAGTTCGTAGACGTCGAGGTTCTGGGTGCCGGCCGGGCGGCCGGCCACGACCTTTGCGTCGGCGTTGAGGTCGTCCAGGACCGCGATGCTGCCGCCGAGGTTGAGCACGATGCCTTGCGCCGACGGACCCCCGCCGCTGGGCTGCGAACAGCCGGCGGCACCAAGGAGACATAACGCGGCCACGAGGGCCGGCAGGCCGTCTCGCGGGCGCACCCGGTCAACGCGGCGGAGCAGTATGGGCATGTGGGATCTCCCTCAGGCGATCGGAGCCGTATGCGTGGGGCCGCCACATCGGCCGCCCCCGATCTCGGTCAGGGCGCTGAAGCGCGGTGGAGCGGGAAGGACGGACGGAGGAACGAGTAGGCCTCGAATCTCCGCCCGCCCTCGGATGTGGCCACCCTCGCGGCGGAACCCATCACCCATGCCGGATGAACGGCTCAGGCGGCCCAGGAGACTGGAATCGCGTGACAAGCAAGGAACGACGCAGCAACCCGGTATCCGGGCGCCCGCAGCAGGCAGCCGAGAGGGCAGACCTCCGCGCGGCCGCAGCATGCCAAGAGGCGGCGGGAGAAATCGGCCAGAAATCCGAGTGCCGAGCTGAAGCCTGGGTGGCGGCGCGCCCTGGGGATTCACGGAGCCCCCTCCCTGCCCCCTGATCAGCTACTTCGGCCAGAAGACCAGGTCAGCGACGCCCGCTGCGAGCATGTGCCAGTCGCTTTGCTCACTGATACGTGTACGGCGTCATCGTCGCCCATGCGTCGAGGCGGAGTGAACAGAAAAGCCATTCGGAGGTGTCCGGCCGCACGGGGCCTTGTACCTTCCATTCTTCTCCTCCCGGTACGTGAGCCATGAGATAGACGCCCGCGGCCTGCATCGCTGCTTCCCGGTCCATGCGCATAAGACTGACACATCCGAGCCGGAAGTCAGTAGGACTACCCGAAGAAGGGCCATATTCCGAATGCTCGCCAGCGCCATAAGCTCAGACGAATCTCAAACGAAGCCCCCTGGCAGGAAATTGACGGCCGGCTCCACGAGGAGAACCTGCGCCGGCTCGACGACGCCGGCCTCCTCGATCTCTCACGTGCCGTCCTCGACTCCGCCCACGTCCGCGCCAAAAGGGGGACGAACTCACAGGTTCGAGCCCCGTGGACACCGGGCGGACTCGGTTCGGGAATGCACGTCCCGCCGGACGCGAACGGGCTGCCACTCCTTGTCGGCGTCACCACGGCCAACACTCACGACTGCCTCGTCGTGCTCAAATAATCATTCGGCGACACGGTCCTGTTGACTTATCGCTGTGAGGAGGGTGGAGGAGACGTGGGCCAGGGTGGGGTCCGCAGCGATGAAGAACGTTTCGACGCCGGCCAGTTCACGGTGCATGCGGGCCATCGGCCATTCGTAGTCCAGGTCGGGTACGCCGCGGACTCCGCGGATGACGACGTCGATTCCGACGCGGCGGCAGTAGTCGACCAGCAGGCCGCCCGTGTGGGAGTCGACCGTGACGTTGCTCAAGTCAGTTGCTGCCGCGCGGAGCCGGTCCAGCCGCCCCGCGATGGGGAAGCGGCCGGTCTTGTTCTGATTGAACATCACGCACACGATGACCTCGTCGAACAGCAGGGCCGCGCGCCGGAGTACGTCCTGGTGCCCTTGAGTGACCGGGTCGAAGGATCCTGGGAAGAGGGCTCGCGTGATCGGAAAGAGTAACAAGCAGTCGCCCCCAGCCCCGGCCGCCCCGGCAGTGAAGTGGCGGGGCAGCCAAACCCCACGTGGGACACACTCCAAGACCTGGGACAAGGCCTACGGCCCCGGCTCATGAGAGCGATCACTGCCGATGGATCACCGTCGTGATCAGCCACTCCTGGATGCCGACGGGAAGACCATCTGGTCGCCCCCGTGGATCCGGGGCAGCGGGCACCTGCTGGTCAACGAACGTGTACTGCCCGACCGGGCGCCCGGGCAGGCGCCGGCGTCCCTGGCGTGCGGGCCCGGTCTCGGTGAGCAGGCGCCAAACGGTTGTGCGGGCATACGGGGTGTCCGCCGGAGCCGGTGCGACCCAGCGTGGAACCGGACCAGCGGCAGTGCTGCGCTCACGGGCAGCTCTTTCTGGCGGCACCGCGTTATGGGATTCTGGTCCCTGGTATGGGAGTTGGGCGGGGGGCAGATGTCGCGCGAGGGGTATGCAGGGCGTCGGGTGGCGGGCCGTTACCGGCTCATCGGCAGGCTCGGCTCAGGCGGTTTCGGGCAGGTGTGGAAGGCCCTGGACGAGAACCTACGCGTGCATGTGGCTGTCAAGGAGGTCTCGCTGGCGCAGATCGGCTCCGACTCGGAGCGAGCCGAGAGGGTGTTGCGCGCGGAGCGAGAGGCTCGGCACGCCGCCCAGTTGCGCACTCACCCGAACGTGGTGGCTGTCCACGACGTGGTGGTCGAAGACGGCGTCCCTTGGATCGTCATGGAGCTGGTGGCCGGGCGCTCCCTGGAAGAGGCGCTGCGCGCCGACAATTCAGCCGACGCCGCCGGTATGTCGCTGACGCAGGTGACGAGAATCGCCGAGGCGGTGCTTGAGGCGTTGCGGGCAGCGCACGCCGTCGGGATCGTGCACAGGGACGTCAAACCGGCCAATGTGCTGCTGGCCGAGGACGGGCGCGTCCTGCTCGCCGATTTCGGCATAGCGGTGCACGACGCCGACACCGCGCTCACGCGGACCGGCATGGTGATCGGCTCAGTGGAGTACATCGCGCCGGAGCGGGCCGAGGGGGACGACGGAGGCTCGCAAAGTGACCTGTTCTCCCTCGGCGCGACCCTTTACCGGGCGGTGGAAGGCGTCTCCCCCTTCAGGCGGTCCAGTGCCACTGCGTCACTGCGCGCCGTTCTGGTCCACGATCCTGATCCGCTCCAGCACACCGGATCGCTGGCCCGGCTCATTATGCGGCTGCTGGACAAGGACCCGGCCAAGAGGCCGACAGCCGAGGCGGCCTTGCAGATGCTGCGTTCCGGAGAAGCGACAACCGCGAAAACGAAACCCGTGCCGCAGCGTGGGCCCGTCCCGGAAGGGAAACCCGTGGCCGGTTTGGTCGTCGGGCTCGTGTTCGTCCTGATGGGCATCGCCTTGAGTATCGCCGTGCGTTTCCAGAATGACGCGGACCGAGCGGACCCAACCCTGTCCTGGACAGCGCTCCTTGCCATGGTGGTGTTCGTTTGGGGCTCTATACAACTCGGGTCCGGCGGCCTGAGCGGGTGGCTTCCCAAGCGCGTCGCCCTCGGTTTGGGAGCACTCGGCGGGATGGCCTTCAGCGGGCTCGCCATCGTGAACGTCACCAGTTGGGCGACGGTGACCGGCTTCTGACAATGCCTTGCGGAGCCCGGCCATGGCTCCGGTCTGCTGGCAGAACCGCCGCGCCTGCATGCGGCCGTTCTCGGTGACCCGTCGCACCCGCCCGGCACCGTCCACGCCGGGCGACCTCGGCACCAGCGGCCGGCAGGGCAGTGCCTGCCCCGACATGCCGTACCAGGGCACTGAGCGAAACGTCTTCCAGGCCCACGTCCGAGACCGCATGGGTGAGTAGCCCCCACCATCTGGTTGTCTCGTCCGGCCAGCGGCGCCGGAAGGCCCGCCGCGTCGTAGGACGTCGAGTGGGCCCCCCACGGTCGTGCCGCCCCCAGGACGCGGTCAGGGCTCGGGGCGTCCGGGCGTGCCGTACCTGCAGCCCTCTCGCCGATCGCCGGACGGTCCGCGGGTGTGGCGGGCCGGACACGAAGATCTCCCCTGGCGGTCACGCCACCTCCACCGGTCGCCCGCCTCGGCGGAGGCCGATTCCGTTCAGGGCTCCACCGGTCGCAACGAGGGCACCAGCCTCGTTGCCCGGCGCGCCGACCGGTGCGCCTGCCGGGCTGTCAGGCGGCGCGGCCTGGCCGGCAGGTTGGACGGCATCTCAGTCCTGCCAGTAGAACAGCAGGGTGTCGACGGTGAGGGGGATACGGCTGCCGAAGTAGTACACGTACAGGTCGGTGACCCGTATGGCCTCGGTCTCCTCGTCGATCCAGCGGAAGCCCGCGGCCTCGAGCGCCGGGCGGGCCACGGCGCCGCCCTCGTGCGCGAACGCGAACCGGCCCAGCGTACTGATCCAGACCTCGTTGTCGCCGAACTCGATGACGTCGTACGTCCCGTCGCCCTGCTGGTGGTGGAGCCCGCACGAGACGGGCGGTCGCGGGGCCAGGTCCGCGGCGGTGAGGGCCTCCATGGCGCGGCGCAGCCAGCCCTCCACGTCGTGCGGAGCCGGCCGTTCCGCGCACAGGGCCTCGACGCGCCAGCGGGGGTCGGTGAGCCGCTGGCTCCAGGGCACGTACTCGTGGAGGATCGGCGTGCGCAGTTCCTCGTCGAGCCCGGGGACCTCCACTCGGGGGCTGCCGAGTGCTTCGTAGAGCCTGCGTGTCTCGTCGAGGTCGTCGGTGAGTTGGTGCAGCGCCTGGACGGCCCAGAGCTTTGCCTCGGTGGTGGGAGCCTCGGCGACGTACGAGCGGAGCCGGTCGGCGTCGTGCGCGAGCAGGTGGGCGCGGTGGGCCACCATCCTGTCCGGATCGGCGAGCGCGTACGTCACGTCCTCACCGGCGCGGTACCGCATGCGCAGGCGGAAGAGGCGGTCCTCGGGGCGCTCGTCCCCCAGCCGCGCCAGAACCTCCTCGACGCCGTACCGCTCGACCAGCGCGTCCAGGGCAGCCTCCCCGGCGTCCTGGCTGTGCCGCCAGGGGTCGGCGGCGAGGGTGGCCAGTTCCTCGGCCGCCGTGAGGTCGCCGATGAGGCCGCGTGTCCTGAGGAACGCCTGGGGCATGCCGTACGACTTCTCGTGGCGACGGTCGTCGTGGCGGAGCCAGGGGAGCAGCTCAGGTCGGTCACCGACGAGATCCAGCAGCACCTCGCGCACCTCGGCGACGTCGGCGGTGTCGCGGACCCGGTCGAGCAGGGCGCCGACCCAGGCCTCCGGTACGCGTCCGGCGAGCGCCTGCGCGCAGGGCCTGCGCCGCCACCAGGGGTGGGACGGGTCGGCCACATAGCGGGCGAGGTGCTCGGCGTCGTACGTGCGCAGGGCGTCGGTGTCGGCCTGTCCGGCCGACGGGATCAGCGTGTCCATGTCGGGCATTCGGGGATGGTACTTGGCGGCCCGGGGAGGCGGCTCTCGAATTTGACGGTCGGGCGCAGCCGTTCCCGGGTGACGGCGAGTCGCTTCAACTGAGGGATGGGCCGAAGCTCCGCTCGACGACGTCGCGGAGCGTGCCGGGGCCTGCACTCTGCCGGCCGCGTGCGACCGAGCGACTGTGCGCGTCCCTCGCGGCGAACCTCCGACGACTCCGGGGACCGGGTGCCCCTGATCGAACGCCGGAGGCTGCCAATGAGGGTCACGATGCGTGCAGTTGCCGAGTCAGCGCTATGACCTCGTTTCAAATGGTGAGGCAGGGGCGACCTCGGCGCCAATGCGTCGGTCGACACGGCACTGTGGGAGTACGACTCGTAGCTGTATCGGGTGCTGCGGTCCCATTCGTCGCCGGTCAGTTGCTTGTATGCGTTGTCGGGTACGTAGAGCAGCGCTTCGGCCCAGACGCGGTCGTTGGCGTACGGCGTGAACCGCTGTGGGTCCCGAAGTCCGCTCTCGTACTCCCGCCGGCCGGCTGCGACGACCGCAGCCCGGGTGCAGAGGAACTGATCACTCGACAGGACATCGCCGTATTCCTTGCGGTCCAACCTGTACAGGGCCCAGGAGAACTGCCCGGCGAAGCCGACCACGTCGGATACAGAGCCGTTCGTCAGGCGGGCTGGGCTCGCAACCGCGCGAGTCGCGGTTCCCGCGACGGCCGGCCGCCGCGCTTCGGCCGGGCGACTACGGCAGTCTTCTGAGGACCGCTGACAGGCGGGAAGCTGGACGACAGGGCCCTCAAGCCGGGCTCCGCCGCGCGGCCCGCGTCCTGAAGAGGGCCTCAAGGGGACCTGTTTGCCGTCCCGATCCGCCATGAGGCGTCAAGCAGTCAAAGTCCCTCGTGGTATGACTATTTGATTTCGCGAATGGTCTGACGGGGAGTGGGACTTGGCTGTCACGGTGCCGGACTGGGCTGACACGCTGCTGGACCTGGTGGGGGTGAACTGGCCCAACGTTGACGAGGACGCCTATCGGGAGATGGCGGACGCGCTCAGGGAGTTCGCGGACGATCTCGCCGACGACGGTCAGCTCGCCAACAACCACATGGAGCGTCTGCTGTCGTCGGGTCACGGCGAGGCGATGGAGGCGCTGAACGAGCACTGGGGCAAGGTAAAGGGCAAACACCTCAAGGACATGATCTCCGCCGCCCGGACGATCGCGGGCGCACTCGACATGGCCGCGGGCGCGATCGAGACCATGAAGTGGAAGGCGGTCGCGGAACTCGGGATCCTGGCCGGCCAGACCGGTCTCGCCATGGCGCTGATCCCGGTGACCGGTGGTCTGTCCGCGCTGCTGGGTGCCGGCGCGATCGCGTTCACGAAGAAGCAGTTGCTGAAGCTCATCACGGGCGCGATGGAGGAGGCGGTCGGTCACATCGTCTCGGTGATGACCGAGCCGGCGGTGGCGGCGCTGGAGAACATGGCGGCGGACCTGGTGGTCCAGGTCAGCATGGACGCCTTGGGCGTCCAGAACGGTGTGAACCTCGATCAGACCAAGCAGGCCGGCAAGGACGGTTTCAACGAGGGTGTGCAGGGCGCCAAGGAGGGCATGAACCTCGCATCCGCGGGCGGAGGCGGCAGCGGCGGTGGCCCCAAGGGCAAGGGCTTCCACATCGAGCACGACGAGCACGACAACGCCGGCACGAAGCTGAACGGCGTGAGCGTCGGCATCCACGGCAAGACCACCGGCAAGCTGACCAAGGCCAAGACGGCCCAGGGCCGCAACAAGGGCCGCGACGACATCGCCGATGCCCTGGACCCGGTCATCGAGAAAGCCATGGGCGCCCTGGTGAAGTCCGCCAAGAACATGGGCGACCACATAGGCAAGACCTTGCCCAAGGCCGTCAAGCAGATATCCGTCGACCACAAGAACAACGATCTCGACACCCGCGACCGTCTCGCCCGCCTCAACAAGGGCGACCATGACAGCAGCAGCGGGGGTGGCAGCAGCGCCGGCCGGAACCGCGGCAACGGCGCGCGCCGGACGCCCGACTCGACACGGGACGCCCTCGGCGATCCTCGCGGCAAGGGCATCAGCCTCAGCAAACGCCGCTGCAAGACCGACCCCGTGGACATCGCCAGCGGCGAAATGCTGCTTCAGCAGACCGATCTGACGCTGCCCGGCACCCTTCCCCTCGTCCTGCGCCGCACTCATGTGTCGGGGTACCACTACGGACGTTGCTTCGGAGCAGGTTGGGCGTCCACGCTCGACGAGCGACTGGAGATCTCGGTCGACGCAGCGGGCACGACGGCCTGGGCCCGGGAGGACGGCTCCCTCCTCCTCTACCCCCGGCTCCCTGACGGCGGCGAGAGACTGTTGCCGATCACGTCGAACCGGACGGCCGGCCTGAGCCTGCGTTCCCGGGACGGCCTCGGGCAGGTCACCTACGCAGTGGACGAGCCGCACACCGGCCAGACACGACTGTTTACGGGGAACCCCTACCACGGCGACCAGTTCTACTGGCTGAGCCGCATCGAGGACCGCAACGGCAACACCATCGGCATCCAGCGGGACGCCGGCGGAGTACCCGTCAGCGTCGTGCACAGCGGTGGCTACCATGTCGGTGTCACCTGCAATGAGCACGGGCTCGTGACCGGACTCGCCCTTCGGACCGGCGAAGGTTCGCAGGCGCTGAGCGAGTTCGTCTACGACTCCGAGGACCGGCTCACCGCCGTCTCCGACGCCCGGGGCAGCGACGGTGAAGACGTCGCGCTGCGTTTCACCTATGACGACGCCGGCCGGGTCACGTCGTGGACCGATCGACTGGGCTCGACGTACCGCTACGTCTACGATCAGCACGGCCGGGTCGTGGAGACCGTGGGCCCCGACGGATTCCTCTCCTCCCGCTTCTCCTACGACGCCGCCGAGCGGGTGACCCGTTTCACCGATGCCACAGGAGCGGTCACTACCTCCCGCTTCAACGAAATCGGTCAGGTCGTCACGGAGACCGACCCGCTCGGGCACACCGTGTACCGGCAGTGGGACGCATACGACAACCTCCTCTCGCGGACCGATCAACTTGGTCGCACCGCGACGTTCACCTGGGACGAGCGCGACAACCTGACGTCTGTCACCCGCCCCGACGGGACCCGGACCCTGACGTCGTACAACGAACTGGACCTGCCCGTCACCGTCACCGGCCCTGACGGCAGCGTCTGGCGGCAGGAGTACGACGTGCGGGGCAACCGCACCGCCGTCATCGCCCCCGACGGCACCACCGTCCGCTCCACCTACGGCGACCGCGGCGCTCTCACCTCGCGCACGGATCCGTCGGGCGCCACGCACTGCATGACCCACAACGCGGCAGGCCTCACCCTCAGCTACTCCGATCCGCTGGGCAACACCTACCGTCTCACGCGCGATGCCTTCGGCCGTCCAGTCCGGGGCACCGACCCGCTGGGCGCGGAACACACGACGGAGTGGAGTACCGAAGGCTGGGCCACCCGCGCCACGCACCCGGACGGCGGCACGGAGACATGGACGTGGGACGCCGAGGGCAACCGCACCTCCCATACGGACCCCACAGGTGCGGTCACGCGGTTCGAGTACACCCATTTCGGAAAGCTGGCCGCCCGGACGGGAGCGGACGGCGCTCGGTACGCGTTCCGATACGACAAGGAACTCAGGCTCATTGAGGTGACCGGCCCGGAGGAGCTGACCTGGGCTTACACCTACAACACAGCCGGCCAGCTGGTCGCCGAGACCGACTTCGACGGCCGCACCCTGACGTACGAACTCGACGCCGCCGGGCGCACGACGGCCCGTACGACTCCGCTCGGGGAGCGCATCACCACCGCCTACGACCTCATGGACAGGGTGGTGGAGAAGAACAGCGGCGGTGAGATCACCCGTTACGGCTATGACCCGACGGGTCGGCTGGTCTCGCTCACCTCCCCGACGTCGACCGTCGTCCTCGAACGGGACACGGGGGGACTGCTGCTGGCCAAGACGGTCAACGGCCGCACCACTCGATACGAGTACGACCCGGCCGGAGCCCTGACAGCCCGGACCACGCCGAGCGGAGCGCGGTCCCGCTACACGCACGACGCGGCGGGACGCCGGGCCCAGCTCAGCTCGGACGGGTACGAGATGCTCATGACCCGCGACGAGCGGGGCCGCGAGGTGGCCCGGGTCCTCGGCGAAGGCCAGCCCATCACGCTCGCCTCGGCCTGGGACCGCATGGGCCGGCTCTCCTCCCGCACCGTGACCGCGGGGGAGCGGATCGTCCGTTCCCGCGGCTACGGCTACCGTGCGGACGGTCACCTCGAGCGGATCACCGACCGGATCGCCGATACCGACCTCACGTTTCACCTCGACCCGGTAGGACGGCCACTACGGGTCACCGCAGAGGCGTGGAACGAGACGTACGCGTACGATGCCGCGGGCAACCAGGCCCACGCCGACTGGCCGGACCGCGCGCTCAGGGACGACGCCCGAGGCGAGCGCACCTACGACGGAACCCGCGTCCTCCGTGCCGGCCGGATCCGCTACGAATACGACACGGCGGGCCGCATGGTGCTGAGGCAGAAGACTCGCCTCTCCCGCAAGCCGGACACCTGGCACTACACCTGGGACACGGAGAACCGGCTCACCGCCTGCCGGACTCCCGACGGCGTCACATGGCGCTACGAGTACGACCCGCTCGGCCGCCGCACGGCCAAACACCGCATCGCCCCCGACGGGCGGAGCGTCGACCAGTCGGTGTTCTTCACCTGGGACGGCACCCGGCTGGCAGAACAGACGGACACTGCCACCGCCACCACTCTCACGTGGGAATACGACGCCCACGACCACCGCCCGCTGAGCCAGCTCGAACGACGTCCACAGACCACCGGACAGGACGCCTACGACACGCGGTTCTTCGCCATCGTCACCGACCTGGTCGGCGCCCCCACCGAACTGGTCGCCGAGGACGGCGACGTGGCATGGCAGTCACGCAGGACGGCCTGGGGCAGCACCCGGTGGAACCGCACGGCGACTGCCTACACCCCACTGCGCCTCCCCGGCCAGTACGAGGACACCGAAACGGGCCTGCACTACAACTACCTGCGCCACTACGACCCGGAGACGGCCCGGTACGCCAGCCCCGACCCGCTGGGCCTGGCCCCTGCGGCCAACCCGGTCGCCTACGTGACCAACCCCTGGACCCTCACCGATCCTCTCGGGCTCATCGCCAAGGGGTGCACCGAGGACGGCGGCTGGTACGGCGGCATGACCCCGGCCAACCTCAAGGACGAGAACGACAAGCCGAAGTATCCGGTCAAGATGGAGATCAACCACATCCCGGCCAAAGCCTCTTACGCTCACCTCGACGAGGAGGGCTTCATCAACGACGCCGGGATGGGCCCGGCGATCCGCATGGAGAAGGCCGACCATCGGGACATGTCCTCGACCGGTTCGTGGGCGCACTCCGTCCAGTGGCGTGCCGACCAGCGCGCCCTTATCGACGCCGGACGCTGGGACCAGGCCATGAAGATGGACATCGACGAAGTCCGCGCCAAGTACGGCGACAAGTACGACAAGCACATCGCGGATATGGTTGACAGCCTCAAAAACAACCGAAAATTCCAAGCGATGCTGGAGCGCCGGGGCTGGACGATCGACTACGACATACTGAAGTGACCGCAACCGACCAGAAAGGGCCCTCATGCAGTTCGTCCTCGACCCGCCGCGCGGCGTGGCTCCCGTCCGGCTGGGAATGACGCTCGACGAAACGGTTGCCGCGGTTTCGGCCTGGGGCGCGCCGCGGGTGTACCCGGCCGACGCGGTGCGCGACTTCGACCTGGTGTCCACCGAGTACGACGGTATCGGCTTCCAAGCGGCCCTTGAACGCGACCACCGGGTCACTGCCGTCACCGTCTGGGGACCCGACGAGGACGAGGACCCCGACGTCCAAGTCCTGCTGGATGGCCTCGACGTCTTCCGCACTCCCGCTGACGAGATCCTCGCCCACGCCGCCCGTAAGGGCTGGCACGTCAATAACGACGACGCGCGAGCCCCCTACATCCCCGGAGTCACCCTTGCCTTCACCCGAGACACCTCCCAGGAGGTAGCGCGGGACGAGAACGGCCTGCCGGTCTACTTCACTTCGGTGCTCGTGGCCGACGAGAGGTATCGGGAGAAGTGACCAACGTCGGATGTCGATAGCGACTTCGATGGTGAGTGGCCCTTCGTGGTCGGTCTGCGGCGGTCTCACCGGGCCCGGGCGGCTCTCGCCGCCCGGGAGTTCCGAGACTGCGGACGTGGACCGTACTGCCGAGTTCCCACGCATCGGTATCAACAAGCACGTCGAACGACGAGTCCACGCACAACGACAATAAGGGGCCCTGGAGCCCCTCGTCCGGGGCCTGCCGCCTGTCCGGTCGCGCCGCGTGCACCGACGAAACGGCTGCCAAGGTCGCGGCCGGCGGCTCCATCAAGGACGTACGAGAGTTTCTGCCAGTCGGACAGCACATCGCCGGGGGCCAGGGATCAGGAACGCGCCTCCGTGAGCCGGTTGGCAGCCCGGGCAAAGGTCGCAGGCGCCGAGGCCAAACGGCAGATCGACGCGGCCAAGAAAACCTCGGCCCGGGGCGACACGGCCACCCGCCACCAGGAACTGTCCCACCGTCACGGCCAACACCGTTGCAGTGCTAAGGTGCCAGGTCACGACCGCACCCCGTTCGATCCACGGGCCGGTCAGGGCTCTGCCGCAGTTGTGGCACTCCACGGCTGTCGCGCCGGTCTCTGCCTGCCCAGGCCCTGGAAGCGGGGGCGATCTCACGGCGGGGCAGTCGGGCCCCGGCCGACGGGTCAGGAGGAACGAGTGGCACAGATCATCGCCGAGGTCTCACGGACGTTCAACGAGTTTCTGCTCTTGCCGAACCTGACGCGGACAGACTGCTCGGCCACGACCGTCGACCTGCGCACGCCCCTGGTACGGCACATCGCGGGCGATGCGTCGGTGATCGAGCTGCAGTCCCCGTTCACGTCCGCGATCATGCAGGCCGTCAGCACACCCGATCTCGCGATCGCGCTCGCCCGCAACGGCGGTCTCAGCTTCCTGCACCACAACCAGCCGATCCAGGATCAGGCCGCGGCGGTCCGCCAGGTGAAGAACTTCAAGGCCGGATTCGTCACCAGCGACACCAACGTCCGTCCCGACGACAGCCTGAGCCTCCTGGCCGAGGTCATGCGCCGCACCGGGCACAGCACCGCGGCGGTCACCCACGACGGGACCGCCACGGGCCGCCTCCTCGGCCTGGTGACCTCCCGCGACTTCCACCCCCAGCGCCACGACCTGGCCGGACCGGTCAGTGGCCGGATGACCGCGGTCGCCGACCTGGCCCACGCCGGGCCCGACATCACGCTTTCCGAGGCCAACGCGCGGCTGTGGGACGAGCGGCTGGACTGCCTCCCCGTGCTGGACACCGAGGGGCACCTCCAGCATCTGGTGTTCCGTTCGGACTACACCGACAACAAGCGCTTCCCGAACCAGCTCGTGGACGCTGCCAAGCGTCTGCGCGTCGGGGCGGGTATCAACACCCACGACTATCAGGAGCGTGTCCCCGCACTGCTGGAGGCGGGTGTGGACGCGCTGTGCTTCGATTCGTCCGACGGCTACAGCGACTGGCAGGCGCAGGCTCTGACCTGGGTGAAGAAGCACTGTCCGGAGATCCCGGTCGGCGGCGGAAACGTGGTCGACGGTGAAGCGTTCACCTTTCTCGCAGAGGCGGGAGCGGACTTCGTCAAGGTCGGGGTGGGTGGTGGCTCCATCTGCATCACTCGCGACCAGAAGGGCATCGGCCGCGGCCAGGCCAGCGCTGTACTGGACGTCGCGGCAGCCCGGGACGCTTTTCGCGAGCGCACCGGCGAGTACGTCCCGATCTGCTCCGACGGCGGGCTGGTGCACGACTACCACGTGGCCCTGGCGTTGGCGATGGGAGCCGACTTCGTCATGATGGGCCGCTACTTCGCACGCTTCGACCAGGCGGCCGGCGCCAAGGTACCCACCCGCGACGGCTTCGTGAAGGAGTACTGGGGTGAGGGCTCGAACCGGGCGCGTAACTGGCAGCGCTACGGCCAGGGAGGGCAGGGGCTGGTCTTCGAAGAGGGAGTGGACGGGTTCGTCCCTTACGCGGGCGACCTCAACGAAGGACTCGCCCTGACCGTCGCCAAGCTGAAGACCACGATGGTCTCCTGTGGCTCCAAGACCATTCCGGAGTTCCAGTCCTCGGCCCGGCTGACCCTCGTTTCAGAGCAGAGCTTCCAGGAGAGCCACGCCAACGTCGCCCTGCGGGACACCCCGGCAACGGTCTCCTGACGAGCCGCCGGGGCACGACGGGCGGACTACTGGCCGGAGGGAACGGTGGACGGTTCACACAGCCCTCCCGTCAGTGCCGGCGGCTCGGCTCGCGGCCGGACGCTGTCCGGAAGAGCGAAGTACTGCTCGGTACCGCCGACCTGGCGGGTCTCCGCCAGCCGGACCAGTCCTGCCTCGCGCAGCACGCGTACGTGGTAGCCGATGGTGCCCTTGCTCATCCCGAGAACGTCGGTGAGCTGACGCAACGTTGCGGGGCGCTGCCGCAACGGGTTGACCATGCGGTGACGCAACGGGTGCCCAAGCGCCTTGAACTGATCGGGCGAGCGCGGCACCAGGTGGTCCGGCTGGTCGCTGGGGTGCTCGCCCCGCCCGGCCTCACTTCCGTGGTCGTGGCTCTGCTCTTTCGCTCATGGACTCAAGTGTCCGGTTTTCTAAATCCGCGGCGTGATCACGGCCGACGAGCGTGGACTCGGTGATGCTCCCGGTGCGGGACGGCGTGACGATCGCCCGGCGCCGCTGACAGGGCCAGCCACGATGCCCGACGGTCACCCGGCTCACCGGCGTCCGGTTCACGGTGCAGCTTGGGGCACGCGGTCGGCCGCGGCGGGGGCGGCACTGGCCCCCGGCAGTTGTCGAGGAAAACGAGCTCGGAGCTCACGACGGCAGCGACGCAGCCGCGGGCGGCCCGACGAGGAGCAGGGCGACGGAATCGCCACCAGGCGGTTTGCGCTACGGGCGCGGTGCTCGAGCTCGACGCTTGCCGGACAGTGGGCGAGCCAACGGAGCAAGGCGGCAAGTGGGCGGCCGGTGCCCCTGGCGGGGGGGGGTGGACACGGTGCACCGAGAAGCTCCCGACAGTCAGGCCGCCGGCCGCCCAGATCCTACGAATCCCATCGTCGATCCTGGGCGAGAAGGCTGAGCCGTAGAGTCAAAGCGGGGGAATCATGGCTGATAGCGGTTGGCACGGCAGTGACCACGAGGACGCAGTCCAGCATGCGGCACGGGCAACACGACTCGGCTGGGCGGCGATCGCCGGGACCATGGGAGCGCTCGGCTGTGCGTTGATCACCTTGGCCGTGTTCTGTGCCGCCGCTGTTCTCGCGTGCACGTACCTCGTGGTGACACGTGACTACTAGGGCCTGTTCAGACCCATCACGTGCGGGGCCGAGGGCCAGGGCGCCCGCGGTGAGGTTCACGAGGCGGACGAAGCCACGTATGTCACAGCGGGTGGCGGCGACACGCGACCTCACGAAGACGTGCAGGGGGAGGCGGGGTGGCGGCCGCTTGGACCCAACAGTCGTCAGAAGTCCGCCAAGGTCGGTGCCTTCGACTGGTCGTGGTCCGTGCGGCCGGGATGCCCACTCCCCCCCTCCCCCGGTTGTCAGGCCTGGGTTACCGGTTCCTGGAGCTCGGTCACCCACTCATCCCGGTTGTCGGGACACTCCAGGTTGATTTCCCGCGGGTAGCCGGTCGAGCGATAGCCGTTCGCGTCGATCCAGCGGCCCAGGGTCTGGATGGTGGTGAGTACGGTCTCCATCGAGCCACGGTGCACGATGGACGCCGCCCGCTCGACCGGCGGCAGATCAATGATCCGCAGCCCATTGTCCTCCCCGAGCGGCGCGGACACCTCGACGCCCGCGTGGATGAGGACCCCGCCGTCCGGGGCGTCCTCGTAGTAGGCGACACCGGGCCCGGACGGGGCGATTCCGGCCGCGCGCAGGCGCCTCATCAGGTCGTTGTACAGCGGCTGGATGACCGGCCCGATGGTGTCGAAGTCCGGTGCAACAGCGGTCAGCTCGGCGATGCGCACGGTCGGCAGGCTCTTGACTACGACGTCGTCGCTGGGCATGTGTCCCTCACTCTCGATCGACCGGAGTCTCGCCTCGACCTGAAGCAGTCGGGCCGCCGTCGCCGCCACGGTCTCCGCAAGTTCGGCCCGCCGCAGCCGCAGCATGCCCCGCAGTTCCTCGGTACTGAGTTTCTCGTCCAGGATCTCTCCGACCTGCTGGAGGGTGAAGCCGAGATCCTTGAGCGCGATGACCCGGTTGAGGCGGGCGAGCTGGGCGGCGGTGTAGTAGCGATAGCCAGTGGCCAGGTCGACGTGGGCCGGGCGCAGTAGTCCGGTCGCGTCGTAGTGACGCAGCATCCGGACCGAAACGCGGCCGTGCCGGGCGAATTCTCCGATGGTGAACATGATGTCTCCGAGTTCAGCGCCTGACACGGTGTGAGGGTCAAGAACCCTACTTCGCCGCCGGCGCGGCGTGGCTGCCCGGCCCGCGGGGATCTCTGCGCGGCGCCCACGCCGCGGGGGCTCTGCGCCCCGCCACGGCTGTCCCGTTTCCGTCGCCTGCCGGCAGTGTCCAGGCGCACGGCGGTCTGCTTCTTGCGCCGCTGCTCCTGCGTCTCGGGCGTCGTGACCGAGGCACCTTCGGTGTGGAACTGCTCAGGGAGATCCTGCGCGAGGCGCCCAGAGAACAGCTCGCCGTTCTCTTCACTGACCCCGACCGCACCGTGCGGCGGTTCGCCTACGGGTTGGCCATCGATCGCCGGTCCCTGTCCCCCGCCGAGTTGGCCCGGGCTGCCGCCCGCGACGAGGACACCGTGGTCCAGGACATGTGCTCCACATCCGCGCTCGCCGGCCTGCCGAAGGAAGACGCGTACGACGACGTCGTCATGCCCCTGCTCACGGCGCGCAACCCGCGTATCCGGTCGGCCGGCGTCACCGCGTTGCTGAGGGCCGGACGGCCGAAGCAGGCGGAGTCGTTCCTCGGTGACCGATCCGGGTTGGTGCGCGCCTGCGCTCGGTACGTCGTACGGCAGCACGGAGGAGATCCCACCGCGTGGTACCGGGAGCGGTGCGCGGCACGGGACGAGCCCGGCCTGGCACCCGGCACGGTCATCGGACTGGCGGAGTGCGGCGACCGCACCGACGCCGGGCTCCTCCGGCCGTTGCTCGCCCATCCCGCGGCCGGTGTACGGGCGCAGGCGGTGGCAGGGCTGCGGACATTGGGTCTCGGGGACACGGAGCTGCTGAAGCCGCTTCTCGACGACCCCGCACCCGGTGTCGTACGCGAGGCGGCCGTGGCTCTGCTGCCGTCGGCCAAAGGACTGCCCGTGGCATCCGTCTGCGGATGTGAAGCGCGGCGACGCGGAGGTGGGCGCTCTTCTCGACCGGAGCCGCCACCTGTTCAGCGACTACGTGCTGCGACGCCGCAAGTGGGAGGCCGGGATGGACGCCTGAGGACGTTCGCCCCGTGGAGCTTGCCCGTGCAGGCAGAGCGGGTTGACGCCCGAGGCCTGCTTTGGTCTTCTACTGCGATGCCTGATCTTCACTTCCAGCGACCGGACGATGAGGCCACGCTCAGGGATTGGCAGCACGTCCACAACGTGATCATCCCTACGCACCCCCTGTCCATGGACGAGGTACGGGAACGCGCGCAGCGCCACCACCTCGAGGTTGTGTACGTCGATGACGTCCTCGTGGGCTGCAGTACGGTGCGGCCTCCCTCTGGCGACACGGTGACGGCCACGGTGATCGCCCGCGTGCTCGTACCTCATCGTGGGCAGGGGTTCGGTGAGGCGATCTACGCGCGGGCGCTCGACCGGGCACGGGAGTTGGGTGCCGAGGTGATCGAAACAGTGGTCCTGTCCTCCAACGAGGAAGGTCTGCGGTTCGCGCTCACGCACGGATTCGCCGAGATCGAGCGGTACCTGCTGCCGGGAGAAACCACTCCCTGGATCGATCTGCGCCTCGCCGGCCTTCGAGGCCTGCGGTGAAACCGTGGGGCTGAGCACCGCGTTCGCCCCAGGACTGCGCGCAGGCCCGCTATCGAAGTGACGGTCTGTCCCCCCTCCTGGCCTGGAAGTGGTGGTGCCTTCCAGGGTTCCGGCGGTAAGGAGCTACCCCTGGTTGCGACGGGACCGTCGACATCCCGTGCACGCAGGCGACCGGACGCCTCCGGCCGCGTCCGCCGCCGCGTCCGCGCCCTTCGGCGAAACCGCCGCCGGCGGCGACGGCGGCGATGACGCCCGGCACTCGGTGCACCACAAAGCGCCGTCGCAGCACTTGTTGGTGGCTGCGCGACCCGGCAGGGTTGCTCCCATGGGCTGTCGGCTTCCGTTTAGAGTCGCCACGTGACTGAGCCTTCCTACCTCTCTGCGGTCCGGGACTCGTACGACACCGTCGCAGCCGATTACGCCGCCCTCGTCAAGAACCCGTCCGAGCTGGACCCCCTGTCACGCTCGATGCTGACCGCGTTCGCCGAACTGGTACGAGCTTCCGGTCGAGGGCCGGTCGCGGACCTGGGCTGCGGCCCGGGAAAGGTCACGGCGCACCTGGCCGGTCTCGGGGTATCGCCATTTGGCATCGACGTCTCGCCGAAGATGATCGAACTTGCTCGACGTGCCTACCCGCATCTGCGGTTCTCAGTGGGCTCCATGACCGCGTTGGAGATCGAGAACGATACGCTCGGCGGCATCCTGGCGTACTACTCCACCCACCACACGCCTCCGGAGCTGCTGCCGGTCGTGTTCGCCGAGTTCCACCGCACCTTGGCACCCGGGGGACACCTTTTGCTCGCCGGCCACGTGGGCACAGGTGAGCACCGACGTCCGACGCACGCCTACGGCGACCACCCTGTGTCCTACGAATCGTATCGACTTCCCGCAGATCAGCTCGCGGGACTGCTGACCCGGGCCGGGTTCGTCGTCACCGCCCAACTGGTGCAGGACCCCGATGGAGAGTCGAACTGGAGGATCGCCAGTTTCATGGCCCGCAAGTCGGTTGATGAACAGGCGACTTGACCCCTCGACCCCGGCGGACACCTACTGCTGTGTTGGTGTGCGGCTCTCGCGCCACGCCCCCGGCGAGGAAGGGAGAATCATGGCTCAACGGAGCGTGGAGTTCTGCCGCTCCCCCGGCTCCTGGTCCGGGAGCCGACGACTGCTGCTTCGCCCCTGTCTGCCGAGGAGCTGACGGGTCGGGGGGCGGATCGTCGGGGCAGCGGTGCCGCGGGTATCGGAGGCCCGCGCGAGAGGGGGACGGGCTCGACCACGGGGCGGCCGGTGAACCTGCCGGTACACCAACACCGAGGAGGGACCGGCTGTGACAGTGTGCGGCCTCTCCTTCTGTGCCCTCGGGCCGGGTGTCCGGTCCGGGAGCCAGGATCGATTGTCAGTGGTGGATGAGACGGTAGGAGCATCGAGTCGAGGAAGAGGGGGAGCTGTCATGTCCGGAAACCAGAACTACATCAATCACGTTGCTCTCGTGTTGGATGCCAGTTCGTCCATGTCGCGTCTGAGCGGCAAGGTCGTCGAAGTCGCCGACCAGCAGATTGCCTATCTGGCCCGCCGGTCCGAGGAACTCGACCAGGAAACCCGTGTCACGGTGTACGTCTTCGCGGACCAGGTGGAGTGCGTCATCTACGACAAGGACGTGCTGCGAATGCCGTCCCTGAAGCAGCTCTACCGGGTCGGCGGAATGACGGCTCTGCTGGCGGCCACACTGAAATCCCAGCGAGAGCTGGCGCAGACGGCGCAACTGTACGGCGACCACAGCTTCCTGACGTTCGTGCTGACCGACGGGCAGGAGAACGCGAGTCACCGCTGCGCGGAGGTGCCTTCCAGGGTTCCGGGTCAACTGGTTCAGGCCGTGGCCGGCATGATCGAAACCCAGGAGGACAACTGGACGCTGGCCGTCCTCGTTCCGGACCAGATGGGCAAGCGCGAGGCCATGCAGTACGGTTTCCCGAAGGACAACATCGCCATCTGGGACGCCACGAGCACACAGGGTCTGGAGGAGGCCGGGCAGGTCATCCAGCAGGCGACCGAGAAGTTCATGGTGGGCCGCGCCCAGGGCATCCGGGGATCACGGGCGGTGTTCTCCACGGGTGCGGAGGCTGTCAACAGGGACACCATCGAGGCAGCCGGTCTCACCCCGGTCGATCCTTCGGAGTACCAGCTGGTACCGGTGACTCGGGAAGCGGGTATCCGGGACTGGGTTGTCGAATCCGGGCACACATACCGCACCGGGTGCGCGTTCTACCAGCTGAGCAAGTCGGAGAAGATCCAGGCACGGAAGCAGATTGCGGTGCTGGAGAAGAAGTCGGACCGGGTGTACACCGGGCCCGAGGCCCGAGCGCTCCTCGGCCTGCCGGACACCGAAGTCCGCGTCAAGCCCGACCACAACGACGAGTTCACCATCTTCGTACAGAGCACCAGCGTCAACCGGAAGCTCGTGCCTCAGACCCGGCTGCTGCTGATGAGCTGACGGTGATCTCGCCGTACGCGTCAGCCTGCCCGCTCCCGGTGCGGGTCGTGATTGCCCACCGAGTTCCTCATGAGCAAGCAGGGTTGGTTCGAGAACGGAAGCACTCCGTGTGGCAGTGTGCGGCGGCCCCGGGGCGCAGGGGGGCCGGTGGCTGAGACGACTTCCGGCGGGCTTTCCGGGTGGTTCCCGCATCTCCGTGGCACGCGCGAGCCCGCCTGCACCGCGCGGGGGCTGCACGGACAGCCGTACGGCCTCAGTGGGACAACGCAGAGGGACTGCGGTCCTGGAGAAGAGGCGGCCCGCGCGCACCTGCCGCGGGCCGCCCCCGCTGCCGCCCCCGCTGCCGGCCTCGCTGCCGGCCTCGACGGGGCTCCTCGGCCTTCGTGGAGACGGAAGACCCACCGGCCGACTCCGGCGCGGGGGCGTTGGATAATGTTTGCTGACCCATGATCTCGGCGCCTACCGGACTCGTCGGCAAGATCCACACACTGGGGAACGCACCGGTGGCTTTACGCCGCACCGGCCGGCCCCGGCCCAGGAAAGGCACAACACCATGTTGAGCGGTGACATCGCGGCACTTGACGACCCGGTGGGCGAGTCGCTCCGCGGCCGCCATGCACATCTCGGGCGCCGTTTCGGCCGGGCCGCCACCTACCTGACGGAAGTCGCGACCTTCTCGGCGATACCCGCCGACGCGGACGCGTCGGACTGGACCGCCCTCGCGACGCTGCTCGGCCGTGAGGCGTTCGCCGACATGTTCAGTTGCCCGGCGACCCCGCCACCGGACTGGGAGCCGGTTTTCGTCCTCGAAGGCCGACAGATGATCTGGCCCGGCCACCCCCCGGACGCACCCCGCCCCGTGACCGGCATCGAGGTGGTCGAGCTGGGCGCGCCCGACGTGCCCCAGATGCTCGACCTGGTCACGCAGACGCAACCGGGGCCGTTCTGGCCCCGCACTCAGGAACTGGGCACCTATCTCGGCATCCGTGAGGGCGGCAGGCTCGTGGCCATGGCGGGCGAACGGCTCCGGCCTCCGGGATGGACCGAGATCAGCGCCGTCTGCACGAGTCTCGAGGCACGCGGTCGCGGCCATGCCGCCCTCTTGGTCACAGCCCTCGTCACCCGCATTCTGGCGCGGAAGGAACGACCGTTCCTGCACGTCGCCGAGGCGAACACCAGCGCGATCGCGCTCTACGAGCGGCTTGGTTTCGAAAGCCGAAAGAACGTGACATTTCGCGGCTTCACCACACCCTGACGATCACGTCGCTCTCATCGGCGAGTTCGATGGGTAGTGCCGACCGGTCCCAGCGAGACCTTGCCGGGGCATCGAGTCGGTGAATCGATGACGCCCCTGGCTCACGTCGTCCCCTCAGCGGCTGCTCGCTTTCTGAGTACGGCAGCAGCAGGTCCTGGCTTCACGCTGTGGGCACGAGGAGGACCAGGGCCTCCAACCGAGTGAGTTCGAGTCGGTCGGTCAAGGCACTCGTGTGGCCGCGTGGAAAGCGGCGATCTTTCGGGCGTCGGAGACGTCGCCCTGGGCGGATGCTCGGAGACGTCGCCCTGGGCGAATGCTACGGGCCAGGCCGGGCCACGCTACGGCCCCGATGCGGCAGGAGGTGTGGCCCAGTATCGAGACCCCGGGTGCCGCATGCTGACTTCCCCTGCACTCGTGCAAGGGCCGGGCCGGCGGTCAGATTCAGGTGGAGAGCGGCTTTGCCGGGCAGGTGGGACCATCTGTCCGGCCGGCCGCACAGACCAAGCACTGCGGGCTTTCGGCTGACGCGCACGCCCGGGTGCACGGGGGCCGGCCCGCCTACGGCCCCCTGCGGCCCATCACGTGTCGGAGCCAAACCACGATTGTGGCGGTGGTCACCGCGGGGCGCGGGGGCCAGAGTGCCGATGCCGTGTGTACGCGGCCGCACCCCCCTTTGTCCTGAACCACTCAAGACGGGCGTGCGCCGTCAACGGTGGTGGTCACTCGCTGAGCCGAGCGCTCCACGGGTCGACTGCGCGGATGGTGACTTGCAGGATGGCAGATGATGCTCTGACCTGCGGTGTTTACGACCGCACCGATGCCGGCGCGAGCCAGGCGCCGCCCCGTCAAGTGGTTCTCGAAGGGAATGCCGCAGAAGATGTCGAGAGTGGCCCGGCAACTCCGTCTCAGGGGCGGATGCCCCACAGGGGCCGCGCACTCACTTGGGAGACTCGGCATGACGATCCAGCGGATGGACAACGTCCTCATCGTTGTCGATGACCTTGATGCTGCTATTTCGTTCTTCGTCGAACTCGGAATGGAGCTGGAGGGCAAGGCTCCCGTCGAGGGGCGTTGGGTGGAGCGTGTCATTGGGCTCGACGGCGCCCGGCAGGACATCGCGATGCTGCGGACACCGGACGGCCACGGCCGGATCGAGCTGGCGATGTTCCACGCGCCGAAGGCGATCAGTGCCGAGCCGAAGGACGCGCCGGTGAACACGCTGGGCATTCGTCGCATCATGTTCGCAGTCGACGACATCGACGATGTCGTTGCCCGCCTGCGCAGCCTGGGGGCCGAACTCGTCGGCGAGATCGCACAGTACGAGAGCAGCTACCGGCTCTGCTACGTCCGCGGTCCCGAGGGCATCATCGTCGGACTGGCCGAGCAGCTCGGCTGAAGGCTGCCGAAGGAGCCCATGGCTGCGGTCGGCGGACCTACGAAGAAGCAACGACCTCCCCGGCCGTGACCTGGGGCGGATTGGGGAGCAGAGCGGCAAGGCGGTCTCGTACGAAGTCCTTCGCCCTGTCGGTCGACTCCTCGGCACCGGCCCTGTCCTGGAAGACGCCGGTCGACACCATGACGCCGGCCCCCGCATCGATCCAGTAGTAGGCCACGAAGCCGCGGACCTGGCGGAGGAGCGGCACGAACTCCTCGTTCACCCGGCGTCCCGCCTCAGCCGGATCGGTCACCCCTTCGTACCGCCGAACCACTGCGTACATGGCTGATCTCCTCTTGGGTCGCAAGGCCGTCCTCTGCGGAGAGGGCGTACCCATGACGGCACGTGCGGCGCGCGCGTCCCCACGTAAATCACTGGAAAAGCCCCCCTCCGTGATCCGAACGGACGGTCGAGCCGCACGCCGGGTTCCTGCCCATGCTCAGCGTCGGCGCGGCCGAAGAGAGCGCCGACGCCGAACCCGGGGCGTGCCGGCCCCGTCCGTCAGACGGACCTGACTTCCCGGGCGTCCTGGCACGCCCTTCCAGGGGCCGAGAGCCCGGTCTCACCGCGTGGACGGTGGGCAGACGCCAGCCGGGCGAGATCGGGGCAGTGGGTCGTCCGTGGCCTCTCAGTTGGTGTGAAGGACCCGAAAGCGGTGAGGGTCGGCCGGGTCTCGGTCAGCGACCTGGATCGGTGTCCGACCCCATTGCCAAACACTGATGCCCGGCGTGCGGGAGAACTGGATCTGCCCTCGGGTGCCTTCGACGGCAACGTGCGGCCAGGCTCCGGCAACGTGTGCCCGGCCGGCGACCCGGCCGGTGCCGTGACAACGCAGCGCAGCGGCGAGGACGAGGATCGTGTCATATCCCTCGAAGGCGACGAAGGAGGGTGCTCGGCCCAGCAGCTCGCGCAGGGCCGTCTCGACTCGTACACCGAGTGGGCCGAGGCGCTCGGGCAGGTAGCGCAAGAAGGGGATCGCGGCGCTGTCGTCGCCCAGCAGGGCCGCCCATTCGGCGAACTCCGGCTGCCCGGCCGGAGCGCCGATCAGGGTGTCGGCCAGACGCTGGTCTCGGAGGACGGCCTTGACGATCGACGTCGCCCGCTCGGGGTGGCCGACGAGAAGAAGGAGAGCGGTCGCGCGCGTGGCCAGGAGTTCGGCACAGAGGGTCGTGGGGGTGAGCGCGCGCATGTCGAGTTCGACGACGGTGCCGCCGTGCGGGGCGAGGTGGTCCCGCAGGATGCGGGCTCCGGACGCCCAGTAGACGCTCGGTTCGATCGCTACGGCTATCCGGCTGTGTCCCGCGCCGAGGAGGAAGTCTGCGTAGAGCCGCCACCCGTAGGACTGCGCCGGTGCGAGGCGCGCGACCCATTCGGTCGGCTGTTCGGTGAGTGCGTCGAGAACCGCCGACGAGCAGAGGAACGGCAGGCCGAGAGCGTCGGCCCTGGCTGCGGCACCGCGAGCGACGACGCTGTGATACTCCCCCGCCAAGGCGACCACGCCCAAGCGGGCCAATTCATCCACGGCCGCCGCGGCCTTCTTCGGATCAGCAGCGGTGTCTCGGACCACAAGCTCAATGGGGCGTCCGTCGACCCCGCCGGCCTCATTGACTTCGCGGACGGCCAGCTCGAGTCCAGCGAGCAAGTGCCGGCCTGCCTCGACCCAGCCCGGCCGCGTGAGCGGGACGAGAGCGCCGATCTTGACGGATGACCCGTCAGTCAGTGCCGCTTCAGGCGGTGATGGCAGCGTATTCATGTGTGAGCGTCTCCTGTGTGACGATTCGGTTGCAGGCCGTCCGGATCGCAAAGTGGCGGGCGTGGAGGTGCACGCTCATCTCATCTCATCTCGCCGTCGCGGGTGCACCAGGGGAGCATGCCGGGACATTGCATCCACCACGATCACCAACAGGCAACCGGTTATTGGTTATATGTTCCAACAAAGATGTGATCCTCTAAATCATGAGGGTCCGGCACGACGACGCGCCGCACCCGTGACGAGCAGCGCTCACTCCCGCGCGCCGAAGAGGAGAAGCAGATGTACGACATCCGCGGCACCGGCATCCGCACCGCACTGTTAGCCGCCCCGCTCGCCCTCGGCCTGTTCGTCACCGCCGCCGCACCTGCCGGGGCCGCCGACCTCCAGACCTCCCACCAGGGCAAGTCCCTCACCTGTGGCAGGAAGGGCGTCGACCCCGGCGCTCTCGTCCGCCACAGGTCGGAGATCGTGATCAACGCCCCGTTGCGCACCGTCTGGAAGCTGCAGACCGACGTGGAGCGCTGGCCGTCCTGGCAGGGATCGGTCAGGACCGTGCAACGCCTCGACGAGGGCGCCTTCCGTGAAGGCTCGGCATTCCGGTGGACGCAGCCGGTACCCCCCAACCCGTCGACTCCCGCGACAGCCTGGCAGTCCCTTGGGCAAGGTTTTCGGGCACGCCGGTCCCTGGTCCCGGGAAGACATGGCGGGCACCGGCAACTCACCAGTGCGGCATGCGGTGCGGCGGCGGAGTGATGCGTGGCGCACAGAGGTCGTGTCGGGGTGGCTTTCCGGAACAATTGTGGAATCTTCCGACAAGAGGAAGCCTTCCCCACAGCAGTGAAGGAGCTGATCCGCATGCGCATGCGGGTTTCCACGACCGCCGCGCTGATGCTTGCCGTCGCCGGGCTGACCACGAGCACCGGCGTCGCGGTGGCGGACGATGGCATCGTCAGCACCGCGGCCGCCGTCGCGGTGGCCAAGGACGGCCCCGCAGTTGCGACGGCCACGGCAACCAACGCAGCGACCTTCACCTGCGGTCGACTCACAGTGGCGTCGTCCGGAAAGGTCACAGGACGCTGCAACGGGCCGATCACCCCTCAGCGCCGCGGCGCAGTGGTGAAGGTCGACGGACCCGCCGTCCTCAAAGGCGCGGTACGTTCCCGCCCCGGCTCGGACACACCGGTCCGGTTCACATGTGTTTCCGCCTCCGTCCAACTCGTCGACCGCCCCACCGCCGAAAAGCTCGCGGTGACCGGCTCCGGCTGCGTCCGCACCGCGGAAGACAAGCCCCGCTCCGAGCGTCCCGAGCCCGCGGTCAAGCGCATTCCGTCCTTGGCCGCAAGGCTTCTGATGGCGCGTTAGTGGCTCACTCTCGAAGGCACGGCGGCCGGGGTACCGGGCGTCGACCGTGCTCGAAGGCCATTCGAAGGTTGGCGGCCAGGCAGTGCGCGGGCGCCGCGTAACTTCTGCGGCGCGGTGTCGTTGGAAGGGGTGCGTTCCTCGTCGAGGCTGGGCCCTGGAAGAAGTAGCGACTTTTTCCAGGGCCCACGTCTGTCCAGACCGGCCTTCAGCGACAGGGCAGACCAGCCGGATCCCGTCCGCCCACAACTGTCCGAGGGCCTCGACCGCCACCGTGCTCACCCCGTCGAGGCCGTCGGGGCGAGCGACTCCTGTCGACCGGTTTACATGCCCGGCGGCGTAGAGGCCGGACACACGGTTGCTGCTCGCCAGTACCACCCGTCTCGATTCCCGCGCGCCGCACCGCCTCCAGGCTCCACTGCGTCCGCGGCGCCGTGGCCGCTTCGGCGTGGCCGCCACGTCCCGCCAGTCCACCGCCCGTGCGCGCCTTCGTTCTCGGCTTCCGGGCGCAGCGGCACGCGGTCGAGCAGGATCAGACGTGCCGCCCCACCGCGCAGCGGATTCCCCGCCCAGGAGCCGATGCTGCCCGCCGCCCCTGGTACCGCCACTGTTCCAGGCTCGCCGCACCTCCCCCTGGTTCGAACGCTCTCGCGTTCTGATGCCCGCCGGTCAAGAGCCGGGGGGAAACCGAGTGAGCAAGAAGAAGGCGTTGGCGGTAAACGAGCCAACCCCGCCCTGAGGGGCGGGGCTTGCGCTCAAAAGCTACGGTCGGACAGGTCAGAGCGCCTGGCTGTTGCAGCCCATGTCCGAGCCGAGGTGGCTCTTCTGAGCACCCGGCGAGCCTTCGCCGTTGAGAATGTTGCCTGCCAGGCCGGTGAGGGCGCCCACGCTGCCGAGCACCTCGATGTTCATGTCGTGTGAGCGGCACTCGATGCCCTGCATGATCTCAAGGTCTTTGCCCATGTCATCGGCGAGAGCCGTAGGGGCGGTGAGGGATCCGACGGCGCCGATGACGGCGCTGACGAGGACTGCCGAGCGAAGCTTGCGCATGACTTCTCCGTATGGTCGAGCGAATGAGGGAAGGTGAGAAAGAGAGAGGGTTTGCGGGCCAGCCTTTTGACGGGTTGTCAGCCGAGTCGGGGAAGCCCCAGCTGGCCGACGGGGGGTGCCGCGACCTGTCCGAGGCCGACCGGTGACAGCTGAGGTGCGCTCGCCGGTGAGATCAGCGGGCTGATGTTGGGGTTGACCTGGGGATTGACCTGCGGGTTCACT